>CALMWS010000039.1 GCA_937870795.1 uncultured Bacteroidota bacterium | reverse complement strand
ACATATATGTATTAATGAAAATAATTATATATAAATCGTTGATATTTTATTTAAAAAATAGAAATCCTTTTTGCGATAATTTTTCCCTCGCTGGTTTTTAATATCAACAAATACACACCGGGTGAAAAACCCGTCACATTTATGCCATCCTTCTCGTGCAATATACCTTCTGCCATGTTTCTTCCATTTGAATGAAAAATGGTATACGAGATTATATCATGGTTACCATGATCAACTAATATATAGTCATGGCTGGGGTTGGGATAAATAACAATGCCATCGCTGTCTTCTGCATCGTTGGTTGCCAGCCATGTATAAATATTTCTTTCAGATTTACACCTTTGCGGCGGACTTGAAAATTGCCAGTTGTAAAAATAGGGGTAAAAATTGGCATTACCCGAGCATGAATCTATGCTGCCTATGCCGCCAAGCGGATATGGGTAATTGTAATCTCCGGCATTCATTGCCTGGTCGCTGCGGTCACAGTTTATTGTGTATTTACCGGGTGACAAATTCACATCAAAACGTACGGTATTTTTGCCTTCTGTCAGCAATGGAAATACAGCAGTCTGTATATTCCCTTCATGGGTGGTTATCGTAATTTTTCGCGTGCCTTCATTTTCTTTGTTCAGCACATACATATCAATGCTATGTAAAATAAGGTCTTCATGGATCGTGAAGTACATGTCTTTGTGGGGGAAAGTAGCGAGCGCTCCTATTGCCGTTTTCCTGCCTGCACTTTGCATAGGTTGTGGAAGCTGGGCATACGCTTCATAAAATATTTTATTAAAAAGGACAGACAGGGCTCCCGTATAGGTTCTGCCCTCCGCAAGCGGCTGTATGTCGTCAAATTCTTTGTACCAAAGTGTATTGTTGGCTGAACTATAGAAAGTGATGGAATCAGCTGGCCACTGAATGGAATCCAGGGTAGGTTTTTCCACATCCACGAAGTCCACCGTCAATGTATCATATAATGGTTGACCGGATGCACAATGCAGCGTTTTTTCGATGGTATAAACACCGGGTGAAGTAATGGCTAAATATTTTTTACCTTCCCAAACTGAGGATGCTACTACATCACCATCAGCATACCAGGGCACCCTCGCCTCACTTCCATTGCATATTACGGAGGCAATGGAATCCCGCAAAAAAACGGGTGGCGAATCATTTTCATTTTGAACACGGTAACGAATGATGGGCTGCCAGCAATTGGTGTTCTTTTTGTGGTATAAAGTATAAATACCTGCCTGGTTTACGGCAATCGTATTGCTGGTGTCTCCTTGCGACCAAAGTAACTTACCTTGAATGCCTGAAGCTGACAATAGCATGGGAATTTCGCATATCAAGGTATCCACATCCATTGGCTTTTGGGCAATGGTTTCTCCGGCACATTCTGTGATTTCATAAAGGGCATCACTTTTGAGTGTCTTTAGCTTTGAGATAAGACCGGACGGCCAATAAACAAGTACGCTGTCGATGGATGCTTTTGAGCCAAGTCCAAAATGTACTTGCAGACTCGACATGGCGGCATATCCTTGCCCGGCCCTGAGTTCCCGAAGCTGGATTTGGTCTTTGGTATAAATCACAATCCAAGCGCCAATGCCCATTAAATTACTTTGAATGCCATTTAATTTAAATTTGATCCAGTGATTTTCATTGGCTTGCTGCACCCACAAATTTCTGCCCTTGGCCAGGTCCAGGAAGCCATCGTTGTTTACATCGCCCATGGCACCGGCTTTTACCGGTGAGTCAACGGGTCGAAAAGTTAAGTCTCCGTTTCCCAGAAAAAGAGAAGTTTTTTGATCAGTCACTATATCTATATAACCATCATTGTTGAGATCCGCAGTATTAAGTTCAAAAGCCGTAAAGTCATCGGCAATCAGGCCGGAATGGGCTATTACATTGGTAAAGCTACCATCTCCGTTATTTCTAAACAGGCGGTTGCTGATGTCGTGATTTACCACATAGGCATCCATGTCTCCATCATTATCGAAATCTTCAAAGGCCGTTGTCCATGTTTGCGCAGAATCTGCCAGGCCTGCTGTATTGCCCACCTCGATAAAGGATCCGTCTCCCATGTTTTTATAAAGTTGGTTAATGCGACGGGGGTCGTTGACATTGGTTTCTGCTAAACATTTAGAAATGTATACATCAATGCGCCGATCATTATTGTAGTCAGTCCATATGGCAGAATAATTGCCTGCTAATTCAGAAAATCCTTGAATTTTTTTACCATCCTCCAGCATGCCGTCGCCCCTGTTTTTGTAGAGCAAAGACGCACCCTCGTCATTGCAGACAAAGGCATCCAGGTCTCCATCGTTATCAATATCGTGCAAGGTGGTACGTTGGCTGACCAGTTGCCCATTGGCAATTTGTTGATTGTAAGTCCTGCCATGTTGAATAAGTGCAGATGCTTTTTTGTCTCCTCCCAAAAGAAAATCAATGAAGCCATTGCCATCCAGATCTCCCGCACAGATGCTCCATTTAGGTAAGTTCAAAGAGGGTATCTCAATCCTGCGGGTGTATCGGGCATCGGCATCTTCAAAATAATCAATGTAAAGACCATCTGTGCCTACCCTTACCAATTCATCGCGGAGGTCTCCATCCATATCTGTAAGGCAAAGAGGGTGTTGTGCAGTATTGTATACAAAACCCAGGGAATAGGTTTCAAAAACCGGAGTTTGAGCCACGAGGGTTGCTGAAGCCAACATCCAGACGCAAAAGGCAATTAAATATTGATGCAAAGCCAAAAATATTTTGTTCCAATATAAAGGTTATTGTATTTATTTTCAATATTTGGGTGTCATTTCTATCTTAATTTCCGATATTAAATCACTGAAAAAAAAAGCCCCGAACTCAAAGAGCCGGGGCTACAGACTACAAAACCGTCAAACGGGTTTTAAGATCGGTTGATGACCAGAAGTTGATTCCAGAGATGGTCGCCATCCTTAATTTGCACAATGTAAGTTCCTGTTGGGATCTGCCCAACATCCATTCGCTGGCTGAATGGCATGTTTAACCAAATTTTGCCATCTGTTCCTATAACAATGACCGTGGCAGAAGGAATGTCTTGAGAAAAATGCACGGCATCCATGGCCGGATTGGGGTAAATGTTCATTTTTTCCCAGAGCCAATCTTTGTTGGAGGTTGTGGAACCTACACATACATCATTTATTTCAGTATAACACCCTGTAGGATCTTCAGCTATCATTTGGTAACATCCCGCATTGAGTCCGGTAAAAGTACCATTCGTCTGAACAGCTATCGTATCATTGTTTTGCAACAACAAATACTGAAAGTTCCCGTGTCCTCCTGTAGCATTGGCAAAAATGCTACCGGCAGCGGCTGATGTTTGCGCCTGAATACTGTCGATGATAATGCTTATGGGTAGTACACCTCCCACAGCAAAGGAGCCATTGGATTCGCACCCAAAATTGTCAGTAACGATCACTGTGTAATTGCCGGGACTTAAAGAATCTATCACATTTGTATTTTGGCCAGTATTCCATTCGCAGGTAAAGGCAGAGATACCGGATGACAAGGAATCAACAACGATACTTCCATCCACAAAACCGCTGCAGCTTTCATCTGAGACAGTAGTATGAATGGTAAGTGGAAGGCACTCCAATTCAACACAGAGATTTGGGATTTCGAAATAACATAAATTGCCATCTATAATCTTTACCGAATAACAACCCGGTGTAAGGTTGCCAAACATCCCTGTATTGTTTTGAGCAAACACAGTATTTCCATCCAGAATTTCATAGATAAGGTTTCCTGTACCACCATTGGCTGAAATGGTAATCATACCGTTTTGGGTAAGATTGCTGAAGTTGGTTATGCTTTGACCAGCTGCCACAATAGCTGGTGGATCTGTGAGGGTGAATGTTGCGGTTTCTGTACAAAAGTCGTTGTCGGTCACTATAACTGAATAAGTTCCTTCAGTAAGACTATCTATGGCAAAGGTATTTAAGCCTGTATTCCAGGCTACGCTAAAGGAGCTGCTCATATTGCTGAGGCCTTCGATTTGCAAAGAAGCTGATTGACCACCTGCGCAATTATTTTCCTGCTGACTTGCAAAAATATTGAAACCGCTGCAAATATAAGGATCAATGGTGAAATTGGCAGTAGCTTCACATACACTGCCATCGGTTATAGTAACTGTATAATTGCCGGGGCTAAGGTTTTCTAAATCTTCATTATTCGATCCATTAGACCATGAATATTGAGGATTTTTTCCATTGGAGATAATTAAATCAATATTTCCGTTTTGACACTGGTAACACGATTCATCACTGAATTCAGCTTCTATCGCCAGATTGCAGGCGCAGTTTGTCACCAGAGATACAATTTGGGTTTGCCCGGCGAGGGCACAGCCTGTTGGGTCATTGCTGCTTATTACTTCAAAAATAAGATCGGTGTTTTCAGGGGCACCCGGTTCCACCAACAAGCTGAGTGTGCAAGTGCCGGCAACCACAGGACTTATATTTGTGACTTGAATGCCAAGCGGACCTGCCGGTAGGCTGGCATTAAGGATGCCATCAAAACTACAAGCTGTTTGAACTTGTACAATGTAACTTCCGCAACTAAAATTCTGTGGTGAAATGGTGATGTTCAGCGCATTCAGGTTTTGTCCATACAGGACAAGAAAGTAAAATAAAAAGGTAGAAGTGATTGTTTTCATATTTATTTGATTTTGTAGTTATTGAAATTGATAACCATAGGTCAATTGAGCAATGATTTCTGTGTAACTGTCATATTGAGATGAATGGTTGATTAGCATATTAAACCCGGCTTGCAGGGTGTGTCTTTTCAGGGGAACTATGGATGCGGTCAGATTGCCTGAAACCAGACTTCCGTCCAGCCCGGATTCCAGAAAGCTAAGGTTATAACTAAGAGAAGAAGATACTGTGAGGCTATTGGCTTTATTGCTTTTGTCATAGCCAATGCTTACCCCCATTCTGGTGGTTCTTAGCTCGGGTAAGTCAATGATGTTGTAATTGATTCCTGCTGACAACGTAGTTTTTCTCAGCGGCATGCTGTAGCTGTATTGAGCAAGAGCAAACCATGTTTTCATATTGGTATATAATCGTGTATACGGATTGCGATCGTTGAGTTCCTGGTAGTTGACCGATGTTGTCAAAGTTTGAATCAGGGTGCTGTCTTTGAGCCACATCCATCTAGGACCCAACATGTAGCTCCTGGTTACCATGGCTATTCGGATAGAATCGGCGAATCTGATCCGGGCTTGTTCCTGATTGATGTTGATGCTGTTGAAGGTGAAATCAATCCCAAATTTTTCATTTGCTTGAAAACTTATATTGCCATTTCCCAATAATCTTTTGGTGGTTTCACTCCTTGTATTTAGCAGGTTATTGCGCTGAATGCCTAGCTGGCCGTTGATGCGCAATTTATAATCAAAGAGAGAAAGGTTGGGAAGGATGCTTATGTTTTCCATATCATTCATAAAGAAAAAGGCGCCCATGGTTTCAAATTCGGGCATAATTCGTTCGTATTGCAATTTGCATCTTAGCGCCTGGCTGCCTATATCCACTCCCGTTTTCAGTGCATAGTTGGTCTTGGTTGACAATCGGGGCTGAAGGACTTTTCCGAAAAATGATGAGAGCCCACTACCCTGATCAATGATCGAAGATTCTACATTTCGGGTGAATGCACTCACCACAAATTCACCATACCAACTGAAGTTGGAAGATGCTGCCATTCTCATGTTTATACCGGCTAGTGCATTTTCTGCTGCAGTAAGGGTGCTATCAATTTTGGATTGTGGAAGAGATCCGGCATCATCTTTTGCTTTCATGAAAATGAGGTCTAGGTAGCTATTTTCCGTTCCATAACCGAGCTTAAAAGCGGTGGCTGTTCTTTTGAATTGTGCACCGTAGTTTTCTCCGGCAAGGGTTCTGGCTGTTGCAGCTTTTCGAAGTCTGCCTGTCATAGCTGCCAGTCTGAGTTTTCCGGGATTAAATTCAAAACCTGCACCGGCGAAGGTATGATCCGAGAGTGTGTAATCTGAAAAACGCATTCTTCGCCAACCGGCGTGCAGCGTAAGCGCCCCCATTTTGGGAGAAACTCCCATTTGCCTAAAACTGGGGTAGGTGGCGCTATTGCCTTGTTGGCCCAGGGTGAAAGAAAAAGGTACACTAATTACATTTTTAAAATTGATAGCTGCATTGCCATATATGTTCCATGCAGGACTGACCACCCGAGGGGTAATGCCATAGACACGGTAAAATTGAGTTCCCAACTGCAGACCGCCTGAAAATTTCCACGGTGAGGGCCTGGACGTTGTGTTTTCTGTTTGTGCCAACACAGGAAAGGTAACCCATAGACAAAGGCATAGCAGCCCTACTCGAGATAAGGATTTCATCTTTACTATTTTTGATGGGTTATTTTGTCAACTGACTTTTTCCTGCCATTACTTCGGTGATAGCGGATAGACCAGACTGCCTTCCGTTTTCATCCATGACCACCACGGCGTATCTGTATTTTGTACTCTCTGATACATAATTATCGGTAAAATCTGTTGTACTTGTGTTGTCGTAAGTGATAAGAGCTCCATCACCTATGGATCTGTATATGATATATTGAACATTCTTCGTCGGGCAGTACCATTTGAGAGAGATGCTTTTGCTTTCTTCATTCCAGATTGCCTGCAGATCATTTACGGCTGCCAATTCCTTTTGTGAACTTTGAACACTTACAGGAGTGGAAAAGTCGGAATACAGACCATCATCGTCCCGGCTGCGTAAATAATAGGTGTAGCTTTGTCCTTCTGCAAGCGTAGTGTCGGTATATGTGGTAGTAGCGTTATCGAAGCTGGCCATTTTTGTTTTTTGAAGTAAGTCGTTTTCTCTCCAAAGTTCTTGTAAGACCAAATCTGAGGAGGAGCCGGGGGCCCAGGTGAGCATAGCACTTTGGTCGATCACTTCTACCCTTTTGAAGCAGCCCGAAGCAGGTTTGATTTTATCCGGTTTCTTAAGTTCCAGAGCTGCCGTGGGCAGAGAATGGCCATAACCTATATCAACGGCTGCTACTTTGTAAAGGATTCTCTCACTCAAGGTATTTAAAAATAATTTTTCCTGATAAAAGGTGTCTGTAATGAGGTCCCCACTGCGCATAATAAAGGTATGGTTAGGGCTGTTGGAGTAGTAAACCCTGTAGCCAATCAATGCTGGATCCGCCACTTTATTCCATTTCAAGGTGACCAGACCGGTGCTGTCGATGCGTCCTGTAAGCAGGGTAGGTGTTGGAGGTGGCGTGTTGTCTTTGAAGAATGCATAAATGCTCTCAGAGTGGTTTACATTGCCTGCGGTATCCACTACACTGACCAGGTAATAATTGTTGAGTGCCGGATTCGGGGTGGAGTCAATAAACTCCAGTGTGTTGATGGGTAATAGATCTGCATGTAGAGGAGTAAAAGTGGCTTCAAAATCTTCTGCTCTGCTTATTTGATATCCTTTGATGTCCGGGCAAGCTGGCTGTGACCATTCCAGTTTAACCATTTTGTTTTCAATTGTAGTAGCAGTCAAATGTTCAGGACTGGGAGGTGGGGTTAGGTCCTTGCCCATCCCTGCTACGGCTACTGAAGGTATACTTTCTTCGCCAAAAGGATCAATGCCTACCAATCTGTAATAAAAAACTTTATAATTGACGCCAATTGTATCTGTATAATAACTATACTCAGAACTGTTCCCATTGGGATTTTGCAAATGTAAGAAGGGAGTACTCGTAAGACGCTTATAGGAACCTTCAAGAGACTCTGATCTTTCTACATGGTAGGTAGTATAACCCCATTGATCCGCAGAAGGGTCCCATTTGATGGTAATGGATTTTTCTTTACTGATAGACACAGGTGGAAGGGGACTTGCAAGATTGAAAATTGTTTTCGTATCTGCATATGTTGTGGAGTAGTCATTTTTTAGCCCATGAATGCCCACTTTATAAATGTATTGTTTTCCGGTTACTGCGGTTTTGTCTGTAAATTGTAAACCCATGGCATTGGCAGCTTTTTGGGATTGATCGGCTGCCAGCATAGCCACAAAATAAGCCTTATTGAGAATGTCGTCCTGTTGTTTAATTTGTTGTATCAAGTTTCCGGATGATGCTGGTTTTTTTTCATATAGAGAGGTCCAGGCTGCTGCACAATAGGTATCTTCATCAACCAACTTTTCCCATTGAGCAGATGGAAGTGGTAATATCATGTTTGCCAGTGTATCATACGCATAGGTTGCCAGACCCAGTGTGTCTGTGGGCACCGTTGCTCTCAATAAATAATAACCTTTTACAGTGCTCTCCCTCCAGGTTTCCGCATCGGTGGGAGCCCATCTAAGTTTGATCTCATTTTTTGTTACGCGGGAGATCAAGTGGACGTTGGATGGTTGATTTTGGGCCGGAAGTGTTCCGGCTGTCAACAACCCCAACAATAAGGTCATGAAATTAAATTGCCGTCTCATAGTCTGTAGTATTTGATGAGACAAAATTGCGTCTCAAAGCACGAGTAAACATGTAAGCAAAAAATAAAAAGTGTAAAAAAGTATTAAATTGGAAACCCAGTCACCGTTTTATTCAATCCGGTGATTTAAATAGTAGTCAAATAGGACACCCGTAATGCCATTGTTCTGCAAATTAAAAAGCCGTCTGAAATCAATCAGACGGCTTTTATTTTACAATTTCCAGGTTTTACGGTAGTGATATGCCGGATCCCGGTGAAGGATTAAATGATAGCTTCCTTTTACCGGTGGTTTAAATGCATTGCGGAAATCAGCATCAAACATAAAGCTCATGAAAAAGGTATAAAGTTTGGGTTTGCCCATAATATTGTTTAGGGCAGCTTTTCCCTTGGTTTCAGGGTCCAGCATTTTAGCCATGAACTGGTTGTATTGCATGTGTGCTATGCCACAATCTGTCATCATGATTTCCTGACTTACCATAGCAGGTGGAGAGGCTATGTTGAAGCCCGGATTAGCAGGCTGTTTTAGCATAGCATTAATTTCCTGTTGACTGATCAGGGGCTGTGCATTCAAAATATAGGCATTGTAGTTTATTTTTAGAGGTTGCAGATTAGGGTAAGCTTCCGGGATTAAAATTTCATTCCACGGCTTGATTATCTTTTCGTATTGATAATTTACGGCAAAAGTCTTTCCTTTGTCAGTTACCGGAATGGCGGGACCACCGGTTGTTTGACCCAGATACCACTCAGGATGCAATTGTGCTACATCGGCTGCATCAAAAGCTTCCATTCCACCAGAAAAAGTAGCTTTGATGGCGGTGGCATTTGGACCAATCCATTGCAGCTGACCTGTACCTTCATTGATTTTAGACAATTTGTCGTTCAGGCTGTTGTACATGGATGTCCTGAAGATAAACTTATAAATTTCTTTTTCCTTGATGGATGTTTTTAATTCATTCAATAATTTTTGTTCCTGTGTTAAATTGGTTTTGAATTCTGCAGCTGTGAATTGAAGTTCTTTCTTTTCTATGTTTTCGTTACTGGTAAATGTACCGCCCAAATTGACTTTGATAAGCTGGAATACATAGGTTTTGTTGTTGGCTAGTTTGGGATGTGAAAAAGATACGCGATTGTTTTGATATCCCTCAAATTTGCCTTCCAACACCTGTCCTCCTCCGACCGGTATCAACTTAACTTTGAATGCTGGTGCCATCATGGCAGGGCCATTGGATACAAAAATGTTGTCCTGATCATCTTTCAGTTGAATGTACCCCTTTTGGAACCGATCATTCTGGAGGTAGTATCTTTGACCGTTGGCCGGATAGAGTTCTTCGATGTTTTCATCCACAATTCTATCGGGATCCTCGGCGGTGGTAAATACCAATTCTTTTTTGGTTCCATTCGCCTCGATGGATTTGAAATTGCCACCTATATTTTCCCAAACTTCAACTTCGGCAATTACACGGATCTTGGTTTTTGGAGGTAATGCTTTTTTGGAATAGTAACTTAAAATATCACCTGTATTATTCGTTTTCCAATACCCTTCGTATGAAGCATTGTCGCCCCATTTGGCGAGTATTTTACCATTTTCTTTGCTGGCAGCATCATCAATTTTTACAATTGCCTGTTTGACCGGAAAGCGGAATTTGCGCTCAATAAGTTTGTCGTTTTCGTATTCCTGTAATGTATAAATCTTATTCTCATTGCTGCTGAACAAAAGCGAAATTTCAGGATCGGTAAATACTTTTACATTATTGCCCTTTGGACTAATGTCCTGTACATACTTCAACCCTTCGAGGGCGTCTGTATTTTTAGGGTTTGGATTGTAGCTGCATTTGGTGCCGTAATCCACTTCAAAGGTAAATTTTCCTTTAATGATGCCAAGGAAGGTAGCTTCTCCGAATACAGTGCCATGAAACCAGGTGGGGTTGGGCAAAGCTGCGTCTGCTATGATTCCGGCTGTCAATGAGGCGACTTTGAATTTTCTCTCTTTTTTGAAAATTTTAGCTTTGATGCCTACTTCTGCAGAAAGCATGGCATAGGCTCTGCCTTCGATGTACCAGCTGTTGAAACCACAATCTCCCCAGCCGTTGCTCATGGCAACATCATAACCCATAATGGCGGCGAAGTTGGCGTAAAAAATCCAGGCATTCAAATCACCTGTACTGAAATCCATTAAACTGCCCAATGCAAATCGCAGATTTTCGTTTTCTCCATCTGATACATCGGTACGGTCTCCGATATAGGGTTTGTCCAGTTTTTCCTGAATTTCCTGGGGTATAGGCGGCATGCCCGGTAAATCATACCCTGCCATAAAATAATGTTTTTTCTTTACAGGCAGGAAAGTAAGTTTGACCCCAATATTGGTGGAAGGGCCGGGTTCACCGATTTTTATAAACCATTTTTTTGCTCCTGCAACATGCATTTTAATGCTTCCCTCAGCTTCAATCAGCGGAGTGCTTACAGGGTATTTAATGGAGATGCCACTATCAAAATCGAATACTTTTTTCTTAAAATCCAATTTGGCATTCATGCTGATGTGGATAGGGGTAGTACTTTCATCATAGGGTATGAAGGTGGGCTGCCACTCTGTAAAGGCATAGGCATCGCCAAATATCTGAATGATATCAAGTCCAGACTGTGTTCCGAATTGCACTTTAAATTGTGGTTTGGCATGGAACGCACGTTTGGCAACAAGACCAATGTCTACTCCGGCCAGCAGACCAAATTTGGAATCGGCATTGGATTCTTTGTAGGGTACCGGATCTACCCATGGGTCATCCTGGATCATATTGTAATAGATGCCACCCATCAAGCCATACATTCTCAAAGAGGCAGTAAGGGGTATACCGTTACCTGCAAACATTTCACCTTTAAAGAAGAAGTAACGGTATGGGTCTACATTGTTAAGGGCAGGCATTTTGCCGAAGATGATGTTTACTGACCCTCCAATAGAGCTACCCTTTTCCCCCAGATTTAATTTTACGGAAACACTTCCTTTGAAGCCATCGCCGTATACAGGATCATCTTCCATGATGACAATTTTACCATCGATGGTTGCTACGGAAATATCTCCATGGATGCCTATTTCCTGCAATTGAATGGCTCCCGTCATCATGTGGTCGGGTTGATAGGAGGTATTGACAGTAAACCCTGCATTCCCACCCACTGCATTGTCTTCACCAACCAGTGAAATAGAAAAGCCTACATACATTTGATTTTTCTTTTTAAAATAGAAGGTATCTATGCTTATGTCAAAGCCATTCAGGCTTCTTTGGTCGGATTCATAGCTGTGCGAAAATCCTCCGTTGGGACCCATGGCAACACCCTCTTTAGAAATGATCAGATCTTGCACCTCTACATCTGAAATGTCGAAATTGAAACCCTGAATTTCGTAGCTGTAGGTTCGGTTAAATGTGAGGGTCGCATAAAGATGAAGTTCGGGATCGAAACCATTGCCTTCTTCTTCCAATTGCAGTTCAGTATCCGGATTGATGCTGCCTTTGGCAAATATGGCAGGGAAGGTTATGTCATTTTGATTGGTAAGGGTAAGATTATATAGTAGTTTATTATTCGCATTTAGGCTCATGGCGGCATGGTACGTTAGATACAAATCTTTTGAAGTTACAGGCACCCTGATTTCCCCGTTGAATTTGCCTTCGTTGAATTGATTTTTAATGATCTTGATGTAAAGACCTTTCATGGAGTATTTCCACTTTTTCTCTCCCATTTCTCCTTTGTTCTTATCAAAAACTATCGGCACATCCACCATTCCGCTGAAACCTGCCTGGTCAATGACAAAATGCTGGCAGCTTATGGTTTGATTGTTGTGGAACCTCGAAGGAATTTTCACAGTAATATTTTTAAGGTAAAAGCCTTGCCATAGATTGCCTTTATCATTGTATCCCGGTGATGGAAAGGTAATGCCATCAGGATTTTGGAGGTCTGAATGATCAATTGACAGACCGGAAACTGTCATTTGGAATTCCGGCAATTTCACCAGGGTGAAAGGGGTGACACTGATGTTGTTGAGAATAAAATTTGATGGGTTCTCAACGGTAATCTTAAACACCGCATCCACTGATGAAAGTTGAGGGTCTACCGGTTTGGCAACCTTGCTGTCAATTACAAATTTTCCATCCAACTGCATGCCGGCGAACCCTTTGGTATCCATTTTGAGGTAGGTCCCTTTTTGGAGATTGCCCGGTTCTCCTTCGAATAATTTGAGTTTAAGATTGCCGTTTTGATTGAGGGTCAGTTCTTCGATCAAATACAATAAAGCTTCTTTGGTAAAGCCTTTTTCATCGATGCAAACTCCGGATGCTGCTACAGAGATTTTCTGATTGTAAGCAGGCATTTTGACCTGTGAAACCGCATTTAAACCGGCACCCTTGGCAGAAAACACCATACCTACGATGGCTATTGTCTGGTCGGCTCCTCCAAAATTTCTTTTTATGCCTATGGGCATGCCCAGTCCAATGCTATCCATGTTTTCATAAGGCCAGGTCATTACTCTTTGCGGGCTGCCCAAAAGTTTGTTGAATAAAGCTTCGATCTGGGGCCCTCCAAAGGAGATGTTGCCCAGATCATTGATCCAGTCTGAAGGCACATTGTTGTCATTTCTGCCAATAGCGCTGCCGTCGATTACAATTTTATTTTTATTGATTTTCAGATCTGTAAATTCTACCAGTATAGGTACTTTGAACCAGGATTGTATGATTTTTCCTTTACCTGACAGCGTTGTGTTGTTCCAGTTGACTTCTGTCAATTTGAGTTTAAACTGACCGATGGTTATAACATCGTATTTTTTTATAATGCCATTGCCGGCTATTGCTACGTTGTCGGCAATGTTGATATTTTGCTGACAGGAAGCCAAGCTGTATACATTTTGGTTATTGTTTTTAACATCAAAGTTTCCGGGCTCCAGTCCATTGTTCTTAGGAGGATTGTTGTTGATCTCAGGAAATTTATAAAGAAAAGAAATGACAGGGCTTTTTCCTTTGTTTTTGTAATTCAGTTTGTTTTGTGGATCATAGGCTGTGACGCGCATGGCATAGTGATGTCCGGGGGTCAACTTGGGCAGCGAGGCATCGTAAACGAAATTGGTGGTAATTAAATTATCCTTTTTAAAATGCAGGATAATGGCCGGATTGTCGAAAGCTTCATTGGGATTGAGCAGGTGATTGAGATCCATGTCTATCAATTCCATTTTATATCGGGTTGTTCCGGGAATGCCGGAGGGAGTCCAACTCATTGTGGTAAAGGTGGGTTGTGACGCAAGGACGGTGCTGTTATGCGTTGGAAGTAAAATCATAGGAGGGTCGTATTGAGTGACCATGATGGTGGTGCATCCTCCAAAGGAAGAGGATAAAAGTACACCGGTATTGTAATCGTAAGCTTTCACGCAGATGGTATATACGCCTTCCGGAAGTTTTTCAGTTTGTAGAATGGTATTTTTGGTAACACCACTGTATTGAAGGTGATTTTCAGTCAGATTGGCATAATGGGCATTTAACATGGTTCCTGTCAAAACCTTGCTCTCTCCGGCACCGAGGGTGATGATTGTAGAGGGAACATAGTCATTGGTCATATTGGCTTTTACACCGTTGTTTCCATCCAGGCTTACCAGTAATTTCAGGCTATGGCTTTGAGCACCTGCATTTGACAGCGTAATGATGGCTTGTCCGTTGAGTTTTACAAGTGCCTCCACAGAACTGGGTGCCGGAGGGGGAAAGATGAGACTTACATTTATATTTTGGCTAACCAGCACTGTGGGCAGCAACACAAGGGATATCAGACCCAGCTTAAAAAATGTTTGTAATCGCATGACAGTTGATGTTTGTAGTTAATTGCAAGGCAAAGTTGGCAATGGCTGATGCGGGAAATATGTTAGTAAAAGGTAAAAAGTGTAAAAAAGTATTAAAACACGGGTCTTTGATTATTTTTGTATTTCAACAGCCTCTGCTCATGACAAGAATTTTAATGGTTGACGACGATCGTACCCTGAGTCCACTGGTGAAAGAATACCTTGAAGCCAAGGGTTTTAATTGTGATCTTTTCCACAATGCATTTGAAGGTCTTGAATCATTTAAAAAGCAATCCTATGGTCTTTGTATCCTGGATGTGCGTATGCCGTTAAAAACAGGATTTGAATTGGCATCAGAAATGAAATTGCTTCAGCCAGAGATCCCATTTTTATTTCTCACCGGTGAGATTGAAAAGGAAAAGAGAATACAGGGATTGGAATTGGGGGCTGATGATTACATTACAAAACCCTTCAGTATGCAGGAACTACATCTAAGGGTACAGGCCATATTGAGAAGGGTAGAGGCTCCCTCCCGTAAAAAGGGTGAGGCGCAAATTTATCAGATAGGAGGCTACGAATTTAATGCTTCTACCCGTGAATTAAAAAATGAAGATAGGATTCAGCGAATGAGTGCCATTGAAGCCAAGCTACTGAAGCTTTTTTGCGATGCTGCGGACGGGATCATTGAAAGGGACATGGCTTTGAAACTCATTTGGGATGATGAGCACAATTTCAGGGAGCGCAGTTTAAATGTTTATGTAAGCAAGCTTAGGACTTACTTGGGTGAAGATGGCCGAATTTCTTTTCTCAACATCCATGGCAGTGGCTATCAGATGGTTGTTAAGGCTTGACAATCTTTGCTCCGTTGAGCCAGTTTTGAGTGCACAGCAGTACTAAAGTAATTTCTTTTTTCAATGCCTCCAGTGTTTCCAGCTGTTTTTCTACTGAATAACCCGCGTTAGGTTCACATGCATGCTCAAGACTTTCTGCCAGTTTTATTGCATCGGTGGCCCCAAGATATTTGAGCTGACTTTTTATAGTATGTGCATTGATATTGGCTTTTTCAGGTTCCTTTTCTAAAATATTATTTTCTAGCTGAACCATCAACAGTGGCACTTCTTTTTGAAACAATGAAAGGAACTTAACTACTAAAGCTTCATCATCAAATAAACCAAAAAGCGTTGAGAGATCAATCACGGTTTACCAAGGCTTGTATTTTTTCCACTAATTCCCCTATTTTAATGGGTTTGGTTGTACTTTCATCCATACCTGCTTTTTTACATTCCTCCAGCTGTTGGGGTATGGCATTAGCAGTTAATCCCAGTATGGGATAACTGTATCCCATCTTACGCAATTGACGCGTTGCCTCTAAGCCATCCATAACCGGCATTTTAACATCCATTAAAACTACATCATATTGGGTAGTACTGCATTTTTTCAAGGCTTCTTCTCCATTTGAAACAATATCCAGATTTAAGCCTTCAAAGTGTTTGTAAAGCAATTCTGAGGCCACCAATTGGTTTAGAGGGGCATCTTCTACCAGTAAAATATGGAGTCCATACATGGTCTTTGCTTTGGTCTTGCCCTCCTGGATAATATTATGCTGACTTGCAAATTCGAAAGGCAGGATTAAAGTGAAGTTGGATCCCTGACCGTGGGTTGACTCTACGCTGATTTTACCACCCAACAAAGAGCACAACTGTTTTACAATAGACAAGCCAAGTCCGGTTCCCTGATTACCCGTATTTTCTAATTCCTGAATCTGGCTAAAGCTATCAAAAATTTCTTCCAGCTTTTCTCTGGGTATACCAATGCCGGTATCTCTTACATCAAATCGCAATTCA
The DNA here is from genome assembly GCA_937870795.1 of uncultured Bacteroidota bacterium. Taxonomy (GTDB): domain Bacteria; phylum Bacteroidota; class Bacteroidia; order Chitinophagales; family Saprospiraceae; genus JADKBO01. The sequence continues at coordinate 30,212 of CALMWS010000039.1, read as the reverse complement.
CAACCATTGGAGATGGTCTGGTAAATACCTACCTGTAAATTTACTTTACCTTGGTTGGTGAACTTAATAGCATTGCCCAGAAGATTGGCAAGAATTTGAAATAAGCGCACCTGATCTCCTTTCAATAAGAGAGGGACATCGTTATCTATCTTTAGATCAAAAACCAAATCCTTTTCGCCCGCCCTGGCCGCAAATAAAGTTCTGATTTGTTCCAACATTTGCATCAGGTTGAAATCTTTGTGAACAATGGTGTATTTACCGCTTTCAATTTTGGCCTGATCCAGAATATCATTAATTATCCAAAGCATATTTTCACATGAAATATTGATGGCCTTTACATATTCCATTTGTTTGGGTGTCAAAGGCGTGTCCATCAACAATTGATTCAGGCCTACAATGGCATTCATGGGTGTCCGTATTTCATGGCTCATATTGGCCATAAACATAGATTTGTAATTGGCATTTTGTTCTGCCAGTTCTCTCTTCTTTTCCGCTTCAGCGGCTTTCTTTCTTATATCGTAAAAAAGATAGGAAAGCAAAGCTATAAGGAAAGCAATCAAAGCATAGAAAGCCCATGTTCGGTAAAAAGGGGCTTCTATAATGATGGTAATTTTTAATGGCATTTTAGAACTTATCCCATCTTCAGTTGTGGCAATCGCTTCAAAGGTATATGTTCCCGGTGAGAGATTGGTGTAGGTGACCCTTCTTTTACTTCCCCCGTAAATCCAGTCCTTGTCGAAGCCCAGAAGCCTGTAGTGATAACGAATGGCTTCTCTGTTGATAAAATGCAAAGCAGCGTAATTGAGAGAGAATGTTTTTTGGTTGTGCTTCAGGCGGAATGTGCTTACGTATTCATTTTGTATGCCAAGGTCTTCAGCTTTGTTGGCAATTTCAAGGCCTGTAAATATTATTTTAGGTGCAATCGTATCTTTGAAATATCGTTCAGGATGAAATATCACACCCCCTTCATTGCCTCCAAAAAACAACGTACCATCCCTGCCTTGTGCATTGTTTCCATTTGTAAATCCTGTGGGAGAGTGATAGTGGTGTGTTACCTTTCCATTCGGATCAATCCTACTGATTTCGGAATCAGTAATGCTCCAAATGTAACCCTGTTTGTCTATTTCCAAACCCGCAGAAGGAAGACGTGATCCGTCATCCTTGCGAACTACATTTTTCCATGTATTATTATTTATATTATAAATGTATATTTGATAGGTGCTGGCAATCCATAGTTGGTTGTTGTTTTTCTTAATATTAAAAATTGTACCCTTTATGGGATAAGGTGAGGATACGGATCGCATTGTCTTCTTATCCCAGTCATAGACACAAAGTTTTTCTGTATTAATAAAATAAAATTGATTTCCATCAGGAGAATAAAATCGTCCCACATAATTACCCGAAAGTCTTTGATCCATGCGCTTGGGCAGCAGCCAGGTTGTATCACCGGATAAAAGATCCAGCTTGCAAAGTCCCTGCACACATCCTATAAAAAGAGCAGTAGGTTTTTTTGGGTGTATTTCAAATTTTTGCACTACCAATTCCCCCAGATTTTTATCAGGGGCAATGGTTTCTATGGTTTTCTTCGAAAAAGAATAAGCAAAAATACCCTTGTTGAGTATGCTGAAATACAATTTTTGATTGTCGGAAAATATGGGTTTCAAATTATTAAAGCCCTGTGAGAATTGAGGGGGGCTTAACATTGAAATATAAGGTGAACTGGAATTCTTTATATAAAAGAGTCCCTTCATCGTGTTGTTCCAGATGCCACCATAGTTGTCCTGGTGCAACAACAAACTATAATTGGCCAGGTTGTGTATGCCCGGTGCATGTGTCATCAATGGAAATCGATCGCTGCCCGGATTTATTTTATTGACCCCATAAAATAAGCCTAACCATAGATTGTTTTGTTTGTCAACATGCATGCTGTAAATGGATGACCCGCTAATACCCCCGGGATCTGAAGGAGAATAATTGTATTGTTGTATGATTTTTCTTTCTTTAAGCGAATACATGATTAATCCATCTCCGTGTGTGCCAATCGCCAGTGTTCCTTTCGGGTATTCCAGTACTTGGGATACATCGAGCCCATTTTTGCCTATGGGAGATAAGGTAAAACTTCGGTTCTCAGTATTGAATAGTGCCAAACACCTGTTGAATCCCACCCACAAATTGCCTTGAGAGTCTTCATAAAACTTCCTTCCTTCCAATGGTATTTCAGATTTAACGGCAGGTTGCCCTATATATTCAAGGTTTTGTCTGGATTCATTTACCAAAAAAACGCCTTTGGTGCCAATTACCCAAATTCGGTTTTTGCGGTCAATAAAAACGTGTCCGGAATGTCTGCTGATTTCAAAATCATCATGTAAATAGTGGACAAATTTTTCTGTTTGAGGATCAAAACAATCAATACCATCATTATGTACGATCCATATTTTCCCATCCTTTCTTTCTGCCAGTCCTTTGGTTTTATTGTGGCCAAGGCTATTGACATCATTTTCATTGTGCAAATACCTCTTGAATTTGCCTGTTTTGCGATCCATTTGGTTAAAGCCATTCAAGGTGCCAACCCAAAACCTGTGTTTGCTGTCTTCCAGAATCTGGTCAATGTAGGAGGCAGATACGGTGGTTGAATCCTGCTCGTCAAATGTGAAATTGGTGAATTGAAAGCCATCGTACTTGGCTAATCCACCCATGGTGCAAAACCAAATAAACCCATCACTGTCCTGTGATACACTAAACACATGATTTTGAGGAAGTCCTTGATCATCACTCAAGTATTCAAATCGAGTCTTAAAGGACTGACCATTGAGCGTTGTCTCAAAAAAACATCCTAAAATGATATAAATGATGAATTGAAGCCTCAAAATTTGCACTTTAATGCAAGATACTGTCAAATTGACAATTGGACTAGCTTCATTGCCTGCCACCCTGGCTTTTTAATACTTTTTTACACTCTTGAGGGATTTATTCAATGGTAAGAATATAACTGAAGTTTAGTAATAGGAGGGCTTTTAAAAAGGAAAGGCTTCCAATCCTGAACTTTTAGATAAAGATTTGAAGCCTTCACTCATTATAACTTCCTGCTCAAAACAACAAGTCATTACATTATTTGTGTTTTAGTACTTTACACCACTGCAAGAGGTTCATGTACAGTTGCCAAAATATCTTGCAATACTTCTTCCATTCCTTTATTTACTTTATCCGTAAGATAAATACCTTGCTGTTGTATACTCTCTATACTGATTACGTATAACGTGATTTCCGGCAAACGACCTGATAGGTGCAATGCGCTTACGAGATCCTTAAGACCAATGTCGTGGGTACTCATGGCGCGTGGAAAGTCGGATGCATATCGGGGGGTAATTTTTCGCCAGCTACCTGTGGTTTTATCATCCAAGGTTGCGTCAATCATGACTACATGCCTGTATTTTTCAAAATATTCGAGCAGGTGAAATCCTCCGGTACCTCCGTCTAAGGTATCCATCCATTCGGGGATATCGAAGGATTCTGCCCGTTCGATAGCGTGTATGCCTACGCCTTCATCGCCCATGAGAATATTGCCGATGCCGAGGAGGAGTACAGGCTTGTTGTTGGTATTGATCATGCCTCTGGATTTGGGGTATGGGATTTATTCTTTTTGAAAAATTCTTCTTCAATAAATTTCCATCCTCCGCCCATGCTGCTGATTTCACCTCTGCCTTCTACGTAGTCATGGTAAAATACCAGGTACACGTGGATGGCTGCAAAAAGGATAAAAAACCACATGGTCCAATGGTGGATCTGTCGTGTAAGGATATCGCCTCCCAAAAGGAAGGGTACCCAGGCAAAAAGCTTGGGAAACCACCAGGAAGCCATGGATGCATAGAGTCCAAAGCCGGTAAGACATTGGAGCAGGAAGGCAAGGAAGGTGCCAAAGTAGGTCAGACCGGCAAGCGCGTTGTGACCAATACTCAGGTGTTCTCTTTCTTCCTTGTCTCCTTTCATCTGAAGGATATCTACTTTCAATACCGTTTTCAATTCTTTCCAGAATGCTTTGGAGGTGGGAATAAACTGTTTCCAGTTGGCATATTTATTTCCCACAAAGCCCCAGTAAATCCGGAATACAAAGTTGAAAAAGAAAATATACGCGGCTGCAAAATGCAGGAATCTGAACCAGCCCATGGTATAGGCCTCTGAAGCTTCTTTGCCACTCAGCAAGGCCAGTGGGTTGCCAATGTAAAATCCGGTGACCACCAGTACCAGCAAAACCAGTACATTGATCCAGTGGTATATTCTTACGGGTAACTCCCACACGTAAATTCGCCTGAGCCGGTGTACCCTTAATAGTTTTTCTGCCATTGTTTTACATTTAGAGGATTAATCACCTACTACATTGACCCTGCTTACGGTTGTGCCTTCTTCATCATAAAGGTGAACGCTGCAGGCCATACAAGGATCAAAACTGTGGATGGTTCTGATGATTTCCAGTGGTTGTGTTTCATCGGCTACCGGTGTGTCGATCAGTGATGATTCATAAGCCGACATCTGGCCTTTGGTATCTCTGGGTGAAGCATTCCATGTGGTAGGGACTACCAGCTGATAATTGGCAATCTTCTGATCTTCGATGTTGATCCAGTGGGCAAGTGCACCTCTTGGCGCTTCGGCAAATCCTACTCCAAAGGCTGTTTTAGGCCAGGTTTCCGGATTGAACAGACTGGTGTCTGCCATTCTCGTATCACCGTTTTTGATATTGCTGATCAACTGGTCAAAGAATTCTCTGCCCCACTGTGCAGTCAATGCGCATTCAAAACCTCTGGCTGCCGTTCTTCCCAATGTTGAGAACAGGGCTGTAACCGGTACATTCAGGTCTGTAAGCGCTTTGTCAACTACAGCACGGTATTCTTCGATGCCTTTGGCATAACCTACCAGCACACGTGCCAGCGGTCCTACCTCCATGGCATTGCCATTCCATCTTGGTGTCTTAAGATAAGAGTACTTATCCTTTACATCAAGGTGTTCAAATGGTGGTTTGGGTCCGGTATAGTTGATCTTACTTTCGCCTTTCCATGGGTGAAGGCCTTGCTCATCGCCACCACTGTAGTCATACCAGGAGTGTTTGATAAATTCCTGAATTTCGTCATCTTTTTTGAGATCCACGTCGTAGACCTTGCTGATGTCCTTGTTGAGGATGGCTCCCCCAGGGAATTTGAACGAAGAAGGATCGTTGATGCCTTTTGTAGGCAGGTCCCCGTAAACAAGGTAGTTGCCCAAACCTCCACCTATGCCGCCCCAGTCTTTGTAGAAGGAAGCAATGGCCATCAGATCCGGAATATAAACCTGTTCAATGAATTGTTTGCCTTCTTCCAGCAAGCGATCCACCATGGCCAGTCTTTCTGCATTGATACCGCTTACATCATCGAGCCCGATTGAGCAGGCCATACCACCCACCAAATAGTTGGGGTGGGGGTTCTTACCACCGAAGATGGCATGGATTTTTACGATTTCTTTCTGCCACTCCAATGCTTCAAGATAGTGTGCAAGACCTATCAGGTTTACTTCGGCCGGCAGTTTGTAGGCAGGGTGTCCCCAATAACCGTTGGCAAAAATGCCGAGCTGACCGCTGGCCACAAACTTGCCAATACGAGCCTGGATGTCGCTAAAATAACCGGGAGAACTTTTGGGCCAATGTGAAAGACTTTGTGCAAGTTCTGAAGTTTTTTTAGGGTCAGCTTTCAATGCATTTACTACATCCACCCAGTCCATGGCATGTAGGTGATAAAAGTGCACCACGTGATCGTGCATATAGAGTGTGCAATGCATGATGTTTCTCACCAACTCTGCATTCGCAGGTATGTTTATTTTCAGCGCATCTTCAACTGTGCGGACAGAGGTGAGGGAGTGTGTAGATGTGCAAACACCACAAACCCTTCCAACGTATGCCCATGCGTCGCGGGGATCCCGTCCTTTCAGAATTTCTTCAATAAGACGCACCATCGTTCCCGAGCTGTAGGCGTCTTTGATTTTACCATTTTCAATATCGGCTTCAATCCTTAAGTGTCCCTCGATACGGGTGATAGGATCGACAACTATTCTTTTTCCCATTATACCTGGTTTTTATGGTTTATTCAATTACATCTACATCACCGGCTTCGCCTTCGGCTGTAAGGGTGTTGATGTCTTTTCGTTTGTTAATATTGGTCAAGATGGCGTGACCTGCCAACGCAACTCCGGTGGCGCCCAATGCGTATTTGCCCAAAGTGTCGGCATCTGATTCAATGCCAAAACCGGCAAAAGAAGAAGCCCTTTGATACAATCTGCCATTGTCCCAGTAGTTTTCTTCGCTACAGCCTATGCAGGGGTGACCAGACTGGATTGGGTAGCTGGTTCCTTCGTTCCATTTCATTACGCCGCATGCGTTGTAAGTGGTTGGACCTTTGCATCCTACTTTGTACAAACAATATCCTTTTTTAGCATTTTCATCATCAAATGTTTCTACAAACAAGCCTGCATCGTAAAATGGACGTCTGTAACAAGTATCGTGAACGCGTTTGCTGTAAAATGCTTTGGGTCTGCCCAATCGGTCGAGTTCAGGAATGGTTCCAAAAGTAAGGTAGTGTACAATCACACCCGCCATAACTTCTCCAATTGGAGGACAGCCAGGTACTTTTATCACTGGTTTGCCTTTGACCAGTTTGTGGATAGGGGTGGCAGAGGTTGGATTGGGTTTGGCTGATTGAACGCAACCATTGCTGGCACAACTGCCCCATGCAATCACGGCTGCCGCATTTTCTGCTACTTCTTCCAAAATCTGCATAGATGTTTTACCTCCAATCATACAATATACTCCATCGGCACCGGTAGGCACACTGCCTTCGATACACAATATATATTGGCCTTTGTATTTTTCGAGTGTATTTTTTAAGGCTGCTTCTGCCTGAGTACCCGATGCAGCCATCAATGTCTCAGAATAATCCAGCGAAATTTTATCCAATAAAATATCGGCTACGATAGGGTGGGAAGAACGGATAAAACTTTCGCTGCAACAGGTACATTCCTGAAAGTGCAGCCAGATGACCGGTAGCCTGGGTTTGGTTTCCATCGCTTTTGCTACCTGGCCAATGGCCGAAGATTCCAATCCGATAAAAGCTGCCATCATACTGGCGAATTTCATAAAATCCCTGCGCGTGTATCCCTTAAAGCGGATCTCGTCATAATAAGTGGGTTGTTCAAACCACTTTTCCTCAGATAACTTGTGTTTTGACATTGGCCTTTTGATTTGAAGGTTAAAAAACATCGGAAAATTAGATACAGGTTTAGCACATTCTGTTGATTATGATCAGCGCAGAATATGATTTGGGTCATAACCTACATAAGCCGTGCTATATACTTTCGTTCTATAGTTTTGTAATACTATTTGATATCCTCATTTTTAATCAATCTAAATAAACATGAAAGGAATACTCAATTATCTGAAAGCAGCCTGGATGTTGATCATCGTGTCTCTGCCTGCATTGGCCAGCGCCCACCCCGGTCATGGTGACCATACACACAATGGTTGGAGTGTAATCCACTATTTTACCCAACCGGAACACGCACTGGTTTCAGTTGCCATTGTGATTTCTCTTGTGCTTGCCTTCGTTTTTCGTCCCAAATCAAAAGCCACCAAGGCCTGATTTATGCACGAACTTTCCATCGCCATGGGCATCGTTGAAATTGCCGATAAAGAAGCCGTCAAGGCTGGGGTCGACAAATTCAGCGGCATAGAACTGGTGATTGGAGAACTCAGCGGGGTAGAGTTGGCTTCCTTTGATTTTGCCTGGCAACAAGCCATCAAGGGCACCGTACTCGATGGATCCAAATTGGAAATCTCCAGACCCCCCGGCAAAGCTCGTTGCCTGGATTGTGGCTGTGATTTCAATATGGTCCAGGTTTACGACATCTGCCCTGTTTGCAATAGTTATTTCAAAGACATCATTTCAGGAAAAGAGTTAAGGGTTAAGTCCCTGCTCATCGACTGATAAAACTTAAAATATTACAAATATGTGTGTAAGCTGCGGCTGCGGAGGCGGCCATTCCCACGATCATGAACACATAGATTCACACAAAATTATCGATGTAGAAAAAGACATTTTGCATCAAAACAATCTTTTGGCTGAACGTAATCGAGGTTACTTTGATGCCAAGGAGATATTGTGTTTGAATCTGGTAAGTTCTCCCGGCTCGGGCAAAACATCCCTGCTGGAAAAAACCCTCACTGATCTCAAAGATACACTGCCATTTGCTGTTATTGAAGGAGATCAGCAAACCACCAATGATGCAGACCGCATCCATGCTACGGGTACCAAAGTTTCACAGATCAATACGGGCAAAGGCTGTCACCTAGATGCCCACATGGTCTACCATACGCTTCAGGGGCTAAAGCCTGAATCAGATTCTGTACTTTTCATTGAAAATGTTGGCAATCTCGTTTGTCCTGCAATGTTTGATCTCGGTGAAAAGTATCGGGTAGTGGTCATGAGTGTTACAGAAGGCGACGACAAGCCACTGAAATATCCGGATATGTTTTATTCCTCCCATCTGTGCATCATCAACAAAATTGATTTGTTGCCCTATGTACCTTTCAGCATTGAAAAGGCAAAGGAAAATGCGCGCAGGGTCAACCCGGAATTAGAGATCATTGAAGTCAGCAGCCTTACAGGGGAAGGCATGGATTTATGGTATGAGTGGCTTAAAGTAAAACAACAGCAGACCACAACGGTCTGACGATCATCAGAGAAATGAAAACCCGCCATCTACATATCAGCGGCAGGGTTCAGGGTGTGGGCTTTCGTCCTGCCGTGTATCGCATTGCCCGTGAGATGCATCTTAACGGCACAGTAGCCAATGCTGTTGACGGCGTACACATCTATGTCAATACAAATGATGAGGACTTCCAGCTATTTCTCCATGCCTTGCAGAATCAACTTCCGGCTATGGCTGTTATGGCAGATATTCAAACGGAAATTGTACCCTTTACCCATTTTACAGATTTTTCAATAATTCAGAGCAGTCCCAAACAAAGTTTCGACTTGTGGATTACCCCCGATCTGGCTCTTTGTGAAGCATGCAGGCTTGCCATCCAGGATGTTCAAAACAGGCGTTATCAATACGCATTTACTACCTGTCTCAATTGTGGTCCGCGGTATTCGATCATGAAGGCCTTACCCTACGAACGAGAAAATACATCAATGGCAGATTTTCAGATATGTCCTGGCTGTAATCAGGAATATAATCGCAGCAACGATGTGCGTTTTTACAGCCAGACCAACTCTTGTCCTGACTGTGCCGTAATGATGTCATTTGTAACTGCCAGTGGTGCCATTGTCGAAGAAAGACAAAATGCCATCATCCCTGCTGTGGCAGGTGCATTGATGGCCGGGAGCATTGTGGCGGTGAAAGGCATTGGCGGCTACCTGCTCATATGTGACGCTACGCGGGCAGATGTGGTGTCTGCTTTGAGATATCGCAAAATGCGTCCGCGCAAACCCCTGGCTATTTTGTATCCGCATTTGCGGGCCGCACAACAAGATGTGGAAATTAACAGCCATGAGAAAAACTGGTTGCTTTCACCAGCTTCTCCCATCGTACTGTGTCGTTTAAGATCCCAAACCCGGAGTGGCATTGCAATAGAAGAAGTAGCTCCAGGCCTGGCACATCTGGGTGTTATGCTGCCCTATAGCCCATTATTGGCACTGATCAGTGATCATTTTCAAAAGCCGCTTGTGGCAACCAGTGCCAATATCAGTGGCTGCCCAATCGAATACAAAGACAAACTAGCCTTAGACAACCTGGCAGGCATTGCCGATTATTTTTTGATAAACAACCGTGAAATTGTAGTACCTCAGGATGACAGCGTATTGCGCTGCACAACGGCTGGTCATCCGATCTTAATCAGGAGGAGTCGTGGTTTTGCGCCCGCGGTGATGGACCAAATATTGGAGCCCGCTTTTGAACCTTTGTTGGCCATGGGTGCCGATATGAAAAGCTGTTTTGCGCTGCACATAGGTAGCAACATCAATGTAAGTCAATACCTTGGCAAGCTGGGATCGTATGAAAGCATCGTTCAGCTTCAAATGGTCATTGATCATATGCTAAAACTCACCGAAGCAAAGCCGTCGTTTGTACTTACAGATGCACACCCCAACTACCACAGCAAAGCCCTTGGTGTCACCATAGCGGAGGAGGGGCATGCCGGTGAATTGTCTTTTCAACACCACAAAGCCCACTTTGCGGCTGTACTGGCAGAACACCATTTATTGCAATCAACAGAGCCGATCCTCGGGGTGATCTGGGATGGCACAGGTTATGGCGATGACGGTCAGATATGGGGCGGTGAGACCTTTAGTCTTGAAAGAGGAGAAATAAAAAGAATATTTTCACTATCCTATTTTCCGCAGCTTGCAGGAGATAGGATGAGCCAGGAGCCACGTTTATCGGCTTTATCCGTTTTTGGCGGATCAAATCAAGCTGCAGTACGAATGGGTCATTGCTTTTCTGAAGAGGAGTGGAAGTATTATACAAGATTACGAAATAAGGCACCTTTGTTTACCTCCTCTATGGGTAGATTAATTGATGCCTTTGCAGCTATGCTTGATCTGGGTGATGTGCAAAGTTATGAAGGTGAAGTAGCCATGAAACTGGAAGCATTGGCATGGCAGGCGGGAGAGGTAGACGACCAAGAACCATATGTATTTACCATCAAAGGGAATATTATTGATTACAGCAGTGCAGCAGAGCAATGGATATTGGATCTTGAGGCAGCAAAAGATGCCAAAACGATGGCCGCTACCTTTTGGCACAGCCTTGCCATATTAATTTTGGAGCAGGCAGATCATACAAATTGCCATCGCATTGCCCTTAGTGGAGGTGTATTCCAGAATGCATATCTGATTGATGCTTTGTTTGCTCGGAATAAAGGGAAAAACCAAATTTTTCTCCACAAAGAATTTAGCCCCAATGATGAAAATATAGCTTTAGGACAATTGGCGTTGTACCAGTTGACCAAAAAAAATCATTCAGCAATAAAATTAAAAACAGCAATACCATGTGTCTAGCCATTCCCGGAAAAATATTGGAGATCACCGCACAATTGGATGAAATCTTTCGTACCGCAAAGGTTTCATTTGGAGGCATTGCCAAAGAAGTAAACCTGTATATGACACCAGAAGCAAAAGTTGGGGATTATGTAATGGTTCACGTAGGCGTAGCCATCAGCGTAGTGGATGAGGAAGAAGCCCGGAGGACCTTTGACTATCTTTTGCAGATGGGTGAAGTAACAGAACAGTTGGAGGGCAACGATGGTTGATAAAATTCATTACAATTCCACGATTAAATTTCATTGATGAAACACTTAGACGAATACAGAGATCCGCACCTCTTTGATGTGTTGATGCAAGAGATCCACAAAAAGGTGAGTAGGCCCTGGACCCTCATGGAAATTTGCGGAGGCCAGACCCACAGCCTTGTTAAAAATGGCATTGTAGATTTGTTGCCCAAGGAGCTCACCCTGGTTCATGGTCCGGGCTGTCCGGTTTGTGTTACCAGCCTGGGTGTGATCGACGAAGCCATCCACCTGGCTCAAAGACAAGATGTGATTTTGTGCTCGTATGGAGATATGTTGCGCGTGCCGGGCAGCCATCTGAGTCTGCTGGAAGTAAAAGCCAGAGGCGCCGATGTTCGCATTCTTTATTCGCCTTTGGAAGCGGTGCAACTGGCCATGGCCAACCCCGAAAAACAGGTAGTGTTTTTTGCTGTGGGTTTTGAAACCACAGCTCCCGCCAATGCACTTGCTGTGGTCCATGCCGATAAAGCGGGTGCAGAAAATTTCAGCATTCTGGCATCCCATGTTTTGGTGCCCCCGGCTATGGAAGCCATCTTGTCTGATCCTGAAAATAAGATCGATGGTTTTCTGGCTGCCGGCCATGTTTGCACCATCATGGGACTGGATGAGTATTACCCTATTGCCGAAAAATACCGATGCCCTATAGTGGTCACAGGTTTTGAACCCATTGATTTGTTGCAGGGCATATTGATGACCATTACGCAATTGGAAGAAGGCAGACACGAGGTAGAAAATCAATATGTAAGGAGTGTACAGGAAGCGGGTAATACAGTGGCAAGACAAACCCTGACTGATGTTTTTGAAGTTACGGATAAAGTGTGGAGGGGCATTGGCCCTATACCCATGAGCGGCTTTGAAGTGCGCGATCGTTATAAGAGATTTAATGCCAGACTTAAATTTAATCTCAACCTCGACACCGTAGATGAGGACAAGGATTGCATCAGTGGAGCCATCATGAAGGGCCTTAAAAAGCCAATGGACTGTCCAAATTTTGGTGTAAAGTGCAGGCCCGAGCATCCACTTGGTGCTCCCATGGTAAGCAGTGAAGGCGCATGTGCGGCTTACTTCCATTATTCTTCCGCCTGGAACAACCCTACAATAGAAGTATCATGAAAATGAATTTGGAATGTCCGGTACCTCAATTTGATTTTGATCATATCAATCTGGGCCATGGCAGCGGTGGTATTCTTACGCACAAGTTGCTGAAGAGTGGAGTCTTTGATGTATTGAAAAATCCAATGCTCGATCAACAGCACGATGGTGCCATCCTCGACCTGCATGGCAAGCTGGCCATCAGCACCGATTCATACGTGGTTTCTCCAATTTTTTTTCCGGGAGGAAATATAGGAGACCTGGCCATTCACGGCACTGTCAATGATCTGGCTATGTGTGGTGCTTCTGCGCGCTACCTTACCCTATCCTTCATCCTTGAAGAAGGCCTTGCCATTGATGAATTTAAGGAAGTACTCATGTCCATCCGTCGGGCAGCTGACAACTGCGGCATTGATATTGTAACCGGGGATACAAAAGTAGTGCAAAAGGGCAAGGGGGATAAAATTTTCATCAATACAACGGGGGTGGGTGTTGTTCACGCCCATGCCGATATCCGCCACCAAAGGGTAGGAGCGGGTGATGTGGTCATCCTTAGTGGTCCCATTGCAGCGCATGGAGTGGCCATAATGAGCCTTCGTGAAGGACTGGAATTTGAGACCTCCGTAAAAAGTGATACCTGTTCACTAAAAAACCCTGTATTGGCTATGCTTGATTTTCTGGGCAAAGATGTTCATTTTTTACGGGATGCTACAAGAGGAGGCCTGGCATCGGTACTCAATGAACTAAGCGAGATTACAGGTCTGGGCATAGATATCCGGCAAAAAGACATAACCATTGCTGAAGAAGTGAGTGGTGCCTGCGAAATGTTGGGCCTTGATCCTTTGTACGTTGCCAATGAAGGTGTTTTCGTAGCCGTTGTCAAAGCAGAAAGAGCAGATGAAGCACTTACCATTCTTCGTGCCCATGATGTTTGTGGTGCCGCTGCTATCATTGGTCATACCACGAGCGAACATCGGGGTAAGGTGGTTATGCAAAGTAAGATCGGTGGTAGCAGGGTGGTCAATTTTTTACAGGGGGAACAGCTGCCGAGAATTTGTTGAGCAAGTTTTGGGGATTCAATTACGAATTTCAAATTACGGATTCAATTACGAATTTCAAATTACGGATTTAATTACGAATTTCAAATTACGGATTTAATTACGAATTTCAAATTACGGATTTAATTACGAATTTCAAATTACGGGTTCAATTACGAATTTCAAATTACGGATTCAATTACGAATTACAAATTACGGATTCAATTACGAATTACAAATCAATTACGAATTATAAAATTACGGATCAATTACGAATTTCAAATTACGAGAATTGATTAGGAGTTAAAAGATGGTAGGTCTGAATTGGTGCCGGAGTTGCTGCGAAAGGTATTTCGCAGTTCCTTCCCTATCTCGATCCATTTAGGATCTCGATTTGCAGCTTAGCTGCAACCTGTCAGTCATGAAGTTCAAATTACGAGGAGTCAGAGGGGGATAAGGAATTTTTTTTAACATTGAATAGGAAAAAGGTGTAAATTGGTTTCCATTTTAAAAGTGGAAGAGGAGAATTATTTAGCTTATTCTTAAAATAAATTTGCACATGAAGAGAAGAATCCTACAAAGCATCATAGTTTGTTCCTTATTGATTTTGGCAATGGGGTGTGGTCACAAAGAAGGGCAGACTTGTGAGAAAATGGCTACTTATTTTACCTATCCACCCGAGTATGACGCCTCCGGGGTAAGGCGTATTCCAATAAGTACGCCAGTGGGCAATTTTGAAGTTTGGACCCAACGTTTTGGAAGCAATGCAAAAGTAAAGGTGTTGCTGCTCCATGGTGGCCCTGCTATGACGCATGAGTATATGGAGTGTTTTGAACTGCCCTTTCTGAAAGAGGGTTATGAGTTTTACCAATACGATCAGCTGGGATCTTACTACAGCGATCAGCCTGTCGATTCCAGCCTTTGGACCACCGAAAGGTTTGTACAAGAGGTGGAGCAGGTGCGTAAGGCCATAGGAGCAGACAGTAGCAATTTTATTGTTTTGGGCAATTCGTGGGGAGGCATCCTTGCAATGGAATATGCGCTTAAGTATCAAAAAAACCTGAAGGCGCTCATTGTAGCCAATATGATGGCCAGTGCGCCGGAATATGGAAAGTATGCCAACGATGTACTGGGTCCGCAGATGGATGCAGCTGTTCTCAAAGAAATCAGGGCACTGGAGGCAGCAAAAGATTTTGCCAATCCTCGTTATATGGAATTGCTGATTCCCAATTATTACAAACAACACATTTGCAGGCTCGAAAAGTGGCCAGATGGCCTGAACCGGGCTATGAAACATGTCAATGGTACTGTTTATACCCTTATGCAGGGTCCTTCAGAATTTGGCATCAGCGGTCGTTTGGCTGAGTGGGACATTCGCACAAGGTTGCCTGAAATCACGGTACCCACCCTTATGGTTGGAGCCAAACACGATACCATGGATCCAAAGGCAATGGAAGCGCAGAGTAAGATGGTGAAAAATGGACAATACCTCTATTGCCCCAATGGCAGTCACTTGGCTATGTGGGACGATCAAAAAGTATTCATGGAAGGTGTCATTCAATTTATTAACAAAACAACGAAATAAAAAAATGAAGGCCGCTGTTATTGGAGCCTCCGGCTTAATTGGAGGGCATATTGTAGATACATTGATCAAAAGTGGATTTATATCTGAAATTGTACTTTTGGTTAGAAAAGAACTTGATATTTCATCGCAAAAAGTGCGTCAGATTCACGTTGATTTTCAAAACGAAACCTCCTTTCGAAATGCGTTATCGGGTGTTGATGTGGTCTTTTGCTCGATTGGCACTACCCAGGCAAAAGTAAAGGGCGATCTGGTGGCTTATCGCAAAGTGGATTATGACATTCCCGTCAATGCCGCCGCCTATGCAGCAAGCCAGGGTTGTAAACATTTTTTACTGGTATCATCGGTAGGTGCAGATGCCAGGGCTTCCAATTTTTATTTAAAAATCAAAGGCGAGGTTGAAGATGCTGTTTTATCGACTTCCATTCCATTTATATCTATCTTCCGTCCTTCTATGTTGTTGGGACAAAGAAATGAATTCCGACTGGGTGAAAGGATCGGACAGGCATTGATGAAATCACTTTCTTTTTTAATTCCATCCAGATACAAACCCATTGATGCAAAAGCTGTGGCCAGTGCAATGGTAGTGGCAGCTCTGAAAATGGAGCAGCCTTCAAAAAATATACTGGAATACAAAGATATGGTTTCACTGCTTGCCAACAGAACAGGAGATAGTGTTCAATAGATTTTACTGGTAGCTGAATTGAGGATATTGAACGACTATACTCTTGGACTTAGTCATCGGCACTAATTCATGGCATTTGGCAACACAGATAGTATTTCACGCCTTTCTTCTTCTTACAGTTAGCACCTGTATTAGAATAAGGTGGCCTAAAATTGAAATAGAGGCATTTCCATTCCAACATGCTTACAAAGATATTCTTTCATTTTTGGACCCCGATACGTAGTTTTTGGGGGTGAAAAAACACGTATTTATACGTATTGCTTGCTGCTTTGCGGAATTATGGCTTCTTATCGAAACCTCAAAACATTTACCTCAATCAATCCATGCTCGATGGCATAAATGACCAAGCCGGCCGTATTTTTACATTCAATTTTTTCGAGCAGGCTCTTGCGGTGGCCTTCTACTGTGCGGGTGGAGATGAAAAGTTTATCTGCAATTTCTTTATTGGTGTATTCTTCACAAATCAATTTTAGCACCTCAATTTCTCGAAGGGAAAGATCAGTTTGAATTACCTTCTTTTTGCTATTTAACCTGCGGTGGCGGACCAGGTTTAGAATGTAATCATTGATATGAAAGCCTTTTTGTATGACTTTACGAATGGTATCAATCACCACTACGGGATCTTCATTTTTGGCCAGGAAGCCGGAAGCACCTTCATCCAGCATCTTGATGATCATGCTATCATTGAAATGGGATGTGAGGATGATGATTTTGAAAGGTGCATTGAGACCGACACATTTTTGTAAGGCATCCACTCCATCTACTTCGGGCATTGACAAATCAAGTAAGACCACATCAATTTGACATCGACCTGCTTTGACATCTTCAAGAAATACATTGCCATTGGGAGCAACATAACACACATTTAGATCTTGCTCTGCTTCGAGGATCATTTGCATTCCTTTTATAAATAATTTTTCATCGTCTACGATGCCAATTTTAATTGTTTCCATTTTTTGAGAATAAGAACTTTGCGTGAAATCCGGATTTCTCATGCATTGGGTTGATTTCAAAACTTCCTTTGAGCAACTGGCATCGGCTTTGGATATTTTTTAAGCCCGACCCTGGTTTAATTTCAGAAGGTACAAAGCCCCTGCCATCGTCGCTGTAATTCATGCAGAGCTGGTCACCTTCGTTTTTAAAAGATATTTTGATGTTTTTAGCGTTGGCGTATTTTAATGTATTGTTGATCAATTCCTGAATGATGCGATAAAGGTGCAATTGGTCATGCACCGTTTCGAAGCCAATGAGGTGGCTGGAAGATACTTGCATTTGAAGTGCCATGGATTGATTCACACTATTCTCCAATTCCTGTAGCACATACGTGATTCCAAATTTTTGAAGCAGGGGTGGCATGAGCTCATGCGCCATTTTTCTCGACCTGTCGATACTCGATGCAAGAGAAGACTCAATTTGCTCCAACACAGGATTGTTGTGATTTGGCCCTCCCAAATCTTTTTTAAGCACATGCAAATTGAGGTGGATGATGTTGAGCTGAGAGGTGATGTCGTCATGCAATTCTGAGGCTATTCGATTTCGTTCCTCTTCCTGGATGCGGATGGTATTGTCGAGCAACTCTTTCTGGAAGTTGAGTTCCTGTTCCTTTTGCAGCATCCTGGCTTTCATGATTTTTTTCTGTCCTTTGCTGAAAAACCATATAACCAACAAAGATATACCCATCATGAAAATCAAGGCGCTTAATATGGTAATGATCAGGTTGACATCTTTCATGCTGCGGACAATAAATTTGAATGCTTAAAATATTGCCAGTAATAGATTCCTATCATTACCCTAAATAACAATAATACAATGCCACGGATAAACCAGACCCCATTTTGCCACTCTCTGGGAATGGACAACATTTCATTGGAGAAGGTTATCACTACCAGCGAAATTGAATAATACACCAACAACAACCCAATCACTTTTTTAGATAAAGTAAGCTGGTGGCTTGGTTCTGAATCCATGGTGTGGTACAAAAATCGGACAGACAAAACAATGACCATTGCCGCCACCATGGAAGCCGAATAGGAACTAAACATATCCAGGCCCTGGATGAACAAGGTATTTAAAATGATAAAAATTAGGCCCGGCCAGATCAGTAGCTCAAAATTTAGCCTCGAATTGTGCATCTTACTTACCTCTCTGAAAAACAAAGTCATGGTACAAAACTCTATGAAGGTAAATAAATGAACAAACAAAAGATTGTTGAGCCCGGATACTGCAAAGCTGTGGTTGATAAGATCAATAGAAGCTGACCCTATATAAAACAGGGCCAGTAGTCTGAAAAATACAGGCAGTTTTTTAAAGTCAATCAAGATCAACAATGATACCAACAAGCCAATAAAGATGGAAATTTTGCCTACAAAAAGACCTACCTGCATAAAGCTTAGCAACATACCTTTAAACTATTGGCAGTATGGTGGACAAGGGTTTGAATAGTCGTAATACTTGGGTATTATGGTTTTACTCTCATCCAGCCCAACCGCAATCAGGTGTGCTTTCAACTGGCCAGGAGCAATCACTTCCAAGCCCTGATAAAATCGCACACCGGTAGCCCTCTCTCCTAAAACGGCTGCCAGATCAACAACAGGCATGGTATAGTATTTTACCAGCGCGGTATCAGAATAATTAGATCCCATTGAATCCCAGGCTGCTGTCCACATATCAAATTGTGCTTGAGAGATGGTATCGGCGTCTAAAGTAACTTTGGGTGCCGGTGATTCATGAGGCTTGGGATCAGAAGAGGGATTGCAAGCCAGAATCGTGCATACAATGCCAAATAAGGGTAAAATAGTCTTAAATTTCATGATAAAATAGTATTTTAAGTTTGATAAAATTCAAATAACGTGCCTGGGAAGGCATAAAAATACAATAATTCTGATAACAGATGACATTTTTTGATAATGTATAATGCATTAGGGTCTTGCACAACTGAGTAAGCTCTCAAAAGCATGAATACATGCCCAGCAATGCTGCCTCCTTTCTATTGTCAGATTTTATATACGCCGGATTCGGCTATTTTCAGTCTCGTCTATGGGGTCTTGACAAGATCTATGTTTACCTTTTACTTAAGAGTTAGGCCGGAAACGCCATTTTTACAGGAAAACTTTTTGGGAAGAACCATTCATTTTCACAAGTTTACATGACTACAAACGTCGTGCTCACTTGTTGAAGATTCAAAAAAAAAACAGGCATTTCCGGCTTCACAAACAAAAAGTGCTTTAGGTGTAAGTGTTCTTTTCTGAGACTTTCTGTCTGAAAAGATGTGGCAAATTTAAATTACTACCCTTAGCCCGCTATACGTATTTATACGTGTTTTTAACTGCTTACGGCCAACCGCTCATCTACCTGGCTAACGCCAGTTAGACAGGCTTGTCCCTACGCCGCACTAGCGGTGTAGGGGGCGGCTCACGGACAACCGATGACGGCTCACGGACAACCGATGACGGCTCACGGACAACCGCTCATCTACCTGGCTAACGCCAGTTAGACAGGCGGCTCACGGACAACCGATGACGGCTCACGGCCAACCGCTCATCTACCTGGCTAACGCCAGTTAGACAGGCGGCTCACGGACAACCGATGACGGCTCACGGCCAACCGATGACGGCTCACGGCCAACCGATGACGGCTCACGGCCAACCGCTCATCTACCTGGCTAACGCCAGTTAGACAGGCGGCTCACGGACAACGGATAACCGATGATAGCTCACGGCTAACGGACATCTACCTGGCTAACGCCAGTTAGACAGGCCGGACAGCGGTCGTCGGACAGCGGTCGTCGGACAGCGGTCGTCGGACAGCGGTCGTCGGACAGCGGTTGCCGGACGGCGGTTGCCGGACAGCCGTCAGCGGTAATCCGGTCTACCGAACTACAGTAACATCCCCCCTGAGGGCTTCTTCACTGCCGTCTTTATAGGTAATTTCTGCCACCCATACATAGACCCCCGGAACCAGTGGCCTGCCATTGAAACTGCCATCCCAGCCGAGATCGGGTTGGCTGTCGGGGAATTGCTCTCTTACAAAGACCAGGTTGCCCCATCGGTCGTAGACGCGTAAGAAGTTGATCTTATCAATGGAAGCGTATTTATTGTATAGCGTAAAACGATGATTGCTACCCTGATCAAACCTTATGATGTTGGGATAGCTGACTCCCTTGTCAAACCGCACTCGAATGGTAACCGTGTCGCGATCCACACAGCCATTCTGATTGGTAAGCTCAACAATGTAAGAGGTTTGGCCCTGGGGACTGGCAAGAGGCGACTCGCATGCTGTGCAACTTAAGCTGGGATCGGCGTGCCACACCAATTGATCGATGGTGTTGCCATTTAATTGATAACTTGCCTCCAGCTGGTAAGTGCTGAACAATTGGATAACTGTATCCTCGCCTGCATAAACTTTAAAAGGATATACCGCATCTACTACCAACTGGGTATCCGTTTTACATCCGTTTTTATCGACTACAGAAAGCAAGTAGTTGCCTGCTTCTAATACATGATCTTTACCGGTTATAAGTGAATTTTCATTGCATTGAATAACATAGGGGGACTGTCCTCCACTGATGTCATTTACCACAAGACTTGCCTTGTCACCAAAACAAATGGCCTGCTCTACTTCAAAATTAATTTCTTCGGGTTTACCTTGATGGTGTACAGTTAACTCCACACTTTCTTTGCAGCCATTGATGGTGTTAATGACAAGTAAGTCCAGAGTACCGGGTTTTGTTACTTTAATAGCCGACTGCGACGATACGATGGTTCCTACACTGTCTCTCCAACCGTATTGATAGCCATCCATCACATTTGTTACAAGGATGTCGAGATCGGATTTACTGCATAAGATGGTTCGTTCCGGACTCAGCAGGATGGAGGGTGGGGTGAAGTCGACCGTAACCTGTGCTGTGTCTGCAGAGATGCATCCCCATTCATTGGTGAGCGTTAGCTCTATGGTGCCGGCTTCAGATACCTCAACAATAGGGGTGGTTATAATGCCATTGGCCAGCTTCCACTCATAATTAACAAAGTTGGAGTTAATGGCCTGATTGCTTACCATTTCTTTGGGATGATAACAATCGAGGTGAATATTTCGGATATCAATATCCGGTTTTTCAAAGTGTCCTTTTACATCAAATACCAGGTTGGTATCACAGCCATTGTTGGCGATTACGTGGAGAATATAGCCGCCAGGCTCAGAGAGGTTGTGGTTGTGGCCAATGGTTTGGGTAATATTTTGATAGGTAAGCTGGTACAGATAAGCCGCATCTTCGTTGATGATAAGTTCGGTTACCGGCTGCAGGCAACTGAGATCAGAAAATTGAATGCTCGCATTAGGTTTTTCGTAATCGGTGGGAACCACCACCTGGGTGCTCTTTTTACAACCATTGGCACTCGTTATGGTTAGCGTGTAAATGCCACCGGCTCCAAAGGCGGGTAGCAGGGTAGAGTCAAGTACAGCAGGACCTTGCCATAAGAAGTGTTGGTGGGCGGATGCTGATACTGTCGGGTTGCAAAAATTACGAATGCAGTTGAGTGTGTCGCTTACAAAAGCAAAAACAACTGGTGCAAGGGTATCAATGGGCAACACAACCTCTGCCTGCGCTTCACAGCCCTGGGGAGTAGTAGCCCAGATTGTGTAATTACCAGCTACCTGCGAGGCAATCTGATTACCTGTGCCGGTAAGCCCATCCCATCTTTGCCACCGGATGTTGGCGGGTAGGTTGCTTTGGATGTCGATTTTGCCTTCAGGATTTGCACATGTGATGCCTTGGGTAATAAATTCAATGGATGGAAAGTTTATGTCTGATGGCAGGTTATAAAGGAGGCTATCTCTGCATCCATTTATTCCTTCCAACACCAGGGTATAGTTGCCATCTGTTGAGAAGTTGGTCAAGATTTCATCTTGTTTCTGGCCACCGGGTCCGTGCCAAAGCCAGGTCTCAGCACTGGTAGTGTCAATGTGAAAGGAACCCGAATTGGTAATACAGTCGATGGTATCCACAGTTACCGTCGCGTTGGGCAAGGTATAATTTCCGGCTACAATTACACTATCTTGTTTTATACAGCCCTTTGCATCCCGGATGGTGGCGGTGTAAATACCTACTGTATCCGCCAAGGCTCCTGGCAATATTTGACCATTAAAACTCCATGTTACGGAATTTCCATTTGATGATGTTGATGAAAGCGCGACCTGAAGTGTATGACAATCCAGCGTATCTGGTGAAAGAAGGCTGTATTGAAAGTTGGGAGCAATCGCCGCTACGGTTGTTGCATCGGAATAATGACAACTTTCTCCGTAGTAAAAAGTAAATTGGTAGGTACCAGCTACATTTACCTGCGCCGTTGTTTGATCTGCCGAGACATTCACTATGCCGGGCCCTGACCATGCAATGCTATCGTAAAGGCTGTTGCTGTTGATGTGCAGCGTTGTCAATGAATCGGAGCAACTCAGCGGTCCTGATGACTGTACGTCATATACAAATTGAGTATTGAGGTAAGAAACATAGAAAGAGTCAAGTCCCGTACAACCATTGCTGTTTTGGGCTTCCACATAGTGCCATCCTTCCTGTGTGGTGGTAATTTCAATACCGGTCGCCATGCTGCCATCGGGTAGGGTCCATACAAATTCATCAACCGCCTCATTGGCTCCTGCCTCCAGGATTGCGGAAGGTTCAGCGCATGAAATTTCATCATCACCCGAAATATCAAGTACCGGTTCATCGAGGAAGGCATCTACATAAGCGAAATTACTTAATGAGCAACCCAATTCATCGGTTACAGTTACCTGATACAGTCCAGCTTCATCTACCTCAATGACCGAAGCAAAGGGATCAGAAGTAATATTGCCGTTGGTAGTTTGCCATTCATATACATAGTTATTACCTGTTGGCAAAGCTGTTACTTCCAGCTGTGTCGCTGGAGTGGTACAATCGATGAAACCATCCGAAGGCGGCTCTACTTGCATTTCAGATACATAGACCGTAAAGTCCATCGAATCTTTACAAATAGGCCCAAAAAAGATGTCATCTAGTGCAAAATCGTTGCCTCCACCCGCAGTATTCTGATTGGTAATACAAATTTCTATGCTGGTATTGGACCCTGAGTTCCAAATTTCATAAAATTCCTGCCAGTTGCAGGTAGTGGCAGAAAGCGCAAACGGCGAGCCCAGCAGGGTTCCATCAATGGCAAATTGAAGGATGGCGGGACTGCTGCTTTCGATGGATGTTGCAAATGCCTGGAATACATAGTCTGTATTGGGCATTACAGCAATGGTCTGGCACCACAGTTCCTGCAGCGAAGAAGCACCGTTGAGCATCATCATATTACTACCACCGTGGGGTGTACAATTGGCAAAATTGGTATGCACAGCTGAGGAACTTGGCCCTACAAAATAAGTACCCTCACAGCCCAGCAATCCCCATACCTGGTTGCCGTTGGGACAGGTATAGCCCGGAAAAGTCAGCGCATATTGAGTGGTGAAGCCCGTTGCCCCATCCTCAAAATCGCCATTGTTGATCAGGTTGGTCGTAGAATTATAGCCCGCTGCCAATGTAAAAGTTGTTGTTTCAGTGACCCACACATTGGGGTTGAGGCTTTGGTCATTGTAGTAGCCATTGCTGCCATTCCAGTGAAAAGTAAGATAATCCCCTGTGATCTGTCCGTTGAGATTTACAAATCCTTCGTTGCAGAGGGTAATGTCGTCTGGCACGGTGATGGTAAAATTGCAGTTTTGGGCGGTGGAAGGGAGGCGAAAAAACAAGGTAAGCGCCAAAGAGGCCAGCCAAAGAAAGGAGTTGCTAATAATGTGCTTCATACCCAGGATCCCTAATGGAGTACAATGATAAGAAAAAAGGTGGAGAATTACGAATTTGTCAATTACGAATTACGAGATTGGAGTAATTACGAATTCGTCAATTACGAATTAAGGGGTGGGGACAATTACGAATTCGCAAGGATCCGACAAAGAAAATTAAAATTTTGGTCCAGTCAATTTGGGGGTCCGGATAAAATCTCATCCAAGCCCTTCAGGCTTGCAAAACCTCTTCATGAATTGCCTCGCATGCAATGCGAGGCAATTCACATTCAAACCCTTCGGGCTTGAATGCATCCTATAAAAGAAGCCTAAAAGGCTTCCACGTGAATAACCGCACAGAGTGCAGAGAAGAAGCCTGCAAGGCTTCCATGTGAATAACCGCACGCAGTGCGGATAAGAAACCTGCAAGGCTTCCACGTGAATAACCGCACGAAGTGCGGAGATGAAAGAAAGAAAAAATCCAAGCCTGAAGGGCTTACATAAAAACGAATGCACATGAAGAAGCCTGCAAAGGCTTCCACGTGAATAACCGCACGAAGTGCGGAGATGAAAGAAAGAAAAAATCCAAGCCTGAAGGGCTTACATAAAAACGAATGCACATGAAGAAGCCTGCAAAGGCTTCCACGTGAATAACCGCACGAAGTGCGGAGATGAAAGAAAGAAAAAATCCAAGCCTGTAGGGCTTGCATATCCTCGTTTTAAGTTATACTCAGTTCTTTTCCAGAATTTCAAACCACAAAACCTAAAACTCACCTACAATTTCCTAAATTTACCATCCAAGATAGAATGGTCTACTACCAAAAGCATAGAATTTATTTATTCAGCATCGGGAGAAAAATTGGCAAAAACAGTAAAAACGGGAGCTACCATCAACTACATCCAACACTACGTAGGAGGCATTGAGTACAACAGCGCCAGCGGCCTGAACCGCAGGGTAGAAGCCATTTATCATGGTGAAGGCAGGTTTTTTAATACCAATACAGGTACCACTACACCTACTTACCGCACGGAATTTAGTATAAAGGACCATCTTGGTAACGCCAGGGTAACGTTTACAGATCTCGACGCAAACGGTAAAATTGACGTAACCAATAATGCAACTACCAATGAAATCAACCAGGAGAACCACTACTATGCTTTCGGCATGGCGCATGAAGGGCCGTGGATGATGAATGACCGACTGATTTTGCCTGCAAGGCAAAAATCGAGTGCCACAAAGGCACTCGATAGGGAGGGAACTGCGACCAACCGGATCGCAGCATCGAGAAATCTACTTTGGGACTAAAAGCTTATTTTTACTGCTAATGCCAATGGAACCAAAGGATAACAACTACCTCTACAACTACAAAGAACTCAACGCCGACCACGACCTCAAGTGGTACGATTACGGAGCCAGGTTTTATGATGCGGTGATAGGCAGGTGGCATGTGGTGGACCCGATGGGGGAGATTTCATCTTCATGGTCACCCTATAATTATGTAGAAAATAACCCAATTATTAGTATAGACCCTACTGGCATGGCATCTGAGGATGCACTTTTTAATGCGGCGATGAATGATCCGAATGTTAGAAGTCTAAGCGGGAATACAAATAACAATCAAGCAAATTCAGATGATGGTGAAGAATCTCGTGAGATCATAAGAGATGAGAATGGTATGCCAATCAGAGTTGTTATAGGAAAGAAAAAGGGAAATATACCAACAGATATTGAAGATGCGGAAAACGAAAGTACAACTTTTAATTGTAATTGTGGGTGTCAAGGAAAACCTCCTTGTGAAAATGATAATTGGACTGTTTTAAGCAACAAAGAATGGCGAAACTTAGTATGGAATAGTAAAGGTCCATTGTTATTTTTATCTGGCAAAAAATTTAACTTTCTTAAGCCTTATGGGTATTTAGGTTCCAAAACTGGTTCTTCATTTTCTTCTTTAATATTGGGTAAATTTCTACCTATTAGATTTACTAAATTATTTGGAAATGGACAATTTGGTAAGAGCTTGGTTAAATTAACTGGGACTAACTCTTTAGGGAGGTTTCTTGGTAGAACTGTTCAACCTATTGGAGTTGCTTTGACATGGTATGATATAAATCGTTATGCAATGGATGAAGCTAAGAAAGATAGCGAGCTGAGAGATATTTATCTTGGACTTATGTAAGTTGGTTTATAATTTTATAAAATATGGAGAATAATTTTTTAAAGATTGTTGAGATTTTGGATTCTGAATTTGGCTTGGATAGGGGTTCTATTTTTTTGACTACTGACCTGCAAAGCGATTTAAATATATATGGTGATGATGCTTCTGAGTTTATAAGTTTATTTGCTAAACGATTCAATGTGGATATTAAATACTTTAATTTTGATGAGTATTTTAAAGGAGAAGGTTTTAGTCTAATGGAATTCTTGGGACTTAAAGCTGTGCCTGTTTACAAAAAGCTCTTAATTCGAGATTTGGTGCGAGCTGTTGAATTGGGTTATTTGAAATAGCCTGAATAGTGGAATTATGTTAAGGAATAGTAAACTTCTGTATTTGTGATTTATAAACTAGTGAAAATCCATTCAGATACCTAAACATTCAAAATGCATTCGTATTTCACGTTTCCCTGACAGAAAGGTTGTGTCAAAGTAAGAAGTGATAGGCAATAAAGCGGTAACTTAGATATATTATTAAAAAGTTAAAGTACTTGCCTTTTTGATCATTATCCAATAACTTTGAAATAAAACGCTATGAGCACGTACACCCAAATTTTATATCAAATTGTATTTTGCCCAAAACACCGAGCCCCTTGCCTAAAAAAGGAAGGTAGGGAAGAACTGTTTAAACACATTGCAGGCTTAATAAAGAACAAAAACTGTCATTTATATCGAATAAATGGCGTTGAGGATCACATTCATATTCTTACCCACCTGCACCCAACGGTGGCCCTTTCCACATTGGTGCAATGCATCAAAGTGTCATCAAGCAATTTTATAAAAGAAACCCAGCTCTTTCCCGATTTTCAGGGCTGGCAAAATGGCTATTGTGCAATAACTTATAGCAATTCTGCCTTAAATAACCTGATAGAATATGTCAAAAATCAGGAGGCACACCATAAAAAGCTCACATCTAAAGATGAATTGCTGTTGGCTCTTGAAGAAAACAACATTCAATATGATGAGAGATATCTTGAATAGAAGAGGAAGATTTCACATACAAGCCCTACAGGCTTGCAAAACCTCTTCATGAATTGCCTCGCATGGAATGCGAGGCAATTCACATTCAAACCCTTCGGGCTTGAATGTTTCCGACAAAAGAAGCCTAAATAGCTTGCACATGAATAAAAGAAGCCAACAAGGCTTCAAAGTGAATAAAAGAAGCCTGCAAGGCTTCCACGTGAATAAAAAGAAGCCTGCAAGGCTTCCACGTGAGTAAAAAAGAAGCCTGCAAGGCTTCCACGTGAATAACCGCACGAACTGCGGAGAAGAAGCCTACATGGCTTCCACATGAAAAAAAAGAAGCCTAACGGGCTTCCACGTGAATAACCGCACGCAGTGCGGAGAAGAAAAAAATAAATAACCAAGCCTGTAGGGCTTACATAAAAACGGATTCACATGAAGAAGCCTAAAGGGCTTCCACGTGAATGACCGCACGAAGTGCGGAGATGAAAGAAAGGAAAAAACCAAGCCTGTAGGGCTTGCATTTCCTCCTTTGAAGCTACTGTCAGTTCTTTTCCAGAAATTCAAACCACAAAACCCAAAACATCACCTACAATTTCCTAAATTTACCATCTAGGATAGAATGGTCTGCTACCAAAAGCATGGAATTTGTTTGTAAGGCATCGAGTGAAATATTTGGGAAATATTTTAATGAAAAAATCTATTTATATCTCTGAAGAGAAGACCTCAGAAGCTTTAGAAAAATTAAAAAACAATAGAGCGAGTTGATCAATTAATAAGATTAAAAGCCACAGGAACACCTGATGAGTTGGCTATAAAATTGGGATTGACAAGAAGTACCGTATATGAAATAATAGAATGCATGAAGAGCATGGATGCGGATATCAAATACTGCAAGACCCGGAAAAGGTTTTATTACAAAACAGAAAAAGTGTTTGCCAGTGGCTTTGTGGATAAATCCAAAATCAAAGGCGAGCAGAACTATATGAGGATATTTTTAAAAATCATTTCATTATCCGATTTTATCGGTCAAGGGCAATGTAAGTTTGTATCAGCAAAAGTGAAAATAAATCTAATAGACGTCGTAGAAATGTTGTAGCTTTGAAAGGAATAACTCCTTAACCATGCTTGGCCGACCATTGTCGAGAGCGGATGAAAAGAGAAGGAGAAGTGTAACTATAATTTATAAATTATGTTAAAGTTTGATGAATTTAAAAAATTACTAAAGTACGAATTTTTAAACTCAAAGTATATTTATGGAGGTGGTGTAGATACAGCTTCTGCAAATAGAAGAGATTGGGCACATACAACATCGACCGGTGCTGTTCATGTAGTAGAGACTACTGGACGACCTGCATCTACCGAGAATGATCCTGATCTTGGAGTTTACATGTGTTGTGGATAACATACAGATAATAATCGGATCAAACTAATATATTTTGATACCGGTTTTTAATTGTTTACAACACATTAATGAAAAGTATAAAACAATCATTAATGTTTTATGTTATTAAATAGTATAGCTATAAAAAATGCATTTTTAGGTTCCACATTTATGTGTATTATTCATATTGGTTTTGCACAAAACTTAATTACTTATAATAGTAAAATTTCTAATAGTGCAAAATTAACCGAATTTTATATGACTAAAAAGGAGTACAAAAATTACCCTATAACAGGTGTTTATTCACCAACTCCTTGGGTTTCTAGTAATAAGTTTGGAGTAGGATATGGATCTTATATTTACTTGTCAACGAATAACTTAATTGAACCAGGTATAGAATACAAGATTTCTTTAAAAATAAAAGTCTTTGACTCTTATAATTATTCTGAATTTTATAAAAAACACTTAGGAGTTGCGTTTACAAAATATATTATTAATAATCCGTATGAAATTTGGAGTGAAAAAATTTATCATCTAGATAATTTAGTAACGGATTCCATTTTTCAAGTTGAATTTAATTTTAGACCATTGTGTAAACCTAACTATATTGTTATTGGTGTCTTTCATAGTAATGAAGAATTAAACAAAAAACCATGTGCATTTTGTTCTTATAAATTTGAATTACATGATCTTCTTGTTTCAAAGCGAATGGATGGCGAGAGAAATTTCGAATATGTATGTAATGATTTTGTTTTTAACAATTCAAATAAAATATTGTTAAATAGAATTGATACTTCACTTTACTTTTCTTTGAATGAATACACTATTGACGAAAGCTATGATTCATTATTTTATGACTTAAAGAAAGTAGTATCAGATCAAGATATATTAATTTTAAACTCATACACCGATAAATCGGGCGATAAAAATTTAGACCTTAGTAAATAAAGAGTAGAATCAGTTGTGGCTAAATTGATTGAAGTTGGTATAGATTCTAATCAAATCATTACCCAAATTCATGGTGAAAAATATTCAATGCAGGAAATAAATAGAAATGATAGGAAAGTAAACATAAAGAAATCAGAAGATAAACTTTTTCAAAAATACTACACAGAAGCTATGTGTGCGCTCAATAGAAATGATGACCATACTGCGTGGAAAAATTTGCTACTTTGGTTAAAAAATGTAACAAAAAACTCTGCAATTTATAGTTTATTTGATTGTTGGACAATTGAGATAAAAAATATGAAAATGAAAAAGCGATTAGAAGATAGGATAAAAAATAGATTTTATAAAAATAATACTCTGAGTTTTTCACTAGATTCCCTATGGTGTGAAGATCAGAAGTATCGGGCAATAAATCACTATACGGTATTAAATTATACTGGCGATTTTAATAAAACTAAATGTGATTTTATTTTAGATGGCAAACACCAACATAAATTAGAATTAGAGGCAGATTTAATTTATAATAATATGGGATTTCCATCAAAAGAAAAATTCGGAACAAGAGGCAATGACGTAATTCCTTTTATTGTGATTCATAGTGATAATTTAATATACCAAAAAAAATACCTGCCATTGTTCCAGAAGGCGTGCGAAGATAAAGAAATAAGCTGGGAAATGTTTGCTCTGCTTTGGGATAAAATAAGTCTAAAAGAAAAGGGGTATCAAAGATATGGAACTCAATTTGAAGTTGATTCATTTGGAAATATTTTAGGGCTTTATAAATTAGAAAATATGAATATGACAAATGAATGGAGAAAACAAGTGGGCTTAGATCCATTATCAGATTAAAAAATTAGATTATTGATATGTATAATTTCTATGAAGCAGCTTATTGTTGTAAGCTACCCCAAAAATGGTAGTGATATTCCGGATCACCATAAAACACTATTTTTAGTTTTACATCACCAATCTGAAAAGTGTATTGGAGTAAAATATATAAGGATAGTAGAAAAATATTACTCAAAATAATTATTGTATATTTATGATGATTTTACAAATCAATAATTTATTTTAAATGAAATGCCTCAGATATCAAGTATTATGTAAAATCCATTCTAATTGACCACCTCAATCCAATTTTAATTGACCACCCTAA
>CALMWS010000038.1 GCA_937870795.1 uncultured Bacteroidota bacterium | reverse complement strand
ACGCCTCCCTTTGGTCGGCTAAATGGTTACGCCTCCCGGTGGTCGGCTAAATGTTTGCGCCTCCCTTTGGTCGGCTAAATGTTCACGCCTCCCTTTGGTCGGCTAAATGTTCACGCCTCCCTTTGGTCGGCTAAATGTTCACGCCTCCCTTTGGTCGGCTAAATGGTTACGCCTCCCGGTGGTCGGCTAAATGGTTACGCCTCCCTTTGGTCGGCTAAATGGTTACGCCTCCCGGTGGTCGGCTAAATGTTAAAGCTTCTCACAGGATATGAAGTAAACCTGAAATCTGGATGTGTAGAGAAATTTCGTATGAATGTTCATTCTGTCATATTAATAATATATGAACATATGAACATAGCGTTTTGCGAAGCGAAACGCACCATATGAACATATTATCCCAAAGTCATTTTAATAAGACTGATTACACCCTTAATGAAACACGGAACCCCCTGGCCGCATAATAAGATTCAGCCCCATTGTGGTACATAAATACAGTGTTGTACCTGCGGTCGCAAAAGATGGCACCGCCCAATTTGCGGATGGCTTCGGGGGTTTTGACCCAGCTGGATGTTTTTAAGTCAAAGGAACCCAGGGTTTGAAGATAGCGATATTCTTCTTCAGTAAGCATTTCACCGCCAATGGCATTGGCCATATCCATGGCGCAGTCTTTCGGCTTATTTTCTTTGCGTCCGTCGAGGGCAATCCTGTCATAACAAAGACTTCTTCGGTCTTTGGGACTTTCAATAGAGCAATCATAAAAAATGTATTCTCCGCTCTTTTTGTCATAAGCTACTACGTCGGGTTCACCACCGGTTTCTTCCATTAAGTGGAGTGTGTAGAGTTTTTCCTGATTTTTTTCCAATTTGGCTAATACATCCTTCCACGCTAGGCCTTTGTGTCGGTTCATGTTTTTTTCAAAACGTTGGGCTAAGGTATTTAGCAGGCTTGTTTGTGCTTCTGCACTTAGTTTCTTTTTCATGATTTTTGATTTGTGGTGGTGGTAAATACTTTTCTGCTGGCAGGCCTTAAATGCCACGATACAAAGGTAAGTGTCAAAAGCAAAAGGGAAGGAAATATTTCTTTCATTGGGTGCCCTGTACAAAAGTGTGAAATGGCAGCTCCCGACATAGCAAAGAAAAAGCCGGCGTAGGCCCATTCTTTTAACATTGGCCTGCCTGGAATCAAAATGGCGACGGTGCCCAGCAACTTCCACACTGCCAAAATGGTCATCAAGTAAGCAGGATAGCCAAGTGCTGAAAATTTTTGTACTTCTTCCGGTAGTTGCATGAGTTGAACAATGCCCGTTGAAACCATGCCCAGCGCCAGCCATAGGGTAATGAACCAGTATAATATAAGTTCGCTTCTTTTCATCTTTTGTGTGTTTTAAAATAAGGATTGTAGTTTGTCATGAGCCATGCTAAGCCCAAAGGCAAATGGCATTTTTAATAAGTTGTCTCTATCGGCTACAGATTTAAAAATGGTGTGGATGGTCAACAGGCTGGTGTCCGGACCCATACTTTCAAAGGTGAGGTACTCAAGTTGTACTGGAAAGCCGGAGTTTTCCATTTCAAAGGTGCGCGTGATTTTTGAATCTACCTCAAATTCGTGGATTACTCCGTTGGCTTTGAACACAACATTGCCCTGCGGGTCTGAAGTCTCTATCTGCCAGCTGCCATGTTTTTTATTTTCGTGGCGTATTACTTTTGTATTCATCCACTGCTCCAGGAGTTGTGCTTCTGTATAGGCTTTGAAAACTAAATGGACAGGTAGGTCAAAATGACGGGTAATAAAAATTTCCTGGCTGCCTGCTTCTGCCTTTACTTTTGTTTTTAATTCCATGGCTCAATGATTTTTTGGGTTTTTCATAAGGTTTTCCAGACTGTTGAATCGGGCATCCCAAAGTTGTCGGAATGGTTCTATGAAATCTGCAATGTCTTTCATCTTCTCAAGATTGAGCTGGTAATACTTCTCCCGACCTACCTGCTGGTATTGCAACAATTCACATTCTGTAAGTATTTGTAAATGTTTGGACACGGTAGGACGGGCACTATCAAAGTTGGCAGCTATTGCACCGGCAGTCATGGCCTGCGATGCTACCAATAGCAGGATCGATCTACGGGTGGGATCTGCAATGGCCTGGAATACATCTCGTCTGAGGTTCATTGTGTAGTTATTTGGCTACAAATATATATGTAGCTATTTGACTACGCAAATTTTTTAAAGAATAATTGATTAAATTGTTTTTTGAGAATATTATCAATTGCTAAGTAACTTGTTTCCAGGCATTTGATACAAAATGATCGATGGCAGCCCTTAGGTTATTTTGGGCAGCCTCACTCATGGCTTCTTTCAAATCCCATTCTTCACCGCTAATGGCCAACACAAATGCCTCAGGATTTGCATCGTACAAGGTGGAAGCCAGATAAACCACAGTTTCAGGATTTTGGGCATGGGATGAAAAGTAATAGTGCTCGGCAATTTCACAACGTTTCATTTCAAAACCATCTTGCAAGGGCTCTTTTGTTGCATCAACAAACAATATGCTTTCATAATTGCATATCAATTCACTATCTTCTACCTGAAGTTGGTATCGGAGTTCATAATCAAAAACATCTCCCATGATTTGACTTACATGGCTCACAAAAGCCCAGCCCAGTGCATCGTCGGCACGGGCGCTGTTGCCTATGCCGATAATGAGGTGTTTGGATTTATTCTTTGTATCTTTCATCGATGAGTTTTCCACTATGATCGTATAACTCTGCTTTCAAAGGCATCTTTCCCAATGCCTGGGTGGCACAACTCAAACAAGGGTCGTAAGCGCGAATGGCAACTTCTACCTGGTTGAGCATGCTGTCGGTGATGGTACCTTTACGACTGATTACATGGTCTGCTACCCATTTTACTGCGTGGTTCATGGCATCGTTGTTATGGGTGGTTGAAACAATCAGATTACAACGAGTGATCATACCTTTTTCATCCACTTCATAATGGTGGGTAAGGGTACCGCGAGGAGCTTCAATGATGCCAATGCCTTTGGTGCGACCTACACCTTTTCTTTCGAGGTCATTGCCCATCAACATCGGGTCATGAAGTAATACTTTCATCTCTTCGGCGCAGTGCAACATTTCTATTAATCGGGCCCAGTGGGAGTACATGGTACCGTTGACTGTTTTTTCTGCCGCAAAATCAAAATATACTTTTCTTGCTGCTTCTGCCAAGGGGGTTGGAATAAAGTCGCATACATTCATCCTGGCTATAGGGCCAACACGATTCCAGCCTTTTTCCCTTCCTATGTGTTTCAGGTATGGGAATTTCATGTAAGACCATTGTGCGGTAGCTTCTGCAAAGTATTGTTCGTAATCATCGGTACTCACATCGGCCAGAATGGTTTTGCCCTGAGCATCTCTTGCTCTCAATTTGCCATCGTACAATTCCATGCCACCTTCTGCATTGACCATTCCCAAATGACTGGAAGGGAATTGAGCAAATTCATCGAGCAGTTTTTTATTTTTGACATGGTAATCGTGCATAAAATCAACCATCTCCTGTGTCCATTCAATCATGGTGTCGATGTTTTCAATTTCTTTGCCGTCGAGGAAATAATCTCTTTCTTCCAGTGTAAGAGAGTTGTGCACACCACCGGGCACCGCTAAAATGCCGTGGATTTTTTTACCCGCAACCGCTTTGATGACTTCCTGACCAAACTTTCGCATGGTGATGCCTTTGATGGCCAATGCTCTGTTTTCAACCGCTACCGCCACGATGTTTCTTTTTTCAACAGGCGCATCCAAACCAAACAACAGATCGGGAGAGGCCAGATAAAAAAAGTGAAGGGCATGCGATTGGAAAATCTGTGCATAGTGCATCAGTCTTCTGAGGCGGGTGGCCGTGGGAGATAGGTCTGATGGGTCGATGCCTACAATCTGGTCAATGGCTTTGGCTGCGGCCAGGTGGTGACTCACCGGACAAATGCCACAAAGTCTTTGTACCAGCACCGGTGCTTCCCAATAGGGGTGGCCCTGGATAAATCTTTCGAAGCCCCTGAATTCCACGATGTGAAAAAAGGAATCTTTAACTTGTCCGTATTCATCGAGGTGGATGGTTACCCGGCCATGGCCTTCGACTCTGGTTACGGGGTCTATGGTGATTTTGCGACTCATATTTTCGGTTTTAATCGTATTTAAATTCTGAATAAAGGATAGAGTAGGCTTCACCCCACAGCAGGTTTTTTACTACCTTCCAGATGTGATTGGCATCGGGCGGGCAGCCGGGAATGAAGTAGTCAATTTTCACAATTTCATTGCAGGCATAGACCTTATCTAGGATCTTTGGCAGGTCTTCGTGATAAGGTACGATGGTAGAAGAAGACTCATTGGTTACACAATTGAGGTAGGCTTCTTCAAGACATTCACTCAGAGGTATGGCATTTCGCATGGCTGGCAAACCTCCCCAAACCGCGCATTCGCCCATGGCCACCAAGATATCGCAATGCTCCCGGAAATACTTTAAGGTCTCAATGTTTTCTGAATTGCAACAACCTCCCTCAATCAGTCCCAGGTGGCACCGGTTGGTAAATTTTTTGATATCGGTTAGCGGAGACTTGTCAAATGACACGAGTTCAATGACATCCAACAGATCAGTGTCGATGTCCAGTAACGACATGTGGCAGCCAAAACAGCCGGCGAGAGAGACGGTGGCGATTACTTTTTTTTCCTGGGTCAGTGGCCTGTTGCTGTTTGCTTTTTTTTCTGCAGGTCGGTGCTTTTGAACAGATTCCTGATCGTATTTTCTTTCGCCGAAAGGCTCGGATTGGCTGACCCCTCTTACGATGATGGCACCGGTCGGACAGATGTGCATGGCGTTGAGGATTTCTTCATCGCTGAGTTTGGCCTCTTCTTCGTAATCTACACCCACGTAGGTTTCATTGCCCCTGTTGATGTAATTGAATACGCGTTTGCCTTCTTTTGATTTTACGTCCACCACACAGCGCAGGCATTTGATGCATCGATTGTGTTCCATGACAATGCGCGATGGATTGTAATCAATGACCCTGTCTTTGAACAGGTGGGGAAACCTTGTAGCCGATATGCCCAACTCATAACCCATGTGTTGCAAATCACACAAGCCACTTTTTTCACAGGCGGGACAAATGTGATTGCCTTCAGCAAACATCATCTCTACCAGGGCTTTGCGACTGTCAGTGAGCTCAGGCGTGTTGACCTCTACCACCAATCCTTCCGATACTTTTTCGGTGCAGGCGGGTCCTGCTTTGCCATTGAGTTTACAGGTACATACCCGACAACTGCCCAAAGGAGGCTCAATGTGTTCGTAGTAACAAAGAGAAGGAATAAAGATGCCATTTTCCCGGGCCACCAGCATCAGGTTTTTGCCTTCTTCTGCCTGAATGTGTCTGCCGTCTATCTGGAGGTTTACCATTTTTGCCATGACTTATTTTTTGTAGGTTTCGTATTCGCGGGTGGCCGCTTCCATATCAAATTTCAAACTTTGACCATTGTAACTCTTATCCAGCTTTTCAGCAAAGTAATCGCGGAACTTATCCATTGCTAAGATCAGGCTGCTGGTAGCGGTTTTGCCAAGACCACATCTGCTGGTTGTTTTCATAAGTTGTCCCCAGGTTTTCAATTCGCTGAGATCGTCTTCAATGGCAAGGCCGTTGTCGAGCCTTTCCAACTTGCGCTGGATGATAAAATTGCCCGCTCTGCAAGGGGTACATATACCGCATGACTCTTGTTTGAAAAATGCTGCAAAATTCATGAGTACTTTCACCAGGTCGCGGTCTTTGTTGAA
>CALMWS010000037.1 GCA_937870795.1 uncultured Bacteroidota bacterium | reverse complement strand
ATTACACGCAAGGCGTATTCCTGCCTGCTGAGATTGAATTGATCGGTTTCGGTTCTGAGGTTAATCTCATCTACCTTTGGCAATGAATAATTGAGCTGCCTTACTTGTTGGGCATAAGTGTCGAAAGAGCTCAGCGCCTTACTGTTTCTAAAGCCGGCAAGGTAAACAGAGGTAGGAGCAAGCTGTGCAAAAACGGGGAGGTTGACAAGGCACAGCCATAAACCAAAAAAGCAACGATAAGCTATTGTTTTCATATTCAACGCAAGGTAAATTTCAGGGCTTCCTTTTGTAAAAAGGCATTACCGTTTTCGAGTCGTATGTATACCTCCATGCCATAGGTTTTGTATTCAGGTATTTTTCTCAAACGCTCCGGTATTTCTATGATCCTGTGACCGAGGCCGGTAATGACTCCTCTGGAAGTGTGACCAGGATGCATGACAGAACTTACATTTACTTCATCCCCAATTTTTACGGTAAGAGACATGCTTTCATGAACATAAGCAAGCGCCTCGGTGGGTCTGACTTCATAAAAAGACAGCATGGTCGTATGCGCGTCTATATATTCCGAATTTTTGCAATTGATATTGCCCACAAGACCATCAAAGGGTGCGCGGATGATGGTCTTATTTTTTTCGAGAGAAAGTATTCGCATTTTTTCTTTAAGTCCGGCTACTTCCTCTTCCTCTGGTGCCGGTACTGTGAGCATTTTTTGATAAGAGGATATCAATTGATCGTATGCCAGGCCGGTGGTATAAATTTCCTTTTGAAGAGACGCGAGTTGTTGCTCAAGGGGATTTTGAAAACTGGATATTTTCGAAGCATCAACCAAACTTTTTTGATAATCCAGCTTACTTTTTGCCTGGGCAAATTCACTTTCGAGGGCTGCCAGTTTTTCTGATTTTTCTGACCTTGTTTTTTCGAGGGCGGTCAAAACCTCACTTCTTTTCTGGATGATTTTACGGCTTGCCTGTTCAATGTTGTGTTTTGTCATAGCCAGATCGATATCGGTGCCATGGTAGTCCAGTTCCAGCAACATTTGATCTTTGGCTACCTTTTGGCCGGGGGTTACTAAAACAGATTTGACCCGGGCTGCTTCATCCAGTGAGATTTGTGTTTCTTTATTTTCCGCATAGCCAAAAAAAACGGTTTGGGGTGCGTTGACCGTATAAAAAAACAACCAGCAAATACCGCCAATAAGAGGCAAAATAACCCAATATAAAAAGTTGAATTTTGTCGTCATGGCTCGCGTTTAAAGGCTATCTACATCGTTTTCATCATCAAAATTGATCCTGCTCAAAAGTACATCAGGATGCTGTCTGATTTCAGCTATAAATTCGGAAACGCTCATGCCAGGCTTCATTTTAAAACGATATTCGTATTCAAAATTATCTTTACCCTCGGCTGAAGTGGAAAACCGCATTCTTTTTAAGGAAAAAGGATTACAGAATTTTTGCATAACAAGGGCCAAGGGTCCGTCACCCCCTTTTTCGAGATGACTATCAATGCGCAGGGAACCCAACATATTGGATTTTTGACCAAAGGGAGAGAA
>CALMWS010000036.1 GCA_937870795.1 uncultured Bacteroidota bacterium | reverse complement strand
TATCTGCCTTGCTGTCAATGTAAATTTCAAAGGCATCCGAAAAATACAATTTGGGATTATCATTTCCCTTTTCATTCATACAAAGGCGGCTGTCCTTTACATCCAAAGCAATGTACATGTTGTCCTTGTCCCAACCCAATGCATACCTGGCCTGATTGGCGTATCCAGGAGCTGCACTGATGGACAATGAATGAAATTCACCCCATTCGTCCAACTGACCATCTACCACCACAGGCGCAGATAGATGGTGAATGTAGGACATCTGTCCGAAAATTTCAATTTGCCCATAAAGCAAAGCCGCTGCCAGCCAACAAATTTTTGCATATCCGGCTAATGGTTCGTAAAGTTGCATACCGCAAAGGTAAGCAGCTATTTTATATGGTCGGAACTTAGATTACCAGTTTATATGCAAGAAGTTGATATTATAGTTTTATAAAATTGACCGAGTAAATAGAAGCAATAAACAATTGATCTTTTCTTAGTTTTAAATAATATCCAAAGTTTATCGCTAGATTGATATCTAACGAATTCTTTATTTTTTGAACTTCTTTCCAATCACTTCCATTTGTTTTTCCGTATAGAATAACCTGACCAGCTCCGGCGAGTACTCCTGGATTGCCCACTGCAAGGTAATTGTTTTGAAGGTCTAAAGAATAACCATAATTTGCTTGCACACTTGGATTTATGAGGGTTCCACTTGAATTCCAGGTATAATTGGTTCGATGGTAGTTGTAAACCTGACCCGCATATGTATTATTATTCACTGTTTTAAATGGAGCTGAAATTGCCAGATCATTTTCATCTATGGCAACTGAAAACCCAAATGATTCTTCATTATTCCCGGTAACATCCTGAAAAGTGTTGAGTAGATACCAATTGTTGGAAACATTCTTCATGAGATACGCCTGCCCCTTGTCAATAAATCCTGAGTGATCTTTTTTGGGACACCCAATAATCAAATGGGGCCACGCAGCGTCCAAGGAATAACCAAATTCATCATTAATAGCCGGAACCGGGGCTGTGAGTTCGGCTTCCCAAACCCAAGATGTACCATTAAAGAAGTAGACATATACCTTACCAGCCCCTGCATTGCCACCAACATTTTTGTATGGGCTTGAAATATAGGCCCTGTTTCTGTCAATGACAATTACACTTCCAAATCTGTCTCCTGCTGCAACATCCGGTGGTGAAAAACTGCCAACTAAAGCCCAAAACAGCCCATTGTAATGATAGTAGTAAACCCTTCCGGAGGCGCCTGCTGCCCCGGTGGCACTAACCAATAGTTCATTGGATGTAATAGCTAAATCGGTACCAAATCGATCCCCGGGTATATTATCAGGAGGAACAAAACTATTTTGTGCGGTCCAACTATCACCTGTCTTGTAAAATGGGGTCACCATTCCTGAATTATTTGATGACCCGCCTGAAATGTTTGCCTCGTCACATCCTAAAATAAGCCAGTTTTCTTCAATTCCAAAAGAATTAAAAATACATCCTGTCTCAAAGGTTCTATCAGGCTCACTCAATGTCATCCCATACTTTGCACTGCCATTGGATTTGGTAAACGACACCCATTCAGTGCCATTATAACCTTCAAAATCATGGCTAGCTGCATTCCACCTGATGCTACCAGCCGTAGGAAGGCTGCTATCGTCACCCACCCTGAGTTTGCCGTTTACATCAAGGGTGTTCATGGGATTTGTCCTGTTCACTCCGGCTTTGGAAACGATGATTTGATTGCTATAAACGATAGTAATTGACAGGTTAGATGCATAATTTGACAATTGATTGCAGCCGGGAGAGGCTTCGTATGTCCGTCTTCCCCAAAACTGAAAGGTAAAAATGGTTCCACCTGCGTAGGTGCCATTGGCTATACCTACTCCGGGTCTGTTGTAACTCTGTACCCCGGTTGTTGCACCTATGCCTGCGTATTCAGGTTCTTCGATGCCTGTGTTGACACACCGGATCTTTGACCGCTGATCCAATTTAAAGCCCTCTCCGATGGCTGTCATGTTGTAGGTAATATTAATTCCAGTGATCTGGTAGCTTTCTCCTGCAGGTAATGTGATAGAGAATTCGGCAGAGGGTCCGTTGCATCCTTCATCGTAGGTTGAAAAACTAGTGGGAATATTGCCGGCATAACTGCCAGAAATGGTGTTTTGACCCACCAGGCCAAACATCAAAAACATTAGAATAAACA
This sequence comes from uncultured Bacteroidota bacterium, assembly GCA_937870795.1. Classification (GTDB taxonomy): domain Bacteria; phylum Bacteroidota; class Bacteroidia; order Chitinophagales; family Saprospiraceae; genus JADKBO01. The sequence goes on along the minus strand of CALMWS010000036.1, from coordinate 3,794 downwards.
AAAGAAAATTTCGCATACTTTTTTTCACAAAAAATCCTCATTTATTTCCTTTACCACCTCATTTTTGCGCCAAAACACAAGAAAATTGCGTCATTTTCTGTTTTTCAGACATTTATTTGACACAATTGTGACAATATACATGGGCCTCAAATCGTAATTTTGTGATTCAGTTGTATGATCAATTATTACAAGGTAATCACATTTACGCATCACCAGGTGGATGTGGCCGAAATAGGCCAGTACCAGATAGTGGAAGATGCAGCTTCGCAAGGGACTTCAAGGGTTAAACTTGAATTGGCATTGGAAGAATTTATGTACCTGAGTACCTGCAACCGGGTAGCCTATGTTTTTTATACCGAGCAAAATGTAGATGTTGATTTTATAGCCCGCCTGCTAAAAACTGCCAATCCGGGGCTTTCTCCCGAAGCCTTCGACCACATTGAAAGGTATGTGGCCTTGTATGAGGGCTTGGAAGCTGTTCAGCACCTCTTTGAAGTAGCGGGATCTATTGATTCACTGGTAGTTGGGGAGAGCGAAATATTCAGACAATTTCGGGCAGCTTACCAAACATCCCTCGAGGCAGGGCATACAGGTGACAAACTTCGATTGCTCGAAAATATGGCAGTTCAGGTAGCTAAACGCATTTATTCTCACACGCGTATCAATGAAAAACCACTTTCCATCGCCGCCTTGGCCGGACAAAGCATAATAGATCGATTTCCATCACCCGATTGCAGGATCTACCTGGTAGGGGCCGGTGAGACCAATACCCTGGTAGCCCGCTTTTTGAACAAACATGGTTACCACCACCTTACGATATTCAACCGCAGCCTGGAAAAAGCACAGCATCTGGCAGCAGAAACCGGGGGTAAAGCAATGGGACTGGACCAACTCAATCAACCAGGAAAATTCGATGCCATGGTGGTCTGTACTGCCTCTCAAACCGCCATAGTTGATGAGACGCTCTTTCAAAAATGGCCAAAGCCGGAAAAAGAAAGTTACCTGATGGTTGACCTCTCTGTACCTGCCAACATTGCCGTATCTGTTGCCAATCATGACAGTGTGGAATACGTCAATATAGATCAATTGCGACAATTGGCTGACCGCAACCTCAATTTCAGAAGGCAGGAAATTTCAATTGCCAAAACCATTGTAGATGAGGCCGTTGAACAATTTCAAAACCTGTATATGGAACGACAGGTTGAGTTGGCTCTTGCTGATTTACCCGATGAAATCAAAAAGGTAAAGGAAAAAATGACCAACGAGGTATTTCGCCACAAACTCGATCATTTTTCAGCCGATCAGCTTGAGATTGTAGAAGAAATGTTGAACTACATGCAAGCCAAATGCATAGGAATTCCCATTAAACTGGCAAAAAAAACGATTAAATTCTAAGCTAAAGGGAACATTGTAGCCCGGGAGGCGTTTGTAATTTATTGTCCCGAAACCAAGTCAATTAAAATGCAACAGACAAAACAAAAGCTCAACTTCAGTGTCTTGTGGAAGGTCATCGCCATGGCCCAGCCTTATAACAAGCTTTTTGTTACCTGTTTGGTGTTAGCTGTTGCCCTGGCTCCCATCAGTTCCATGCTGCCCTACATTGTCAAAGACATAGTAGATCATCACATTGTTGCTGCCGATTTTAAAGGCCTGTTGATGATGTGCGGCTTGTTTTTTGCCGTGTTGATCCTCAATGTGGTCATGCGATACTTTTTTATGTTTTTACTTGCAGAATTGGGGCAAAATGTGTTGCGCGATTTGAGGGTTAAAGTTTTTAACCACATTACCCAGCTGCGTTTGCGGTATTTTGATCAAACCCCAATTGGCACCTCTACCACCAGAACCATCAACGATATTTCTGCCATCAATGAAGTTTTCACCCAGGGTGTTATTACCATTTTGGCCGATTTGCTTGCAGTGCTTACGGTATTGGGTATCATGTTTTATACCAGCTGGAGATTGACCCTCATCAGCCTGGCAACCCTGCCTCTTTTGGTATGGGCTACTTACATTTTCAGTAAAAAAGTAAAGGACTCTTATGAAAGGGTGCGCAGCAATGTAGCACGTATGAATGCCTTCCTTCAGGAAAGAATTACGGGCATGCGCATTGTGCAAATTTTTAATGCAGAGCAACAGGAAGCAGAAAAATTCCGCACAATCAACAGAGACTATACTTCGGCCAATCTGGACTCCGTTTTGTACTATTCCATCTTTTTCCCGGTAGTAGAATTGATTTCGGCCTTTTCATTAGCCCTCATGGTCTGGATTGGCGCAGGCTCTTACCTGGAAGACAAGGTGAGTTTTGGTGCCCTGGTTGCCTTCCCCCTTTATCTGGATTTGCTCTTTAGACCAGTGCGCATGGCAGCCGATAAATTTAACACCCTTCAAATGGGCTTGGTGGCAGCAGAGCGTGTGTTTAAATTGATTGAAAGCGACGAAGTGATACCCAATCAGGGCACTTTGTCAAAAAATCACCTCAAAGGCAAGGTAGAGTTTAAAAAGGTAAATTTTGCCTACGATGATGAAAACTACATCCTCCACGATCTGGATTTCACCATCCAACCGGGGCAAACCATGGCCTTGGTGGGCAGCACCGGTTCTGGTAAGAGTACCATCATCAACATTATGAATCGTTTTTACGATATTCAAAAAGGCCAAATCTTATTGGACGATGTTGATATTCGCGATTATGAATTAAATTCCCTTCGCAAACGCATAGCCATTGTGCTGCAGGACGTTTTTCTTTTTGATGGAACCGTATATGAAAACATCACACTCAAAGACACCACCATAAGCCTGGAAAAGGTGGTAGAAGCCGCCAAAATAATCGGTGCGGATGAATACATCAGCAGGCTGCCCGATGGGTATCAATTTATGGTCACTGAGCGGGGTTCAAACCTTTCCGTGGGTCAGAGACAGCTTATATCTTTTGTGCGTGCCCTTGTAATTGACCCAGATATTTTGATTCTCGATGAAGCTACCAGCAGCATTGACACGGAAACCGAATTGGTGATTCAGCACGCCATCGAGAAGCTGATCGAAAAAAGGAGCAGCATCATCATAGCTCACAGGCTTTCAACCATACGCCATGCCGATTTCATACTTGTAATGGATCAGGGCAAAGCGGTAGAATCGGGTAGCCACGATGAGCTGATCGAAAAGGCAAACGGCAGGTACAAAGAGCTGTACGATATGCAATACGCCAGCCTGGCTTCCTCATCGGAATTATGACGTCACTCATCGAAATTTTAGGTGGTTTTTGACTTTTTTCAGGATATATTTGTTTGTTAAATAAAAAACATGACTGTTTATAAAGAATTTAGTGTAGGAGGAAACCAGCGACCTATGGGCAATTTTGGACCCATTATTGGTCTCATCCTCTTTTTAGTCATCGCATATTTTGTAATAAAAGGTCTATTCACCATACTTGCCATCGCTGCTCCATTTTTACTTTTGCTGGCTGCAATTTTGGACCATACCGTCATCATTGATTTTGGCAAGTTTATATTCAAAATGCTAAAAGAAAATCCCATCTTCGGTCTGGTGGCTATCGTCTTAACCATTGTGGGTTATCCTGTTGTTTTTGGCTACCTTTTTGCAAAGGCATGGATGCGCAGAAGGATGAAAAAATATGGTGAGCAGGTACAGAAAGAACGAAATCGCTACGACGACTACGAAGAAGTGAAAGAAGAAAAAGAAGAAGATTTCTTAATCCTCCCCAACGTACAAAAACCCTTAGAAGTAAAAAAAACGGAGACTGGATCTGACTACGAAAACCTGTTTAAGTAAATAGC
>CALMWS010000035.1 GCA_937870795.1 uncultured Bacteroidota bacterium | reverse complement strand
GCTTGCTGGAAAACCATGCCTATTTCTTTTCCCAAAACGGAAGCTGAAAATGGGCTCCTGCCTTTAAACAAAACGGTGCCTTGCAGCTTTGGCTGACTTACAGGGTAAAGTCCGGCCAGACTTCTGGCTAAGACCGACTTCCCGCAACCCGATCTTCCCGTTAATGTCACAAAGCTACCCGGTTGGATGGAAAGCTCGATGTTGTTCAACAAAACGAGGTCTTGCTTTTCGCCCGGAATGGCTAAAGAAAATTGTTTTATTGATAAAAGATCGCCTGTTTCTTGCATGGTGCAAAGATAAGTGAAAGTTTGCCAATGCCTGAAAGAGCAAAATGATGCCCAGGTGATGGCCCCTGAAATAGGTAAAAAATATTAGAAGCAAAAAATAATTGGGGGTATATACATATTACGAAAATATTTAATATATTTGTTTTAATGATTGAGACATTTCTTTCCCAACTGGCCAAAATCAAAAAGTACAGTGAGCACACTGTACTTTCCTATCGCAATGATTTGACGCAGTTTGAGACATACCTGGCAGTTACATACGAGGTGCACGATGTATTGGCAGCCAATCACCTGATGGTAAGATCGTGGGTAGTATCCATGAGTAAGGAAGAGATCACACCGCGGTCAATCAACCGAAAGTTGTCGGCCCTCAACAGTTTTTATAAGTACGCTCAAAAGCATGGGCACCTTGAAAAAAACCCAATGAAAAAGGTGGTGGCGCCTAAGGTAGGAAAGCGATTGCCTTCTTATGTGATGGAAGATGAGATTCCTGTTATCATGCGTGCAACGGACATGAAGGCAGATACCTATGATCAATGGCGCGACAAGACCATTTTGTTTTTGTTTTACACCACAGGCATGCGAAGGTCGGAACTCATACAGTTGAAGGTAGAAGACATCAATTTTAGCAGAAAGGAAATCAGGGTAGTTGGTAAAGGAAAGAAAGAACGCATTTTGCCAATGCCCCCCGATAGCCTTCGTTTTTTGCAGGAATATCTGGATGTAAGAAAGCAACATTTTGCAGAAATAGTAATCGAGGGTAGTTTTCTCTTGCTTTCTGATAAGGGCAAACAGTTGGATCCCCGCTCGGTTTACAGCATTGTCAACAAATACCTTAAGTTGGCTCCGAGTGCAGAAAAAAAGAGTCCACACGTGTTGAGGCACAGCTTTGCCACCCACCTGCTCAACAATGGGGCCGACATCAATGCCATCAAAGAGTTGCTAGGGCATGCCAACCTGGGAGCTACGCAGGTCTATACCCACAATTCCATCGAACGATTGAAAGAAATTTATCAAAAATTTCACCCAAAGGCCTGATAATGAGTAAGCACGTTCAAAGATTGATTTTGGGTCTTGATTTTTTGTTCAATACCCTGTATATTGAAGAAATATTTATTCACACTTTTAAACAATTAAGTATGAAAATTAACATCAATGCAGTCCATTTTACGGCAGACGGAAAACTAAAAGACCACATTTCCGAAAAACTGAGTAAACTGGTCAAATTTTACGACAAGCTGCTGGGTGTAGAAGTATTCCTAAAGCTTGAGAACTCCGGACAAGTCAGAGACAAAATTGTAGAATTGGAAGCCAAGTTGCCGGGTAAAACCATTTTTGCTTCTGCTACAGAAAAGACCTTCGAATCCTCATTGGATGCAGCCCACGAAATCATTGTGCGGCAATTAAAACGGAGCAAAGAAAAATTCAAACAAGCAAGTTAAAAAAATATCGAAGAGGGGAGTTTTACTTCCCTCTTTTCATTTACTTTACCTTCCAATCAACGACCACGATGCAAAAAATAGTCTTCTTTTTACTGCTGGTGATACAAATTTCCTGTGCGTCGAAGCTGCCACGCAAGCCATTTGAAGTGCAGGCTACCACAGCTGCAGATTATTCACGCATGGAATTGTGGGCTGCCCATGCCTTGAAAAAAGACCTGGCAGACGAAAGACCTGAAGGGGACCACGTTTATGGTCAGGATCGGCCGGTAGATGTTTTTTTTCTGCACCCTACAAGTTATACCGACCTCAGGGGCAATGACCAGTGGAATGCATCATTTGACGATGAGCGCACCAATAAAAAGACAGACGAGGGCACCATCCATTTTCAGGCCAGTGCCTTCAACGAAGCAGGCTTTGTTTATGCACCCAGGTACAGGCAGGCCCACCTTCACGCATATTTTACCGAAGACAGCTTATCTGCCCGATTGGCTTTTGATAAAGCATATGCTGATATCAGAGCGGCATTTTTGTATTACATGGATCATTTCAATCAGGGAAGACCCATCATTATTGCAGCGCATAGCCAGGGCACTACGCACGCCATCAGATTGTTGCAGGAGTTTTTTGATGGTAAAAAGTTACAATCCCAATTGGTAGCTGCTTATTTGCTGGGCATGCCGGTACATGAAGCTGATTTTGCGCATTTAAAGCCCTGCGAAAACAAAGATGATATCGGCTGTTTTGCGGGTTGGAGAACCTTTAAAAAAGGATACGAGCCGAAATGGAAAGAAAAGCAGGTTGTGGTGACGAATCCGCTTTCCTGGAACCGCAGCACCGATTATGTTGGAGCAGACCAGAATCCCGGTACCATCCTTCGCGAATTTAAAGACATTTATCCCAGGTTGGTTGATGCGCAAATCAATGGTAATATTTTATGGGCAACCAAGCCAAAATTTCCTGGATCTTGGTTATTTACAACCCAAAATTATCACGTTGCGGATGTCAATTTTTACTATTTCAGCATTCGTGAGAATGCGGCCAACCGGGTTCAAAAATTCTTGGCAACTCATCGATCCAACTGAGGGGGCCTGACCCATAAAAGCAGGTAGCGCACAGCGATGGGGGTAAATTGAAAGATAGCATAGATAATCGAGAATAAAACAATCAACACTCCTTCCAGGGCAAGGATGTACCATGGCCATTCAGGTAGTAAGGAATAAAGTGTGGTGCCCGGAGGTTTAGCATTGAGAAAGAAATAATTGGAATGTGTTAAACAATTATACGGATAGATAATCAGTGCGGTTGCATTCATGGCCAGTCCCGACCAAATGATATCCATGGCTTTGAGTCTCCAACCCATGGCAAAATAGCCGAACAAAGCAAGAATGACTACGCCGGCGTGTACGCCCCAGTAGCGCAGGGCTTCATAATGTGGAAGCACGTCGGTGAGGGTAGGGGTAAACAAAGCCTGAAAAGTGCCAGCCATGATCCAGAAAAAAAAGATGGCCCATGCCTGCCTGTGTTGGGCCTTGTATATAAACCAAAGTGCAAAAGGCATAAGACTGCAAAGGTGAAAAGGAAGATCGGTGGTGTGATTGTAATTGCCCAGGACCAATCGAATGGCAGGCTTAAAAAGCTGGAGGACCATCATGACAACAGCCAATCTCATGGCATTTTTTTGCCTTTCCGCCGGAGTCCATTTGAATTTACCACTATAGATAAACCATATACCGAATATTAAACACACCATCAATACCTGGATGTGTTCGTAACCAAAGTGAATAAATTGATTACTGTCTGTGTAAAAAGATGTAAGTTCCATATTTTATATCAAAATATGGCGAAAAATAGGAATAATTAATTAAAAAATACAACAGAGTTGAATTTTTATATTATCGTACCAGCGTGCAATGACCCTCCAGTTTTTTGGTTTCACCCCTCGGTGCAAGGTATTCTATCTGGTAAACATAGACTCCCTGGGGGCAATCTTGTCCGGTATTGTTCATGGTGCCGTTCCAACCAGTGAGTGCATCGTCTGTCTCAAATATGAGCTCTCCCCATCGGTTCCAGATGGTCATTTTATAGTCTGAAATGGCCTCGATAAAACCGTAACCCCTGAAGTCGTCGTTGAGTCCATCGTTGTTGGGAGTAAAGGCATTTGGCATTACAAGGGTTACAAGTGGCATAACATCAATCAGGGCTGAGGTAGTATCTGTGCAGCCGTTTTCGTGAAAGGCAATCAACGAAATGGTATATAGCCCAGTATCCGGGAAGGTATAGGTTGGATTGTTTTCAAATGAAATGCCATTTCCGGAAAAATTCCACAACACTGATCTCTCATTTTCGCTTTCATTAGAAAATAAGGCTGTTTTTTCAAAGTTATTGAAAGTTTCAGGACTGTAGGTGAAGGAAGCGGTAGGGCTTTCCAATACTTCAATCCAATCCGGGTAGTTGGCAATGGTTTCACAGCCAATAGGGGAGGTTATTTTCAGAGAAACATCAAACAGTCCTGTCTTGTCATAGGTGTGGGTTGGACTCAATTGATCAGAGCTACCACCATCTCCAAAATCCCAGGACAAGGTATAGGTATCATCGATGGGAAAGGAGAGGTTGGTAAAGGTAATGTCTTCGGGTACACAGGCTGTGAATCGGTTTGGTTCCAGCACTACCAGAGCCGGCACCGGTTGATACAGAATGTTTTTGGTGATGGAATTGGCACAGCCGTTGATGTCGTGGGTAGTAAGCGTTATGGGTTTTATTCCCGGGGTTTTGTATTCGTATTGTGGGTTTTTTACGTCGCCATTTTCATCTGATTCAAAGTTCCATTCCCACTTGTTGATGGTTCCTGCTCCGGCACCACTACTCGACTTGTCGGTTAAATAAACGGGACCTGAAATACAGGTGTCGTAGTCAAAACCAAAGTCTGCTGTCACAGATGGATAAATGTCTATGATCAGGCGAGCTGTATCTGTGCAATCTGAAAGTTGTGGATTGAGTACCATTTGGCCAGTATACTGACCATAGGCTGGAAAGGTGTAATCGAGGTTGGCAGTGGGGATTGTATCTATTTTTGTGTTGTTGTTGATGCGCCATTCGTAACCCAGGATGTTTCTGATTTCGGTGCTTCGGTTGACAAAAGGGATGGTCTTGCTGCCGCACGATTTTAGGGTAAACAATTTACCATCCTGCTCAAGCTCGACATATCCTCCCATAACCTTGCTTTGATCAACATCAATGACTGCATCAACGGCGATCTGGCAAACGGTGACATTGAACTGAAACTCCCGCCGTATGGAGCCAATAAGTTTGCCATCGCGGTATTCTTTGACGCATACCCCAACCACGTATTGGCCATTGATCCTGGGTATGCCAGTGATCAGTCCTGTCACGGGGTCTATTTTAATTTGTGGGTTACCGCCTATGGGGTTGACCGCACTAAAAGTGGGTAACATAAATTGTACCTCGTCATAAGGAGGAATACAACGAATAGAAGCCGGCCTTACACCGGTGCAGGAGGTAGGATCGCCAACTCCGCTTTCTCCATCGGTACCACCTGAGGCGAGAGGGGCGCAAAATTCGTATACCAGCTGATCTCCTTCTTCGTCAGTAGCTGAATTGTCAAACCGGAGGGGTTCCCCATTACAAATGATGATGGGCGGGAATTTTTTAAATACCGGACTATTATTACAAGTGCTGATGGCATCGGAAAATATTTCGACCGAAAAAACCGCACCCGTTGAACCAGGGTTTACTATGTTGGTAATTGTGCCATTGCGACAGCACCGTTGGTAAGCTATTTGATAAATTTCCGTACCCCAGTCGATGTCTACATCAAATTCATAAATGGCCCTTTCTACACCGATGTTGGGTGGCACGATGATGCACGGATTGTCATTGTCAACCGGCTTGATATCGCGCGGGCTTGCACTAAACGATTTTACGTATTTCCAGTCATTGTTTCCCGTTGATTTATAAAGGCCAAATTCTGCATCTACATCAAAATTGGCACCACCTCCTTTGGAATCGCGGTACATGATAAAGGTCACTGCAAACCGGGTCCTTTTCTGGACATTGTTGACAGAAATGCAACGATAGGTAACCTCGCCTCCGATGATGTGTGCCGCCTTTACAGGGAGCACTCCTAAAACACAAAACAGCGATAACAGCCTAAAGTAAATCTTCATTCCAATTTAGTTTCTTTTAGCCAGGGTTTACAAAGATACCAAGCCCACAGCAAACTATGTGGGTATGTACCAAATATTAACACCCAAGCCTCTTTAAAGTTAATCGAAAACGTATAAAAAAGAGCACGGATAAACGTAAAACGCTGCCAGACTCAATAAAGGTATGCTTTTATGGCCTTATTTGAGATTCATGTCCAAACGGAGTGAAATGTTGCGTGGAGCTTCCAGCACGCCAGGCCTGACCGTATAAGCTGCATTAAGAATGTTATTGACCAAAAAGCCAAGGGTCATCTTGCCCATGGTATAACTGATGCGGGTATCCATTACTATTGAACCATCGTTGTCCATATCCCGGTAAGCCTTGATGGAAAACAGATCTACACCGCCAATGGGAGATTCAAACCTTTTGTCGATGTTGATAACATGAGAATAGTATTGAATCGCATACCCAAGTTTGAAGTTTTTCCACGAAGCTTCCACATCTGCTTTTGCTGAATGTTTTGAACGATACTTAAGTACATTTTGGTCGGTAGAAGTATTTTCTTTGATCTCAGGCCGGTCTTCAAAATTTTTGTATTTCGGATCGATATAAGTGTAGCCCAGGATGGTTGTAATGGGAATTTCACCCACAGAAAACTGACCAATGATACTGGCTTCATAACCTGAAATTTTGGTATTTCCAATGTTGATGGGCTTAAAGCCGTAGGGATTTTCGAGGAAGGTAAATTCAATCATGTCTTCATATTCCTGGGTAAAGGCAGCAAGGTCGAGGTAGCCTTTGAAGGCAGCCAATTTAAATCCTTGTTTGATGCCCAGCTCTGCAGACCAGCCATATTCGGGGTTAAGTACTGGGTTGGGGAAGATGGTAAAACCTCCGAATTGGGTGCTGATGAATCGTTCGGTAACCGTGGGGTAACGATAGCCCTGACCCCATGACAAACGAAGCGAGCTGTATTCCATGATTTTATAGTTGAGTCCCAACCTTGAAATGATCTGACTGTCTTCTACCTTGCCCCCCGGTATGGTAAAGCCCTGAAATTCTTCCGGACTATTTTGTCGGTTGAATTCATACCTGGCCCCGGCACTGATGGTAAAACGTTCGCCAATTTTTTTATCTAATTGAATGTAGGTAGCTGCATTGGTATAGAGGTAGGTGCTATCCCCGAAGAGTTGAGCTTTGGAGTCTGTTATGCTTAAAACACCCCCTACTGAATAGTGGAGGTCGAGGGGTGCAAAAACATGACTGAACTGGTATTCTGCAAAATAGGTTGATGATTGATTTTGCTGGTTATTGTTATTGTTGTTGTTGGTATAAAAATACCGTGTATTGAGTCTGTGTTTGGCTCCATTTTTTTGATAGTGGATGATGTATGGGTCTATGCTTAGTCGAATTCTATTGCCAGACGAAATGGTTCCAGCAAATGGTTCGTAAATACCGCGGAGGGCATTTCGCCAGATGAAAAAATCCGATGACTCCAATACATTTATCAAGGAGTTGACACCCAAAAATGTGCGATCACTCAGGGCATGTTTGATGTTGAAGCCCATTCTGCCACGGGTTTCATAGGTTTCTTTAGCGTATGATTGCAGCTTGCCAAAATAGCCATGTACAGTGAGGTCGGTTTTATTGAGTTTTTGAGCATGGGCAAATCCTACATTGAGGCGGTAAGGAAAGAGGGTGTCACCCCACCATTTGTACTTTTCATCCCTGGGGCTCAGGTAGTTGGTCATAGAAACAAAGGCATTGGTTTCGGGTTTGGCACCCGGCTGGATTCTTCTAAAGTTGATGATGCCATTGAGGGCTGCACTGCCATACAATGAAGACGAGGCACCCTTGACCACTTCGAGTTGAGAAATGGCTTCAACGGGCATGTCTCCCCAATTGGCATAACCGGCATCTACCTGGAGGGCGGGCATATCATCGAGCAAGACCATAACGCGGGAGCCTGCACCATATGAGAAGCCACTGCCTCCCCGAATGTTGGCCTGGCCGCCCACCACTTGTACACCCGGCAATTTGTTGAGGATGTCATCGCTTTTTACGGTATTGGTAGATCGTAATAGGTTGGGCTTTAATATTTCTACAGCCACTGTAGACTCACTGAGTCTTTGCTCAAATTTGTTGGCAGTTACTGTGGTGATGTCGAGGACTTCCGAAATTTCTTCCAATGAAAAGTAAAGGTCAGTGGTAGAAGATCGGATGCTTTGTTTGATGGATCGATAACCTACGTATGAAATCGTAAGCTCACAACCCTGATCTGTAACCAATTGAAATTCACCATTTTCGCCGGTGATCGTACCTTGTGGCCCACAAACTACGCTGGCACCCAGCAGGGGCAAGCCAGAATCTTTGGCTGTAACTATTCCTTTGATTGAAATCTGCGCATGACTCATTAGCGGAAACAGGAAAATCAAAACAATGCCAATAGCTTTACCCCTCATGGAAACCAATTTTGTGTCCTAAGGTAGTATAAAAAAGAAAACAGCCAAAAAAAATGTGGTAATTACTCTTCTTCGTCGTCTGAAATGATGGGTGTGATCATGGTCAAACCCAGCAGTGCTTTCTCTTTGGGAGAAATGGAAAAGAAGCCCAGGAAACCGCCAGTTGCCTTGGCCACGTGTTTGGCAAAGGAGGTATAACTTTTGTAGAGGTGGGCGCCCACTTTGACATCGAGCTTGGCCATGATGGGGTTGAGGGATGCCAATTTGGCTTCAATTTCTGTGTTTCTTTCGTCGGTTGTGCCTGGCAATTTTTTGAGGTAGGCATTGACCTTTTCATGAAAGTCGGCATTCAATTCCTGGTAGAAGCCCAGTAAGTCTTCCGACATTTTGTATGATCTTATTTCAGTAACTTTTTCTGCCCACTCCATTTCTTCTTTTTCAATGGAACCATCGGCACCGGCAATATAGATGGTGATCAATGCCAGGGCGTCTTTCAATTGCTGGTATTCAGTTTCGTCCAACATTTCAAAATAAGGCGTCATACTTTTAAATTTGTGGTGCAAAAATAAGGAAATTTTACCCAAAAGAAAAAATGAGCCCTGGTTCTGTTTGATGCTGTTACGGACTTTTTCCCGATTAGACCATGATGTTAAGCTTAGTCTGCTCATTGGCAATCGATTAATTTGGTAAGTATGACAAAATACCATTAAAAGATTTTGTTGAAAAAGGATGGTGGAAAAGGAGGGGTATGGCCAAGTTTGGCATTTTGCATGTATCTTTGTGAAAGGCTCCAAAGCCAAAATACATGAACATAATTCCGAAAAGAGATAAAAAACTGGGACTGGTGATGAAAGAATTCATCGGTCGCAACGAAGCCCTTGGCAAGGGGCTGGCCCGGCTCGACATAGAAGCCATTTATCGAGCTGAGATGGGACCTGTAGTGTCTTCCTACACCGAAAAAATTTACCTGAGGGGCAACAAACTTTACATTCACATCCAGTCTGCCCCCCTTCGGGCAGAATTGATAACCGCTCAGGATCGCCTCATCCAATTGTTGAACAAGGCTTTGGGTGAAAATATTGTTGGTTCCATAATCTTCCGATAACCATGGATTTAGAAAGCTTTCGCAGCTTGTGCCTTTCGTGGCCCTATACCGATGAATACCTGCCATTCGACGAACATACCCTTGCATTTAGAGTAGGAGGCGAAGGGGGTAAAATTTTCTGTCTGGTGCCCCTTGACCGAAGCGACAGGCCCTCGGCAAATCTGAAGTGTGATCCTGAGAAGGCAGTAGAGTTGAGAGAACAATACGATGCCGTACAACCCGGTTACCACATGAACAAAAAACACTGGAACACCGTCTATCTGGAAGAAGGACTAACCGATCAGCTCATATCCTCAATGGTGCAAGATTCCTACCAGCTGGTTTACCAGTCGCTCACAGCAAAACTTCGTAAGGCTCTTGAATCAGAACAATAGTATCAGCGAGTACCTCATCGTAGGCCAGGGCCTTGCCGGAAGTTTGTTGTACTGGCACCTGCAAAAAATGGGTAAGACATGTATGGTGGTAGATTCGGCTACCGGCGGTGCATCTATGGCTGCAGCGGGCATCATCAATCCCATGACGGGTCGCAATTATGTAAAGAGTTGGCTGGTAGATACAGCCCTGCCATTTGCAAGGCAGTGTTATGAAAACATGGAACGGGATTATGGTAAAGTGTTTTATCATCCTCTGCCAGTATGGCGGGCATTGCACAGTGTTAAGGAAGAAAACGACTGGCTGTTGCGCACCATGGATCCAGCCTA
>CALMWS010000034.1 GCA_937870795.1 uncultured Bacteroidota bacterium | reverse complement strand
CGGTTGAGAGTGATGGAACAGCGTATCAATGCCAGCAAGTTGGAAGAAGAAGAAAAGATCAATTTGCAGCAGTACATTACCCGTATTTATGGCAGTTTGACCAGTTTCAATGTGCTCTTTAAAAATAAAGAAGATCAGTTTGTAGGTGAAAAGAGTGAATAAATAAAACCCCTGCAGCTTGCCTAATGTTATTAACAAATAAAATAAAATCATGCCTCGATTTTCTCTAATCCATCTTATTGTTCTGGCTTTGGGATTTAGCTTGACCTTACAAACCTGTGTAAGTCCACACCAGCAATTTGACAAACTTCCGCCGGGAATCTGGAGGGGTGTTTTGTACCTTGATGGCGAGCTGATAATGGCAGTTGATAAGAAGGATGTATCACAAGTCAACAACCTTCCGGGGGAGCTGCCATTCACCTTTGAAGTTGTATATGGCAAGCAGGATAGCATCCAGCTGATCATCCATAATGGAAGCGAACGTATTCCGGTTAAAAGCATCAGGTACGGGAGAGACAAAGCAACAGCTAAAGATACGATTTACGCCACATTTGAGGGCTATGACACCTATCTGACAGCCATCTTTGAAGAACGACTGATGGAGGGTTATTGGCATGTCAGTTACCGGGATAATTATAAAATAAGATTCAAGGCATTTTATGGTGACGACCGAAGGTTTAAACTTCCGGCTGCATCCCATAATGAAAATTTTTCAGGCCGCTATAAGGTTCTATTTTCACCAGGTACTGAAGATGAGTATCCCGGCATCGGAGATTTTACACAGCAAGGCAATAAGCTCACGGGAACCTTTCTTACCGAATCTGGTGACTACCGCTATCTTGAGGGAAATGTAAGTGGAAACAAAGCCTCATTGTCGTGCTTTGATGGCTCGCATGCTTTCTTGTTTGAAATGAAAAAAGAAGGCTCAGCCTTGCTGGGAGAGTTTAGATCCGGCACCCACCATAGAGAGCCTTTTGAGGGGCAAAAAGATGAAAAGGCAAGTTTAAAAAGTGGCTTTGAACTCACCAAAATTATAAACGACGAAGTCGTTGCATTTGAGCTGCCTACTACCCAGGGCAATGTTATCAATACACGCGATGACCAATATAAGGGAAAAGCAAAAGTGTATGAAATAATGGGCAGCTGGTGCCCCAATTGTATGGATGCCACTCATTTTTTGAGTAACTACCAACGCAACCATCCAGATGTGGTAGTCATGGCACTGGCTTTTGAGCGATACAAAGAAGATGAAAAATCCATGGCTGCCTTAAAAACTTATGTGAATGCCAAAAATGTGCCTTATCCCGTATTGCTGGCAGGGCATTATGACAAAAAAACTGCGGCTGCCAGGATACCCCAAATCGAGGGCATCAAGGCCTATCCTACCCTTCTTTTGGTGGATAAGAATGACCGATTGAAAAAAGTGTATTCCGGATTCTATGGACCTGCTACCCGTGAGCATGAAGCATTTATCAAAGAAATAACAGCAGCAATAGATGGACTCAACCAATAATAATCCACAAGCAAAGACCATAATGATTACAGGTGGCACCAGCGGCATAGGAAAGGCCACTGCCAAGTATTTTGCTAAAAAAGGGTACAATGTTATCATTACAGGAAGAAGGAAGGATGCATTAGAAACCATTGCCCAAAAATTGAATATAAAATATGGGGCGAGGGTTAAAACTTTGTGTTTTGATGTTACAAAAAAAGAGGAAGTAGCAGCCAGTCTGCAAGCCCTGGAAGACG
>CALMWS010000033.1 GCA_937870795.1 uncultured Bacteroidota bacterium | reverse complement strand
CGCCTGGTGGCCAGAGAATCGAGGGTAATTGTTGAATATGAATATACCGATCAAAATTATTACAGAACACTTTATACAGCCAACTCGAGCTGGAATATCAATAAGGGTACACTCCGTTTTTTCTTTTATTCAGAACAGGATAGCAAAAAGACTACCTCTCAAATTGAATTGGATTCAGCTTCCATTGAAACCCTAAAGTCGGGTGGTGACAATGCCGACCGCTACAATGTGAGTCAACTGCAGCTGGTAAAAAATAATGATGTAAGCGGGGTTACTTACCGTCTCATCGACAATCCCAATTACCCGGCTGATCCGAATCCAAAGGTACTAGAATATTCCACTGATATTTCAGAACAACTTTATACCTCCTCCTTTACTGAAGTTGGTGCCGGCAAAGGAGCATACACCATTGATGCCAACGTGGGTGCCAACGGCAGGGTTTACAAATTTGTAGGTAATGGCAAAGGCAATTACGATGCTGTTAAAAGATTGGTAGCTCCCGAAAAAAAACAAATGATGGGCCTGGCATTTAACACAGCCCTTGGTTCAAAACACAGCACGGGAGCAGAACTGTCGTTGAGCCAACTGGATAAAAATTTGTTTTCCCCGATTGATGATGGTGATAATGCAGGATGGGCAGCCTACCTTTTTTTACGCGGGGATCAGGTAATGCGAAGCAAAAAAGACTCCTTCCAACTTTCTTATGAATTGAGTCACGAGCACACCAACACTACTTTTAAAGCATTGAACCAATACAGGCAGGCAGAATTTTTCAGAGATTGGAATTACATGCCCAAATTGGCACAGACAGAAGATATATTCAGAGCAGGAATAACATTCAGGCATAAAGAAAACAACCACATCAATCTGGGTTATCAAAGACTGGATACCGGTGGTGATTTTACTGGTGTCCAATACAAAAGTGATATTGTTATAAAGTATAGAAACCTCCAAATTTCAGGCAAACCTTCTTTTACACAAACCAGTTCTTCAGCAACCCGCGCCCAATTTGTTAGACCCAACTTCCGAATTGTGCAGTCGCTGCCCTTTCTTCCAACTGTTAACATAGGTATTGATTATGAAGGGGAAAAAAATCTAATAGATTCAATATCAACAAATATCATATCCCCGTTGTCTTTTTCATTTCAACACCTTAAAACCTTTGTTGAATGGACACTGGGCAACGGTCAGGCATTACGATTTTCTTACAATAAAAGAGCGGATCAGCTGGCAGGAAAAACTGAACTTGAAAAAATAACCGACATCACAGAATATGAGTCAAGCCTTGCTCTTGCTTCCGGTAAATATGCCAATATCAATGCCACTTTAAAAGTCAGGGATTTTAAAGCGCTCAACCCAACATTGAGACCACAGGACAAATCCAAACTTTCAACTCTTGGCAATATAGATTTTGGGCTTCGGCTGCTTAAAACTGTACTTACACTATCTTCCAATTACCAGGTAAGTTCCGGACAGGAACCAAAGCTGGAATATGTGTATCAAAAAGTGGAAAACCTTAGAGGAGAATATATATATGTAGGACCCGACAGCGCAACCGTAAAAAACATCAATGACTTCAGGTATGATCCTGGAAATCCATTGGCGGCCTATACCCGCTTTGTAGTACCCAACAATGAATTTACTACTACCAACAACACTGCACTTCAAACCAGTGCCAGAATGGAACCATCGAGATGGTGGAGCCAGGGTCAGCTACCATCTACACGGTGGAAACGGTGGCTGGCCAAATTTTCGGCTCTCAACACAACCCGTCTTCAGGGAAAAACACTTTCGTCTGTACAAAGTTATTCTCCGTTTACATTTTCAACTGCCGATAGTACTTTGGTCAACTATCAAAACAACGTGGTCACCTCCTTCAATTTCAATAAAGGAAACCCAAAATATGACCTCAGCTACACATTGCGATCACTAGATACCAAAAACAATCAGGTAAATGGTTTTGAGTCGAGGACGTTGGGTGAAAAAGAGGCCAGATTCCGTGTTCGGATATTGAAAAATACAGATTTCATCTTATTGTTTACTAATGGAACTAAAACTTTTGAAAATAAACTATTTCAGGATCGCAATTTTCTCATTGATTTTTCAAGGATGGAAAGTGAGATCAGTCTTAGACCATCTACCCAATTCAGGATGTCGTTGCGTTACAAACAATCACAGCTGGCCCAACAAATCAACTTAAGGGAAAGTGCCGGCAAAAAAGAATACAATACCGAATTGAACTACCGCCACTCAGGAAATACTTCATTGGATGTGTCATTTTCGTTCGTAAATGTAAATTACTCCGGGGCAAAAGGTTCCTACATCGAATACGACTTGCTGGAGGGCTTAAAAGGGGGAAAAAATTATTTGTGGTCACTGGGTCTCACCAAGCGAATTTCAAAGGTTATTGATTTGATTTTCAGCTATGAAGGCAGAAAGTCAGGCATCAACAGTCCGTTGCATGTAGCCCGTATGCAGGCAAAAGCTACGTTCTGATCGCATCTCCGATTTCTTCTGCCGGATGGCCCAATGAACTTTACCTTCCAAAACCGGTAAAATAGTCGGCTGTGGTACATCATTTGCCGAAAAATAATGTTTAAATAAAGCTATTTTTGTGCAAAATAATCAACGTTAAATGAGGTATACTTTAGCATTTATTGCTGCCGTTCTGTTATTTGGAACCGCCGACGCACAAGGAATTTGGAAAAACGTAGACCGATTTCCTTCCAGTGATCGTAAAGAAGCAGCCATAACATTTTTGCCATCCGCTTTTGCATCATTTGAATTGGATTGGGAAAATTTATCCCGCCAATCCAGTTTGGCCCCTTTTGAAAGAGCAGGACAGGGTACAACTTCCATCGAGCTGCCTTTTCCCGATGGTTCAACACAAAAATTCGAAATGGTCAATTCTCCTGTGATGGAAGCAGGATTGGCGCAGAAGTTCCCGTCCATTCAATCGTACAAGGCCTGGACAAGTGACAAAAAATACGTTGCCCGCTTTGATGTTAGTGCAGCCGGCTTCCATGCTTCCATAAGGGGTCCTGAAGGTGAAATTTACATTGACCCTTTTTACAAGAATGACAATACATCTTACATCGCCTATTATGTTCACGATCATACAGAGCCAATGGATTTGATCCCGGGTTGTGGTGCCGACCACACCGAAGAAAGTCCGAGGCCCGGTGGACATGCAGTTGACCTGAGGACCTCCCTGGTTAACCTTCACGAATTCAAACTGGCTTTGGCCTGTACCGGAGAATGGGGCAAAGTAAGAGGTACGGTTGAGTTGTGCCTTGCAGACATGGTTACTTCTGTAAACAGGAT
>CALMWS010000032.1 GCA_937870795.1 uncultured Bacteroidota bacterium | reverse complement strand
TATATTTAATAATTTACCATTCTGCTTTCTTTCCATTCCCTTATTTTTCATTTAAATGGGCTGCATAGATTTGCAAATCTTTGTCACCCCTGCCAGATAATGTAATGACCACCGTTTGATTCCTGATATTGATTTTGGAAAGTGCTGCCAACGCATGGGCCGATTCCAAAGCCGGTATAATTCCTTCCAGTTTACAAAGCTGAAAAACTGCCTCCAAAGCTTCATCGTCAGTAACACACACTACATTAGCCCTTCCTTCTTCAATCAGATGGGCGTGCAAAGGGCCAATACCGGGATAGTCCAATCCCGCCGATAATGAATACGGTTCTGTAATCTGGCCAAATTCATCCTGCATCAACAGTGTCATACAACCATGAATTACACCCCTCCGTCCTAACTTACTTGTTGCTGCTGACAATCCGCTTTGTAATCCTTTGCCAGCAGCTTCTGCTAAAACGATACCAACAGCTTCTTCGTCCAAAAATTCGAAAATGGTACCGGCTGCGTTGCTCCCTCCACCTACACAAGCAAGCAATATATCGGGAATTGACCTACCTGTTGCCTCCTTCAATTGTTTTCTGATTTCCTGTCCAATGACGGCCTGCAATTGGGTGACCATATCAGGGTAGGGGTGGGGGCCTATGGCGCTACCAATAATGTAATGTGTATCTTGCGCATGGTTGATCCAATCCCTGATGGCTTCATTGGTAGCATCTTTTAGGGTCTGACTGCCGCTGGTAGCCGGTATAACTTCTGCCCCCAACATCCGCATCCGCTGTACGTTGGCAGCCTGTCGCTCCATGTCATGGGCTCCCATGTAAATATGACACGACAGCCCTTTTAAGGCGCACACAGTAGCAGTGGCCACACCATGCTGGCCTGCTCCCGTTTCTGCAATGATGCGTTTCTTTCCCAATTTTTCGGCAATCAAAACCTGACCAATGGTATTGTTGATCTTATGGGCTCCGGTATGGCACAAATCTTCTCTTTTCAAAAAAATCCTTGCATCAAAATGTTGTGACAATCTTTTGGCTTCATACAATGGAGTAGGCCTTCCTACATATTGATTCAACAAATGATGATATTCTTCCTTAAAGGATGTTTGCCCTATCAAATCTTTATAAACCAGCTGTAGTTGGTGCACGTTGTTATATAATATTTCAGGTACAAAGGCACCACCATAGCTCCCATAAAAGCCGCGCTCATCGGGCAACAATCTATATTGTGTTGGCATGAAGTAAATTTTTAAAACGCGAAATTGCTTCTATATCCTTAATGGCCGGCCCCAGTTCAAAGCCACTGTTTATATCGCAACCCATCATCAATGGCAAAGCCGATAAAGCAATCAATTCATCCGCATGTTTTTCCTGGATACCACCTGCCAGCATCCATGGCTTTGTTATGCCCGCGTATTTCAAATTTGTCCAGTCAAATTTTTTGCCCTGACCTGCCAGATTTGATAGGCCTGAATCTATGATAAAAAAGTTGCAGGCATCATACATCAACATCGTTTTATAATCCGATATATGATTACCATCAAATACTTTAACCACTTTTAACCCACGTGCGACCAACGCATTACAAAACTCAGGTGTTTCATTTCCATGGAGCTGAATATAGGTGAGTTGGTGGTTATCCACAGCCTTAAACACCGTATCCAAAGCAGGGTCGACAAATACCCCTGTTAACTTAGCATATTTCAAACACAAATTTGAAAGGTTTTTGGCACCATGAAAATATCTTTTTGATTGTGGATAAAAGTTTATACCAATATAATCAATGGCCAACTCATCCAGTGCCAGGATTTGCTCAACATCAACAATGCCACACACTTTAATCTTCATGACAGTTGATTGATAAAGGAAGCACACTTTTGGCCGGGCACCGGATCATTCATAAAGTGTTCTCCCATTAACAAAAGTCTATATCCGACTGAGTGAAGATCATGTGCTGCTTGCACCTGGTGAATGCCACTTTCGCTAACCCATGGCACTTCAGTTGGAAGATAGGGAGCCAATGAAATGGATCGATCAATGCTGGTTTCAAAAGTTTGTAAATTCCTGTTGTTTACACCAATAAAATCAGGTAGATCCATTATTTTGTCAATATCGTCTACATCATGAACTTCCAGCAAAACCTCCATATCCAAATCTCTGGCCAACGCCAGTAAGGTTTGAAGTTTTGATTTTTCAAGTGACCTGGCAATGAGCAAAATAAGATCTGCCCCAAAAGCCTTTGACTCCCAAAGCTGGTAGGGGTCAACTATAAAATCCTTCCTTAAAACAGGCATGGTCACAGCGTCACGAACCTGCTTCAAATCTGACATCTTACCACCAAAGTAGGGGAGGTCGGTCAATACAGAAATGGCCGCAGCCCCTGCATTTTCAAAAGCCTTTGATAATTCAACGGCATCGGCTGTAACGTTGATATTGGAAACAGAAGGCGACTTCCTTTTAAATTCTGCAATGATCTGTAAGTTGGTGGATCGTTGCAAAGCCGCAGTTAGACTTCGTTTGCCAGCAGTTTTGGTCACATGATTTTTCAAATCGTTGAAAGGCAATTGCTTTTTCCGATTTTCTACTTCTTTGTGTTTTGAAGCGATTATGGTATCCAAAATATCTCTCATATTACCCGGCTTTGAGCAAGTCATTTAATACCCTCAGTGCATGGCCTCGCTCTAATGACTGGCGAGCCTGTTCCAGGGCCTTTTGGTAGTTCAATTGATCATTTTGGTTCAGGATGGCCATGGCTGCATTGGTAATAACCACCGATCGCTGGGCCAAACTTCCCTCTCCATTAAGGATTTTGAGAAAAATAGTTTTACCTTCTTCAATACTTTGTCCTCCAAATAATTGATGATCTTCCACCATTGGCATGTTCAGCTCATTGGGTGAATAAAGCAATGTACCCTGATGAGTCATTACCTTTACTTCTCCTGTCAATGAAATCTCATCGTAGCCCTGCAAATCATAAATTACCGAAAAAGAAGTATGCGTTTGAGACAATACAGATGCATACAATCTTTGCAATGCCAAATTAAACACACCTACCTGCTGGCATTTTGGTCGGGCTGGATTCACAAGTGGGCCCAGCATATTGAAAAAGGTTTTAATCCCCAATTGTTTCCTGATTCCAGCTACGGCTTTAAGTGCCGGATGAAAAAGCGGTGCATGCAAAAAACACAGCCCCGTCTCCTCAAGCTGAGCCCTCAACTCGCTTTCATCGGTGGTAAAACGATACCCCAAAGCTTCCATCACATTGCTGGATCCAGAGATACTGGAAACACCGTAGTTGCCGTGTTTTACCACCTTGTATCCAGCACCGGCAATGACAAAAGCACAAAGGGTCGATATGTTGAACGTATTTTTCCCATCGCCACCTGTACCACAGACATCCATAAAATCATGGTGTCCCAGATTAATTGGCAGAGCCATTTCCAGGATGGCATCTCTGAAACCCGACAATTCTTCTTCCGTAATCGAACGCATAAGGTATACGGTGATGAAAGCAGCAATCTGAGCCTCATTGTATACATCCATGGCCATATTTTGTAAGACAGCTTTAGCCTGTTCTCTGTCAAGAGGCTTGTGTTCAAACAATTGATTGAGGATGTTTTTCATACTTCGGTTTTCAAAAAATTGTACATCATTTCTTTTCCAAATTCGGTCATGATGGACTCAGGATGGAATTGTACCCCGTACACTGGCAAACTATGATGTTCAAATGCCATGATTTCTCCTTGCTGATCCCTTGCTGTAACTTTTAACACAGTGGGAAAATCTACATTTTCTACTACCCAGGAATGGTATCTTCCTACCTCAAATGATGCTGGCAGGCCGTTGAATAGGGTAGAAGGGGCTTCCTTTTGCATAAAGATCCTCGTCTTTCTGCCGTGGTAAACCTGCGTTAAATTTCTCAATGTTGCCCCGTAATGTTCTGAAATGGCCTGATGTCCCAGACATACACCCAGCATCGGAATCTTGCCGGCATATTTTGATATCACCTCCGGCATTTGACCGGCTTCATTGGGTATACCTGGCCCGGGCGACAATACAAGGTGGCTTGCTTGCCGGAGTGTCGTCTCCTGGATTTTATCATTCCTCATAACCAGTGGTTCTTCTGATCGTATTTCCCTGATCAGTTGTACAAGGTTGTAGGTAAATGAGTCGTAATTGTCTATAATAACTACCATTTTATCTCTTTTAGCAGATGACCGCACTTTGCAGTGCCCTGAGTTTATTGCTTACTTCTTTTAATTCGTGTTCCCGGTTGGAGTCTATCACTATGCCAGCACCGGCCTGCATCTTGAGGACATTGTTTTTGCTGTAAAAACTTCTGATCATAATGGCGTGGTTGAGGCTATTGTCAAAACCAATCTTACCAATGGCACCGCCATAAAAGCCGCGGCGGGAAGGTTCGAGCTTTTCAATGATTTCAATAGCCTTGTATTTGGGTGCTCCCGATAGTGTACCTTGGGGAAAACAATCTGCAAAAATGCGGTACGCACTTTTTCCTGGCTTTAAGGTAGCAGCTACCCTGGAAACAAGATGGATGACGTGGCTAAAATTTTGTACTTCCCGAAATGAAGTTACTTTCACATCTGTGCAGTTTTTGCTAAGGTCGTTGCGGGCCAGATCTACCAACATGATGTGCTCGGCGTTTTCTTTGGGATCGTTGAGCAGTTTTTCTGTATTGATATTGTCCTGCTCATCATCCATGGTGCGACGAATGGTACCCGCTATGGGATGCAATTCTGCTTTACCTCCATGCACTATGATCTGGGCTTCGGGTGAAGATCCAAAGATGCGATAGCTCCCAAAATCAAAGTAAAACAAATAAGGAGATGGATTTATGGATCTCAGCTTTCGATATACCTGAAAGTCGTCTCCCCTAAATTCAATGGCAAAACTGCGTGAAGGAACAATTTGAAAAACATCACCCCGCTGACAATGCTGTTTACACTCATCAACCATGTTTTTAAAGGCTTCATCGCTGATATTGGGTACGGCTTCTGACTTGGTCATAAACGTGTAGCTGGGGTGACTTTCGCGTTTCAGCAGACCCATGATGGAGTCAAGTTGGACGTTTTCTGCTTCCGGACAGTTTTCGATGATTTGCAATTGATTTCTAAAATGATCAAAAACCAAAATAAAACGATAAAAGTCGTAAAACAACAATGGTATTTCAGAAGGTTCTTTGGAGTTGTTATAACTACCCGGCTCAAACCTGGAAATGGCATCAAAGGAGGTGAAGCCAAAGATGCCATTGTGAGCCGACTTTGTGCCTTGTATTTCAATCGACGACAAAAAATCCTCAACTAAGGCGACAGGATCAATCATCGCATCATTAAACTGGCTTAACCCCTCCACCGATAAATTTGCGCCCTCCTCAGTAAGATTCAGGGAGGCAATGGGATCGAAGGCGAGGTAAGAAAAACTCCCTTCCTTTTGGGCATAATCAGAGCTTTCCAGCAGCACAATTCGCGCGAAATGGTCTCTCAGCTTGAGGAAGAGGCCGACCGGCGTAAAGCAGTCTGCCAGCATCATTTTGGTGTGTGTTGTTACTTTCATTTCAAAAAAATAGGTCTAAAAACAAAATCGGCTTGCCGGGGATGCCGACAAGCCGATTTTATTCTTGAATTTGACAATGGCCGCCTCTTACCCCGGGGAGTTGAAAGGATTTTGCCACCACCAATTTCTATTAAATAACATTTTAAACAATCTCATTCTATGCTGCAAAGTAATAACCAAAACAGGTCACGGCGCAAGGTTTATGAAACATTTTTTATTATACAATATTTAAAATATTGATTATCTGCAACATATTACAGCTTTCCGTGTTTTTCGTTTTTAGAGATGTTTTCCAGATTCCAGGTAAGGCTACCGGCAAAGTCTTGTTTTCGCTCATTACAGGCCGTTTTTGAGCAAATAGCACAAGAGTAGGGCAGACAGCCATCGGTGTGTACAAAGAGCTCTACAACGGTGCCAAAATGGTCTTTTACAGCTCCTTCCAGGGCTTCTACTTCGTTGTGCGCCTGGTGAACATTGAAATACCAGGGCACGGTAAGATGGCAATCCAGGTGCAGCAGGCTGCCGTACTTGATGATCCTTAGGTTGTGTAAATCCACCCAGTTTTCCCGCCGATGGGCCTCCAGTGAGGCAATGACATCATTCAAAAGGGCTTCATCGGCTTCGTCGAGGATGCCGCCCATAGCATCCCTGAGTATTGTATATCCTGTATAAACCAAAAACAGGCAAAAAAGCATGGCTATGAGGTTGTCGAGCAACCACCACTGGCTAAAATACAAAACAATCAAACCTGCGAACATAGCCAGTGTAGAATATGCATCTGCTCTAAGGTGTTTACCCGTGGCTACAAGTTGCTGAGAACCAACAATTTTACCTCTTTTCATGGCATACACTCCGGCATAATAATTGAGCCAGCCAGAAAGTGCTACCAGGCCAAGACCCAGGTCGAGTTTGTGCACCGGCTTAGGATTGCCGAGCGACAGGTAACTTTGATAAAAAATTATAACCCCGGTTATAGCAATGAGCATGCCTTCAAAAGAAGCCGATAAAAATTCAATTTTCCCATGGCCATAAGGATGGTTTCGGTCCTTGGGCAACATGGCATACCACAATGCGGCCAGCCCGGCAATAGACCCTATGATGTTGATGATCGATTCCAGACCGTCTGTCAATATAGCCAACGACCCGGTCAGATACCAGGCCAGCATTTTCAGCAAAAACTGAAACACAGAAAAAGCAAGTACTTTTTTCTGGATTTGAAAAGATTCCAAAGGGAAAGAATTTTTGGCAAGATAAGGGGAAAAACCCTAGGTAATTATTTTTGTTTACAAAAGAATTTTTTTGTATCGATACTTTAATTTCGGGCTATCCATCATACCCTCAATTATTTGCTTATACTCAATTTCTGTAATCACACCACAGATTTTTCCAGTAGATATCTGTTCTTTGAAAAATTCAAAGCAATCATTGCAACTAGCCACAGTTTGCCTGTTAAGCGTATTATCAGGGCTGTTATGGTCAATAAAAACAATCTGCTTTTTCCAACCATATATTTCTGCAACCCTAACTGCGTTTTCAACCTGACTGGTACAACAAACCGTATAGAAGGATGTATCAATAATCTTCAGGATGATATAGAAATGTGGTCCTAAAACTTCAGGGTGTTCAATTAATACGATGTCACGTTCCTTTATCGGCGAAGTTGGCATTATTGGTTAGGTAATGTAGTACTGAAATTTCATCGTATTCTCTGAATAATTCTTTCGATAACTCGGCGTTTTCAACATTAAATATTGGATCAATATTGCCTGAGGTATTGAAGAAATCCATAAGATCCATTTTGTGGGCTTTGATTTCTCCAGCCTCTAGTTGAGCTTCAAATTTGGCCCATTCCGGATATTCATGACTCAAATCTGAAAGTTGGAATTCGTCTAATTTTCCAAAATGAGCCAAAATAACATCCAAACATTCAAGATCGGAATCAGAAAACTCATCCAAGTCAATAGAACCGGTAACCGAATAATTATAGGATTTGGGAACGGTAAGGATAAATTCATTAATATAGCTTCTACGTTGATCGCTGAAAGCGGAATTCAATTCAAGGATATCTCTTATTTCACTTGCCACTGGTCCGTTTTTCATAGCTAAATAGGAAGCACAAGTGATTGGCCGGCCATACTTTAAAAGATGCATTCTATCTGCAAGCCAAATCAATTTAAGTGTTTTCATTTTATTCACAACATCCGTTCCAAGCTGTTGAGCGATGTAAACCAAACATTGTACAGACTTTTGGAAATCAAAGTATTTCAATCGGGATATATTTTATATTCAACAAACAAATATACATAAATACCATCCAAGAATCAAGGTCAACAATTGATGTGATAATATTTTAAAATAGTCATATGAACTTCTCACAAATACCATTATTGGTTTTATCCTATAATTAATA
>CALMWS010000031.1 GCA_937870795.1 uncultured Bacteroidota bacterium | reverse complement strand
CCAACATCTGTATATCGGTACCCCTACACCAGTAAACTGGCATAGGGGCAAGCATCCAACATCGGCGTATCCAACATCTGTATATCGGTACCCCTACACCAGTAAACTGGCATAGGGGCAAGCATCCAACATCGGCGTATCCAACATCTGTATATCGGTACCCCTACACCAGTAAACTGGCATAGGGGCAAGCATTCATCATCGGTACCCCTACACCAGTAAACTGGCATAGGGGCAAGCATCCATCATCGGTACCCCTACACCAGTAAACTGGCATAGGGGCAAGCATCCGCCATCGGTATATTGGTATATTGGTAAATTGGTAAATCACACCCTATTTTGAATAATTCTGAAAAAAAATAACACCGGGTATTGACAAGTTGATAAATCTATCGTAATTTTGCGATAAATAATAAAAAACTGTGGGAATAGCCAAGAGTGAAGAGTTTACAGTAAAGGACAACAACCTGGCAAGGTTTGCCAAGGCATTGGCCCATCCGGCGAGGGTTGCCATCCTCCGACTCCTGATTAAGAGAGCGGCATGTATTTGTGGTGATATAGTGGATGAACTTCCTCTTTCGCAAAGTACCGTTTCTCAACACCTCAAGGAATTGAAAGAGGCAGGGCTGATCAAAGGCGAAATTGAGGGTGTACGCATCTGCTATTGCATCGATGAAGAAGCCTGGAGCCAGGCGCAAACGTACATAAATGAGCTATTCGGCGGTTACTACCTCAACAGAGAAAGCTGCTGTTGATTTTTTTTGTCAAAATCCATCGTTATTTTACGATACATTATTCATATATAAAACCATTAATACCATGCAAACTGATGAACAATTCAAGGAGATTGTAAGACAGAAATACAGTGAAATTGCCTTGCAGGATAAAGAAGACAACCAGGCATCCTGCTGTGGATCAGGGTGCTGCTCCACCGAGGTGTACAACATTATGACCGATGATTACACTGGAATGGAGGGCTACAATGCCGATGCCGACCTGGGCTTGGGCTGTGGGCTGCCTACCCAATTTGCACAAATAAAAAAAGGGGATGTTGTAGTAGACCTGGGCAGCGGTGCCGGTAATGATTGTTTTGTAGCCCGCGCGGAAACGGGAGAAACGGGCAAGGTAATAGGCATCGACTTCACCCCTGCCATGATAGACAAAGCACGGGCCAATGCAGAAAAACTGGGTTACAACAATGTAGAGTTCCGACAGGGTGACATCGAAAAAATGCCCATCACAGCCAATGTGGCTGATGTCATTGTGAGCAACTGTGTGCTCAATCTGGTGCCCAATAAAAACAATGTTTTTAAAGAAATATACCGCGTACTTAAGCCAGGTGGTCACTTCAGCATTTCTGATGTAGTGTTGGTAGGTGAACTGCCGGAGTCATTGAGAAAAGATGCTGAAATGTATGCGGGTTGCGTGGCAGGTGCCATTCAAAAAGACGCTTACCTTCAAATGATCAAAGACAATGGCTTCGAAGGAATGGTTGTACAAAAAGAAAAAGCCATCCATATACCTGATGATATCCTCAGCCAATACCTCAACGAAACCCAGTTGAGTGATTTTCGCAATGGCAATACCGGCATCTTTAGCATTACGGTTTTTGCCAAAAAACCAATGCAAAAGGCCTGTTGCGAACCGGGTTGTTGCGCATAGGAAGATAGCACCAGGAGGAGAAAAATGTCCTTAAATTTGGGGCTAAATAAAAAAGGGGTTAATAAATAACCCCTTTTTGTCGGAATGACTGGATTCGAACCAGCGACCTCACGCCCCCCAGACGTGTGCGCTACCAACTGCGCTACATCCCGAAACAGTGGTGCAAATTTAAGGAAAAAAAGTGTGAAATGGTACTTAAAAATGATCTGTCATCCATATTAAGAGGGCTGGAAGAATTAATAATTCGAAAAGATGGATTCTAATATTTGTAATTTTACGATCGTACAGGCAAAAAAACTTCAATCCACCCTAATAAGCTGTCGTTTCTATGCAAGTCAAACTCAAGTTTTTAGATAGATATCTCACTTTATGGATCTTTTTAGCCATGGTTTTGGGCGTGGGTCTTGGCTACTTTTTTCCTGGCATCAAAACCCTCTTTGACCAATTATCTGTAGGAAGCACCAATTTGCCCTTGGCCATCGGTCTCATCCTCATGATGTATCCTCCACTGGCAAAAGTAGACTACTCTATATTGCCCAAAGCCTTCCAGAACAAGAAGGCCATGACCCTTTCTTTGGTACTAAATTGGTTGATTGGCCCAATCTTAATGTTTGTGCTTGCCATTTTATTTTTGCGCGATGAGCCCGACTACATGGTAGGTCTCATCCTCATTGGCCTTGCCCGCTGCATTGCCATGGTCATTGTGTGGAACGATCTTGCTGGCGGTAACCGCGAATATGGGGCGCTCCTGGTGGCTCTCAATAGCATTTTCCAGGTCCTTACGTATAGTTTTTATGCATGGTTGTTCATCCATGTGCTACCCAATGCCATGGGATTGGCATCTTACGCCATCGATGTACCTATGGCACAGGTCGCACAAAGTGTGGCCATCTATCTGGGTATTCCGTTTCTGGCCGGCTTTCTGAGTCGCAAATACCTTATGCAGGCAAAAGGAGCTGATTGGTACAACCGCAAGTTTGTTCCCTTCATTTCTCACATTACTTTATATGCTCTGCTATTTACCATTGTACTGATGTTTAGTCTCAAAGGTGATAAGATCCTTGAACTGCCAATGGATGTGGTCAAAGTAGCCATTCCATTGATCGTATATTTCATTTTAATGTTTTTTGTGAGCTTTTTTATCAACAAGGGCATGGGTGTTCCTTACGATAAAAACGCATCAATATCTTTTACTGCTACCGGCAACAATTTTGAATTGGCCATCGCCGTCGCCATAACGGTCTTTGGCATTCATTCGGCACAGGCTTTTGTGGGTGTCATTGGTCCATTGGTGGAAGTGCCGGTACTGATTTTACTGGTGAAAGCAAGCTTGTATTTAAAAAATAAATATTATCAAAATGTATCCTGAAATCCAACAACACATCCTGTCATTCACGGAGGTCGAGATACCGGAAGATCGCAAGTCGGTTCTTCTTCCTCTTGTTAACTATATAAAAAATAAAAAAGAAAACGACCAGGCCATCCGCCTCAATTTTATCTGCACCCACAACTCGCGCAGAAGTCATTTGTCGCAGATTTGGGCACAAACCATGGCTCATTATTTTGGCATTCCCAAAGTGCATTGTTACTCAGGTGGGACCGAGGCTACCGCCCTCTTTCCAAAGGTAGCTGAAACACTGATGGTACAAGGTTTCCACATCCAGATGTTATCTACACAAGAAAATCCGGTCTATGCCATCAAATACGATGACAATGAAGAGGCGATCGTGTGTTTCTCCAAGTGTTATGATGATTCATTCAATCCTGCCACCGGCTTTGCCGCCATCATGACCTGCAACAGTGCCGACGAAGCCTGTCCGATGGTAATTGGAGCCGAAGCACGTTTTCCCATCAAATACGATGACCCCAAGGCGTTTGATGGCACTGAACTACAAACCGCCAAATATGCTGAACGAAGTCTTGAAATAGCGAGAGAAATGTGGTGGGTGTTTTCACAGCTATAGTGCTTGTTGCTTAGTTCAACCGGGATTTTAATTGCGTGGTCAATACTAAAACAACCACGGCAAGTCGTGCCATCAATGGTTGCAAAAACGAAACAAAGCCAATAATGGCAACTTGCACTAGAATCCACACCAATAACACCAGCCCTGCCAAAAGCGCTGTTACATAAGCCCCCTTTCGGTGGCGCAATACACAGAATGCGGCAATTAAATGACTACCCCCCACCACCACAAACAAGATGAGTGAGGGAATGAAAAAGGAGGAAAACGGACTGCCCTCCAACCATTCTTTGGGCAGCTCTTTGGGACTCATCATGCCATAGCTTCCCCCTCCAAAGGCATTGATGGCTATAAAGGCGAGTAATACTCCCAAAATCAATTTCAAGCCATCCGACGACTGAGCGATCGAATTTTTCATGAAACAAAATTGTTGTACAAAATTAAAATTGTAAGCACCCCTATGTCAAGATTTGAAAGCTGATAGAAAATGGTTGAGGCGGTGATGGTGGTTGGGTGAAGATACCTCATTTCAATTTTCTTCAATTTTTCAAAAAATCAACACATGTTGATACAAAAATTAGAGTTTTTGGGAACTTAATAAAATCAAAATGGGTACTATAGTTTTATTTGCTATATGCCATCACGCAATGAAGGCATATAGCATTTTATCAACGCCCGAATAAATTATCTTTTATCTTTAAACGAACGCTATCATGCCATCTACGTTTTCTCAAATTTATATTCAAATTGTGCTTGCAGTCAGGAACCGGGAATGTGTCATTCATCCTTCATGGGAGGAGGAATTGTATAAGTACATTACTGGTATTGTAAAAAAAAAGGATCAGCATTTATTGGCCATCAACGGCATGCCTGATCATATTCATTTTTTAATACGCATACGGCCCTCATGCTCATTATCTGATTTGATGCGGGAGGTTAAAAAATCGACTAATGAATTTATCAATGAAAGTAAATTTACAAAGCATAAATTCTATTGGCAAGAGGGGTATGGGGCTTTTTCGTATAGCCAATATGAAGTTGATAAGATTATCAATTATATTAAGAATCAAAAAGAGCATCATATGAAAAAATCATTCAAAGCTGAATATTTGAGCTTGCTACATGATTTTCAGATTGAATTCAAAGATGAATACTTGTTTGAATGGATAGAATAAAATGTGACCCCTTGGCGGGCGTTGGTTTATTCGACCCCTTCAGGGTCGGGGACGCTTCCTTTCCTTTTTTTTGGAACGTGGA
>CALMWS010000030.1 GCA_937870795.1 uncultured Bacteroidota bacterium | reverse complement strand
ACAGTTCTGATTCCAATGTAGTAGTCAATCCCTATAGCTATGGGGTGAGTATTTCTACCAGTTTAAAAACCAAATACATTACATTGCCATTTAGCTTTCGATATGCCGGCAATGGAAATAATGTCACCTATCCGTTCGTAAGATTTGGTATGGCCCCCCGGATCAAATGGGCAAAATTTTATTTGGGTAATAACAACATCAACTTTAGCAGATATGCATTTACAGGCTACAATGTTTTTGGTCTGGGTTTTGAGATCAATCCTGCAGCCTTTTATTTGGGTGCATTTGTAGGAGATATCCGGAAAGCTATATTTATTGACAGCACCGCTTCCTCCTATAATAAGATTGCACCTAAATATAAGACCAGGGGATATGCGATTAAAGCCGGAATAAAGACCCGCAAAAATGCCCTGCTTTTAAGCTATGCCAGTGCATTTGATGATGAAAATTCGCTTATTTATTTCAATCCGAAATACAACATTACACCCAGAAAAAGTAAGACGATTGGGGGTGAAATATTATTAACACTGTTTCAAAACGTAATCTATCATTTTAATGCTGGAGCCTCTATTTATACACGTAATGTAAATGGCATTCATCTTGATTCGATACTTAGAAATTCAGGAGAAAAGGAGCTTCCCAAATGGACGGGAAAAATAGAAAAAAGTCCTAATCTCACTACCCAGGTTATGTATGCACACGACCATTTACTCTCATTTGCCAGTGAAGTATTCAATTTAAATCTGCGTTACAAATACATTCAACCTGAATACAAAGCTTTGGGCCTGGCCAACATCAATACAGATTTGTCTCAGTGGAGCATTGAGCCCGGTTTTAAATTGCTCGGTAAAAAACTAAACCTAAACTTAGTTTTAGGAAAGCAAGCCAATAATTTAAATCAAAAATTGATTACTAAGAATAACAATACCATTTTTAATTTATTGGCTACGTATATTCCCAATGACCGACTCAGTGCCAACGTAGCCTATAGCAGCTTTGGGCTAAGAACGAACGCTTCAGATCCCGACAAATTGGATAGCATCTCCATTCAAAATGTTAGCAACAATATCAGTCTAAATGTCAACTACACACTATCGAAATCAACAGATGTGATTCAATCATTAAATGTTAATTTTTCAAGACAGGGACTTAAAGAAGTTTACGAATACAGCCCTTTATTTGATAAGAGCTTCAACAATGTGAATACCCTTTTCGTGTATAACCACAATGATTTAAAGGAAATATCCTATTCCTTTGGCTTGAATTACAACAATAGTTATTCTTTGTTTTTAGCCACTCAAAACATAAAAGGCAATGTAAAGTCATATGGAATAAATGGTGGTGCTTCAAAAAACCTGATGAATGAAAAAATTAACCTAAACCTTAATGGTTCTTTCAACCTGGCCGGGACAGAGGAAGAAAAATCTCAACCTGCTTTTTCTTTGGGGCTGTCGTTTTCATATGCACTTACCACAAAATCAAGTTTGGTGCTATCCGGTACAACTTCAAGAATGACGATCTCAGGACGGGCTATTGTACAAAATTATTTTAACGCAAACATCACACAAAATTTTTAGATCATGACAACGAAGAGATTTCTAAAAATCCTGCAGATGGTTTTCTTGTTGACATTTGTACATTTAGCCTATGCCCAAATGGTTGGCGTAAATACACTTGTCAACCCGCCTTACCCTCCCTATTTAAGCGCGTATACTAATCTTAGAAACAAGGTGGTCATTACCTTACAAAACAATCAAAACAACACAAAACAGGTATATTTAAAAGCAAGATTTTTTAATGATAATGGCTTTTCTGCTCAAACTGTGGAAAATTACAAACCATTGAATCCAATTGTATTGAGCCCAAACGTATTGTATCAATTACCGGCCAATGGTGAACTCTATGAATTTTTTAATGAAGAAAACATTGAGGTCAACAATGGGGCATTGGGCGTGGGAGATATACTGGCTGATGGCATTTTACCAGAAGGAAATTATTCACTCTGTATAGATGTATATGATTTTTATACAGATCAGCAGTTAAACCTCAGTAATGTGGGCTGCGGGCAAATCAATATACGATATCTCAATGCACCCCAACTTATATTTCCAAATTGTGATAACGGTCAGATCCAGTACAACAATCCTCAATCCTATAATTTTAGTTGGACGCCTGTTTATCACAACAGCCCTGTGAAATATGACCTATATATTGTCCAGCTATTTGAAGGAGACGTGGCTCAGGATGTAATAGAAAGTGCCATATCGAATGGTGGGAACAACGCTATCATTGTTAATAACATTACAACCAACTCCATAAATTACAACCAACAGCATAGAAAATTGGAGGCCGGGAATTATGCATGGGCGGTGGTTGGTAAAGTGGTTAATGGAAACTATCCCATTGCCAATGGTGGCATGAGCAATGTTTGTACTTTTGGTATAACCATCCAAAACCAACCCAACATTCAACACAACCTTAATGATGAAATTGATTGTAGTTGCAAGCTTCCATTGCCTGCAGATTTAGCGAACACAAATGATGTAAACGTTGGCTCCATCATAAAGACCAGTCACTTTGACATGGAGGTACAGTCAATTCAAAAGAATGGTAAACTTTATAGTGGCATGGGTTACATACCGCTTCCGCTGGTTAATGCACAACTGATCAAGGCAAAAGTTGTATTTACAGATATAGAAATTAAGAAATCGGGTAACGACTTGATTCATGTAAGTGGTATTATTAAAGCCAATGTACATCCGAGTGCCACTCCTTTCTTACCCAAACCGGATATCAATGACCCGGGTGGTATTAGTATAGGTCAAAACGAGATGGCCAATCTTTCTGATTTTGTAAAAAACAATGCAGAACAAAAAATTTCGTGGATAAAAAATGCAGCAAACAGTTTTGCGTTTTCGGTACCCATTGGGTTAGATGAAAAGGCTATTTCTATAATCATCACCGACATTACATTTACTCCCGAACAAAGTTATTTTGAAGCGGCAGCTGTGGTAGATGTATTAGACGCCAATTCAAAATTTGCACTCCTGGGCAAAGGAGTATGTATTGATAAAGCTGATTTTTGTGGAGACGTAAAATTATTGTTGGCTAAAAACTTTGAGCTGCCAGTCATAGGTCTTACCATGTTGGGGGGTGTAAATGACAATAAAGCCACCTCAGTAACCTTTGACAAGAAGGGGTTTAAAAATTTGCATATTGGAGCAAAGTACACTTTTCCCGCCGGTAGCTTAATTGATAAAAACACCAATGGTCCTGCCAGTGTTTTCCTGCAAAGTGATACGGAAGAAGGTTGGAATGACTGGGTAGCTGAAGTCGAGTTTTCTCCATTTTATATTTCAGGTTTTGACGAATTTACTTTTGGGCCGGACCAAAATGGCACCAAAATGTATTACGATCACTCTGATGTGCGAAACCCTCAAAATATACCAAGTCCTTATGTAAGTAGTGATGCCAACGAGCCGCCCATAGCCACAAATTTACTTACATGGAGAGGATTTTACATCCCTGCCATTCAAATCAATTTGCCAGGATATTTTAATAATGCAACCAATAAAACACCAACTACAATATTGGCCGAAAAGTTGATTTTTGATGGAGGTCTTTCGGGAAACGTTTCTGTCAACAATATTTTGGCTCTTGGTGATGGATCATTAGACAGCTGGTATTTCTCCATAGATCAATTCAAGCTCGATTTGTGGAAAAACACATTCAAAAGCAGCAGTCTTAAAGGCAAGATAGTACTGCCACTTTCGCACGATTATAGCAATACATCCAACCAATTGGATTATACATGCACGTTGTCGAAACCATCAAATCAGTCTTTGGGTTTCAGTTTTGTAATACAGCCGAAGGCAGATATTACTTTTGATATATTCTGGGCAAAAACAAGGCTCACCGAGGGCACAAGCATCACTGTTGAAAAGAGAGGGGGTCAGGATTTTCTGGCGAAAGCAGCCCTTTTTGGTAGGATGGATATCATGCCTGATATCCAGGATATACCCAATATTAAACTTGCTGAGATCAAATTTCAAAATCTTAGGGTACAAAGTCAGAGTGAATATTTTGCCTACGATGATGTTCAGTTTGCTCTTGCTTCTCCACAGCACAGCATTGCAGGATTTTCTATTGATTTAGATCCCACCCAGGGCAGGGGCATTTCATTGTATGTTGATCAGGCCGACAGGTTCAAAGTAGGACTCAGTTTTAAGGCTTTGTTGAAATTGGCTGATGTAGATTATGTGCCCAAGGCTGAAGTATCTTTTAAAGTTTATGGAAGCATAGGATTGAAAAACGGCAGACCCGATTGGCAGGGAATTGATGCTGATTTAAACAGTATAAAATTAAATGAGGGGGCAGAAATAGGTCCTGTGGCTGTAATGGGCACTATAGGATATTTCAACGACAATAAAGGCAACTATGGCTTTATGGGAGAACTCAACATGAAAATTATTGAAATTGAAGTAAATGCCAAGGCTCAATTTGGTTATAAAAGCGAAGGCAACGGGGGATACAATTATTTCTTTATAGATGGCATGGTGGATTTTTCTCCAGGAAGAATTTCATTGGGTTCAGGATTGGCTTTATATGGATTTGGTGGTGGTGTGTATTTTAATATGACCCAGTCTGTACAAAAATATTCAGGCGATATGATTACAGGTACACAAAAATATGACCCAAATGATGTATCAGCATTTCAATCCCTTTCCGGAATAGTGTATACACCAAGCCCGGATAAGTTTGGTATCAAAGCATCGGTTTTGGCAGGAGCAGAAGAGAGAAATACTTTTGATGCCGACGGTGGACTTACCATGGAGTTTAATACACAGACGGGTGGCGTAAATCACATTACCTTTACTATGGACGGCAGATTTATTGTTGATGCAAAGGATGCGCTTGCCAAACGCAATCAGGAATGTATGGGCAAGCTGGATGTTGGCATGAAGATGAATTTTGTTGAAAAGTCTTTTCTATTCCATGCCGGAATTTCATTTGGCGTACCCAATCATTCAGATCGAAGTTTGATTGGAGCCACTGCAAATTTGGATTTTTATTCGGGACCAACGGGTTGGTTTATCCATGTAGGTCGTCCATGGCAAAATGCCAATCTGCAGGGAGGTGATCCAATAAGTATTGATGTACTAGGAATTGCCAAATTCAAATCTTATCTGCAGTGCGGTTCCGGAAGTGGCACCATATTTAGAAATGGAGCGGAGATCAGTGGAATAGCAGCTGTAGACCCTATGCCTCCAATACCTTCCTTTATCATCAACATTATCAATGGCAATCACAGAGGAGAAGAAGGCAGTTATGCCAACAGTGAAAGGTTGGGAACCTACAAAAGAGGAAGTATAAACGGGGGGCTTGCTTTTGGTGCCAATTTTGATCAGGAATTGGACGTGAAATTTGCTATATTTTATTTGTACGCCAGAATTATGGTTGGTTTTGATGTTGGCTTTTATCATTTGCAGGGCAATGCGGCATTGTGCAAAAATGAGAACAATCAGATTCAAACCAAAGGCATCAATGGTTTTTATGCTCAGGGACAAGCATATCTTGGCGCACAGATAGACGTTGGTGTGCATATTGATTTGTTTTTTGTTGAAGCAGATATTAGCATTGTAGAAGCCGGAGCTGCAGCTTACATCCAAATGGGTATACCCAGTCCCACATATTTCAAAGGGGCCATTGGAGGATATTTTAGTGTGTTGGGAGGCTTGATTTCCGGTAACTTTAGCATACCATTTTACATTGGTGAAAAATGTACAGATCTTGTTTCTGAAGCCATTCCACTTATTGCATCTGTAACACCGGAGACCGAGTTTGATCTGGAAAGGCTGGAAAGTACCTATCATGCCAAAGACATCCAGGAAGTATATGTTCAACCCACCTTTACATTTAATTACAAGATTGATGAGACGTTCTTAATCAAAATACCCGTTCCAGACCCGGAAAACGAAGGTCAGAACTATACAGAGTACCGTTATTATCACATCTTACCTTCTGATCTTACTTTATGGGTTGGCGCACACGAAATAAATGGCCAGGGCCACTATGGTGGCATCTGGGAAAATACAATTCCTTCTAAGACGGCTTTGCACTTGAGTAACTTCAAAGTTTCTGAAGATGGTTATACGCTGCTACCCAAAGCCAACTTACTCTTTGAAAAGGAAAGCAGATTTAGAGCGGAATTGACGGCCAAAGTTAGAATTTTTAATTTGGGCTTAAACTCGAAGGGCGCGAATAAAAATTATACAAACCAGAACAGAAACGCATGGAACCTTGCGGTAGATGAAAAAAACAATGTATATGTAGATAAGCGGTTATTTACATTTACAACCAACTGTGGAATTAAAGAAATCAAAGAAGAATGGATATCAGACCTACGCCCTTTCCACAGAACCCAGAATAATCCTTATGGTTATTCTTCTCCATTCATAGAAAATGAATTGAGAAAGGCCAGTGAGGAGAATACTTTTACAGCTGTTTATACAGCACCATCAAAATATGGTAAGGTATTAAATAACAACATCACTCCCATTCAGCAAATGAAAGCCATTTACCCTACTTTGTTTTTATCAGCTGATGCTTCAGGAAAAAATATTACGGGAAGCTTCATGTTTGATGAGTCTGTACTGTGTATACCCAAGGATTTCAAAAACAATTTTGATTTTGCTTTTAGAGTAATGAGTTATGACAGAAGGGGTAGTGGAGAGTCGTTTAAAAAGGAAATTTACAGTGCCAACATAGATGAGAACAACAAAGCCAATATCTATTTTCAAATACCTAAAAATCTTCCTCAAAACAGCTATGTGATCATTCAGCCCATAATAAAGAAAAAAACAAAAGGAAATAACAACAATATGGCTCCAAAATTATTTGAATCCGAATTTAAAGTGAGAAAAGTATATGGAGGCGTAAATGTCAATAACAGGGTGGTTTCTATATCCAATAAGATGGCCGGCACGGATTCTGAGATTGTATTGTTTAGTTGGTATTTTAATACCGGAGATTTTGAAAGCTACAAGGAAAAAATGGGTAGCTTAAGAATTGAAAAGAGTCAACCCGTGACTACCAATTCAAAATTAAATTTTAGAGGTAATAAGTCAGGTTTTAATTGGGAAAACTATGAGGTTGAAGAAACCACCTATAAGTTTTATGGTAAGGAGTCTTTTGATTATCACGATTTGAACAATTTCACATTAAAGGATATGTTTAGTGGCTCTTATGGTAATAAAAAGTATGACAAGATGCTGGCTGATGGGTACATGGGTTATGCATTTGACAATGCTTCACAAATTGTGGTGGATTCTTTTCTAAGAGTCTACTTTGATAACTTTGAAGTGATGGAGCAATATTTGGGATTGAAACAATCCAATAAAGAAAATGAAATTGCCAATCAAAGAATTTTTATTAAAAACTATATCACAGACAAAATGCTTGATGCTTGTAGTGATAACGTAGTAAGTGACAACGTGCTTCCTTTTTTGGATGAATCTCCACCTGATCTTATATATAACAGCACATATGGAAAATTGCAAAGGCTGGGTACAGATAAATTATTATTTTCTGTCAACAGGATTTCAAAATTCATTAAATCATTGGGAAGCGGTAGTAAGATTTTCCCGGCACATATTATTTCTATGAAGGATGTCATTGATTTTAAACCCAACAATGACGAAGTAATTATAAACTCTGTAATGGCGGATGGTATGAACGGATTTAACTTAAACGTAGAAAGTAAAGTGTATAAAAATTTTAAACTCAACCTTTTGAATGGCATATAAGAGAATTGCTGCAGGCATTAAATAAATGAAACAACAATGAACAATTATCTTTTTAATAGAACTATATTCTTCTGTGCATTTTTGGTGTTTTATTGCCTTGAAATTAAATCCCAAAATAATGAAAACAGTGTACCTAAAATAGAAATTAAGTACCAAATTATGGCTAAGGCATATGAGGACAGTATAGTGTTGAGATTTGCCCCTACTTCGCCCAATGCTTTGCCTGCGCACATAGAAAGCGGAATTAGCATAGAGCAAAAAGTAGTAAGGGGAAAATTTCCATATCAAATATCGGATTGGACGCTTATAAACCAGACTCCAATTAAACCCTGGCCATTGACAGCCTTTAATACCGAAGTGTACAAAAAGAATAAAGATATGTTGCTCGTAGCCCAGACTTTATATGGGAACATACCTTCGACAAAATCCGATGAAATTAGCAAAGTAAAAGAACAAACGGAGGCCCTTACAAACCTATATTATTTGTCGTTACTTTCAGCAGATTACGATGTAATGGCCGCCAATAGCTATGGGCTGCGATATGTTATTAAAACAAAAATCGATTCGGATGAAAAATTGTTTTTTCGCATATACAGCAATTTCAACCATCCACTTTTTCAAATCGATACCACAATGACATTTGTTACTTATGGGGAATGGGAAGCTCACAATAGTCCGGACAATTTATATATAAAAAACAGGGAAAAAGCAGTGGAACTTTCCTGGCCGGTGAATAGGGAGCTCTATCGATGGTCAGGTTTTTATATTGAGAGGTCTGATGACGGGATTAACTTTAAAAGAGTCAACAATAAGCCTTTTTTGGTATTCAGGAATGACACAAAATATGAAGCCCAATATGTGGACAGCCTGGAGCAAAATTATCACAAGTATTATTATAGAATTCAAGCCATTGATCCTTTTGGTGATCTTTCCTCATACAGCCAGATAGTAGAAGGCATGGGAGTAGATCTAACCGCTCCGGGACCATTGTCTTTGGAAGAAAATTCTGACAATGGCAACGGCATTATGTTGAAATGGAAATTCACAGACAAGCCCCCTTCCGATCTCAATCATTTTGTCATCAAAAAAGGAAATTATATCAACGCTATAACGGACAGTATTGCAACGATTCAATCAGGTACTTATAACTACTTTTATACAGAAAAAGCCAAAACGAAATCTACTTACTTTGAGGTACATGCAGTTGACAAAGCGGGAAATGTAAGAGCTTCGAACCCGGTTAGGTATTTTTTGCCAGATACTGAACCACCGCTGGCCCCTAAGGGATTTGTAGCTAAAATTGATACATACGGAGTTGTCACTTTACGCTGGTCGCCTGATACTTTGGATGAACTTGTTGGATACAGGGTTTATAGAAAAAATGCTGCTGACCACAAATTTGTCTGTCTGCAGCAGGGGTATTTGAATGATACAATTTATCACGATTCACTGAATTTAAAAACACTAACCGATGAAATATTTTATGCTGTTTGTGCCATCGACCTGAGCTACAATCATGGTAAGATGACAGAAACTATAAAATTGGTTAAACCTGATAAAGTACGTCCGTATCCACCTAACATAATAGACTACAAAATTGCTGAAGATAAAATTTGGTTTGAGTGGACAAATAGCCCCAGCGAGGACGTAGTGTCATATACAATAATCAGACAAATATTGGGTGAAGGCGAGGCAACTGATGTTAAAAAAGATATAAAGCCAAATGAACATAGTTTTGTGGATACCGACATAATCTATAATAAGATTTATCAATACACCCTCGTTGCCATTGATGATGCGGGATTGGCTTCAGAACCATCTTTTCCTTTGACCGTAAAAACTTATCTAAATGGCACAACGGAAGAACTTGTGGTTAAAAACATAGACAAAAAAGAAGGGAACGGAATTCAATGGAATGAGCCTAAAGTAAAGCCCGGTTATTATATAATTTACATCGACGAGGGAAAGGGCATGATGCAATATGCCAATGCTGGACCGGACGACACAAGATATTTAGACAAGGGTAAGGTTTTAAACGCTAAATATGGTATTCAGGCAATTTATTCCAATCAGGTTAAATCAAAAATATTTACCACTTCATTAACTAAGTAAAATCAAAATCATGAAATTTAAGCTAATTTTAATTATGCTATTGACAGGCTGCACCTCGTTGGGTAGCCAGACCTTATTGCTGAATGACGATTTTGAATCTTATTCGCAAGGACAGCTCAGCAGTCAAAATTCCGGTTGGACAGATCTAAGCAATGCCACTGCCAATATAGCCTGGAACGGAGGATTGTTTTCTTCATGTAGTAACAATGATGTAAATCAAGCTTATTTGTCATTTATAAGTGGTGATAATATTGCTATAGAGGTAGGACTAAATGCTGTAAATGGCCAGGTAGAGGTTGAAATGAATGTTTCAATGGTATCTGGTTTTGAAATCAAATTTTTCAGTACTGATATTTTTTATGAGGACCACTTTATTGATGTACAGGAGGATTTGAATTTAAAATATATTATCGACTTTGAAACCAACTTTGTTTATAGGTATATCAATGGCAATTTAGAAAACTCAAGTCCTATTCAAGCCAACTTTAATTCATTGGAAAACATTGCTTTTTCAAATTCTTTTGGCAATTTTAAACTAGGCTGTATATCGGTTTCAGATGTAACAGATTTGGACAATGATGGATATTATGCTAATGAAGATTGTGATGATACTAATCCCCAAACAAATCCCGGGGCAGCAGAAATACCCTATGATGGTTTGGATAACGATTGTAATCCCAATACTCCAGACGATGATCT
This sequence comes from uncultured Bacteroidota bacterium, assembly GCA_937870795.1. Lineage (GTDB taxonomy): Bacteria > Bacteroidota > Bacteroidia > Chitinophagales > Saprospiraceae > JADKBO01. Next base: position 7,655 of record CALMWS010000030.1, on the reverse strand, counting down.
CGATGGAGATGGTTATGTTATGGCTATTGACTGCAATGACAACAATGCCAGCATCAACCCGGGGGTTGCAGAAATAGCATACAACGGATTAGATGATGACTGCAACGCCGCAACTCCAGACGATGATCTTGATGGTGATGGATATGTCATTGCCAATGATTGCAACGACAACAATGCAGGGATTAATCCAGGGATAACAGAAATTGTATACAATGGCATCGATGACGATTGCAACCCAACAACGCTGGATGACGACCTGGATAGAGACGGATTTTCCAAGGCCAATGACTGTAACGACAATAACCCTGCAGTAAACCCGGGAGTATTAGAAATTGTATACAATGGCATCGATGACGATTGCAATCCCTCAACATTGGATGATGATCTTGACAAAGATGGATTCAATAAAGAGAATGACTGCGATGACAACAACGATGCAATCAATCCTGGATCGGCAGAAATTGCGTACAATGGCATCGATGATGATTGCAATCCCAACACACCGGATGATGACCTGGATGGAGACGGATTTATAGAGGCCAACGACTGCGATGATTTCAATTCAAATGTCAATCCTGGTGTTTCAGAAATTCCGGGAAATGGGATAGATGACAATTGCAATGGCCTCGTTGATGAAATCACGGCGACCACAGAACTGTCTAATTTAACTGTTATCATTTCACCAAATCCTGCAAAAGATTTTCTTTATGTACAATCAAAACATGGGATTGATAGAATAGAAATGTACAACTCCAATGGTATTAAGATGGGAACCTACCATAAACAAATGATTGATGTTTCGCATAGCCCTTCGGGAGTATACTTTCTCTTAATTTATAAGGGATCCCGGGAAGCAATTGTCAGAAAGTTTGTAATTGAAAGATAAGTAGTACATAAACAACGCGTTTTTAATTGTTTTTAAAATCAATCGAAGTTAAATCTATAATAAGTATTGTGATGAGAATAAATAAAGGGTCTCTTTTTTTATTGAAGCTGACATACATACCAGCCACTTTGTTTCTGTTTAATGCACAGGTGTTTGCACAAACATATCCATTCACTAAAACAAGCCCTGATATTGATATACATTTTGGAGTAGCATATCCGGATCCTTACAGGTGGCTAGAAGATTTGGACAACCCTGAGACAGCACAGTGGTATAAGGAACAGGCATTGTACACCAATGATGTTATGTCTAAAATTTCCGGAAGGGATGATTTGATTCGGGAGTGGGAGGCGTTGGACAAACTAACACCAGATCAGGTGCGTGGTCGGGAATATAGGGGAGGCAGGCTGTTTTTCAGAAAAATAGCTGCAGGGACAAATGTGTCAAAAATTTATTATCGGGAGGGCAAGTTTGGGAAGGATGTTTTTCTTTTTGACCCAGAAACCTATACGACTGGTAAGACACTTTCAGTAAGCGGTTTTTTACCAAGTCATGATGGAAAGTTTTTGGGCATCGCTTTTACAGAGAATGGTGCTGAAATTGGCATTTTAAGAATTTTGGATGTAGCGACAAAAAAATTTTTACCAGAGGAACTTGGGCCAACTTGGGGTGGAATAACAGAATGGACATTTGACAATACAGGTTTTCTATACAGCAAATTGTCATCAGCAGATGTTACAAGTGGTGAGGCATTAAAAAACAGTAAAACCATGTATCATAGGTTAAAAACCGACCCATCTGAGGATATTGATTTTTTCAGTAGGGCTCGCAATCCGGAACTCGGTATCCGGGAAGAGGAATGGCCAACCGCTACACTTAATCAAAACCACAAGAACTATATAGTAAGCTATGTCAATACAGTGCAAAGCGAACAGAAACTTTACATTGCTCCTGCATCATCGTTTTTTAACCCAAAAATTGAATGGGAACTCCTTGTTGGAACAGAAGATTCTGTAATACAGGTAGAGTTTAAAGACCAAATCATGTATGCCATCACGACGAAAGGGGGCACATCAAATTACAAGCTGATTAAAATAGATTTAAGAAAACCGGATGTTGCAAATGCTACGGTTTTAATACCAGAAAAGGAGAAGTTGATTCAATCCATGGCCATTTCCAAAGATTATTTATTGTTGGTTTATTCAGATGGCATCAATGGTTATTTGTATAAGATGAATCTTTCGGATGAAAAATTGATAAATGTAAAAACTCCAATATCAGGCACAATTGGCGTTTATAATCTGGACAAGAGCACAAATGAATTTATAATCAACATCGGAAGCTTCATTCAACCCTTTACAGAATTTGAATTGGATTTGCAAACCAATGAATGGAAAAAAAGCAGGTATAATGAGGTGCCTGTTTATCCGGAAAAGTATAACAAACTAAAGGTTGAAGATGTAGAAGTTAAAGGGCATGATGGAACTATGATCCCATTGACGATCGTATATGACAGGGATTTGGTCAAAGATGGAAATAACCCATGTTTTATGGAGAGTTATGGGGCTTATGGTTCAAGCATGGTACCCTATTTCAATTACATGCAGGCAAGCCTTGCAACAAAAGGCATTGTATTAGCATATCCGCACGTGAGGGGAGGCGGAGAGAAGGGTGAAAAATGGTATAGGGCAGGGTTTAAAAAAACCAAACCCAATACCTGGAAAGACTTCAACAGTTGTGCTGAATGGTTAATCAATAGCGGATATACAAATGCAAAAAAACTGGCAGGTACCGGTACATCAGCTGGGGGTATACTCATTACGAGGGCAATTACAGAAAGACCTGACCTCTATGCAGCTGCCGTAACCAATGTAGGTTGCAACAATGCCATGCGTATGGAAAACACTCCCAACGGCCCTGGTAATATCCCTGAATTTGGCACGGTCAAAGATAGCACTGAATGTAGGGCATTATACGAGATGGATGGTACAGCCCATGTGCAATATGGGGTGGAATATCCAGCTGTTATGAGTGTGGGAGGATGGAATGACCCCAGAGTCATAGTATGGCAACCCGGTAAATTTGCAGCAGCCATGCAAAATTGTTCAAAAAGCCAAAAGCCTGTATTACTTAAAGTTAACTATGACAACGGCCATTTTACAGAAGATAAAAAGGTAACATGGGCCAATTTTGCAGATCAGTATGCATTTATGATGTGGCAATGCGGACATAAAGATTTTCAGAAAAAAGAAAATCGACCTTAACCTTATATTCAGAAAGTATTTAATTACATTAGATTTTCTTTGACATTGATTTGAGAGCATTTTTCACATATTTCTTTTTATTCTCAATTGTGCCTTGTTTCTCCCAAAACCTGCACTTCAAAACCTATACAACAAAAAACGGGCTAAGTCAAAACAGTCCGTACAGTATTACTGAAACTCCGGAAGGATTTATGTGGTTTGGAACCCAACACGGTATAAATCGTTTTGATGGCAAGTCATTTAAAAAAGTAGCTCTCAAAATAAGAACCCCTAAATTCAGGCCGGCAGAAATGATTACCGCCATGCACGTTGACCGTGACAGCATCTTTTGGGCAGGCTCGGTTTCGGAAGTTTTTATTTTGGATTATAAAACAGATAGTATTTATAGGGTATCAGATAAATATCCGTATGCTAAAGTTGACAGAAACTTATGGACTTATAAAATTCTGGAAAATAATAATGGTGTAATTGTCATACATCAAACCAATAAAATTACCATTGTTGATAAAATTGCAGGAAAGGCCTATGAAACCACGTCAGGATTTTTTGGTGAAGCCATTGTGGATATCGCTTTGAGTTATGACAAAAAAAAATTGTATGCAGCAACTAAAACCAGGATTTACCAATGGGAATCAGCCCATAAATGGAAACCCGTTATTTCACCAAATACATTTTTGGCTGAGGGTACAGCAATTAGGGCAATAGGAACCATAAATGACCACATCTGGGTTATTTCTACAGATAATAAAATCGTAAATTTAGATCCCGTTTCCAAAGAATATACTAAAGTGGACATCCTCATGGGAAAAGCAAATCTAATTGCTGATCCTGTAAGAATTCACCAAAGTGATGCGACGACCATTTGGATGGGAAGCAGATCAGATGGAATGCTCAGGATAAACCTGGCAACAAATTCAGTGCAGTCAGCTAAGGCATCTACCGACCCTAACAGCATTTTGAAAAATTTTATATTAAGTTTTTTTACGAGCTCACAAGGTATAACCTGGATTGGGGTAAGTGGTGCAGGTATTGCAGAATACGATCCGGCGAGTCAGCAATTTGCTTTATGGCGTATTAAAGCCTCCTTAGGAATGGAACAATTGCCCGAGAATTTTATAACTGCATTGTACACAGAAGATGGAAATGAGTTTTACCTGTCAACCATGACAGGAGGTCTTTTGATGCTGAACATTATAACAAATGATTACTCATACCATTTACCCCCCGAGAGCAAACAGTTCAAAACGGATGCACGTAATATGTACACCATTGTAAAAGGGGATGCTCAAACGTTATGGCTTGCTACCTGGGGCGGACTATGTTCTTTTAACAAGAAGACAAAAAAGTTTCAACTTTATAACGATGTCGATGGAACCACCCTGGAACTTTCTGCACTTGTTAAGTTGAAGGATGAAAACAAACTTTTTGTTGCAGGATACAAGATGGGATTTAAATATTTTAACATTGACACAAAAAATTGGGAAAGTATCAAGGATCCGTTGAAAAGTGTGAAAAAGCATGCCCTATATAGAGCTCGCTATATTTATCAGCTCAATGAAGAAGAATTGCTTATCGGCCCTGAAACCGGAGGGTTGACCAAATACAATATGAAAACCGGTGTTTTTACAAATTATCCCCAATTTGTGAAAATTTCTGACCATTGTTCACACTTTATTGTCACTTCCAAGTATTGGTGGCTTGCCACCAATGAGGGATTAATACAGGCTGATGCAAGAAACCAGAAAATAATCGAAATTTGGAACCAGGAAGATGGATTGTCTGATCGTGTAATTTATGCTGTACTTGAGGATCTAAATGGAAACATCTGGGTAAGCACAAACAGAGGAATTAATATGATTAACCCGCAGACCAAAACAGTTAATAAATACAGTGAGGCAGATGGCCTTCAGGGGTCTGAATTTAATACGGCAGCTTGTACCAATGATCCTGAAGGCAATTTGTGGTTCGGAGGATTGGATGGCATCAATAAAATTAGTAAAGACTTTAAACCTGTAACTCAGATTTCGCCCATCCCATTGTTTACCAAAATTCAGGTAAATAATGAAGACTATCCTTCGGCTATCAATACACCTTATTTGAAAGAGGTTATTCTTCCACCAGGAAAAAACTTTATAAATATTGAATATCAGGCTCCCAATTTTTCACAAACCGAAAATATCATCTACCGACACAGGTTAACCGGCCTTGACACCAATTGGGTTTATACCGGCCAACGAAGTTTTGTAAATTATACAAAACTTAAGCCTGGTACATATACGTTGCAGGTGTATTCAGCAAATTCAAATATGCAGTGGTCACATAAGCCCGCACTTATTAATATAGTTGTATTACCCTATTGGTATGAAACCACATTATTTTATATGTTAAGTGGAGCTTTGTTGGTTTTTATCGCAATTGGCATCTATAAATACAGGGTCAATATTATAAGAACTGAATCAAAATTAAAGAACAAAATAGCAGAAACAGAAATGGCTGCTTTAAAGGCTCAGATGAACCCTCATTTTATATTTAATTGCATTAACAGTATTGATGCGTTTATTCACATGAATGATAGATATAATGCATCACTGTACCTCAATAAGTTTGCAAAACTGATTCGCAACATTCTTGATAGCAGTAAAGAAAACCTGGTTTCATTTGAAAAAGATATCGAAACGATGGAACTTTACATACAACTCGAAGAAATGAGATCAGAAGGAAAATTCACAACTCGTTTTGAAATAGATGAGCAAATTAAAAATATGGATATTAAAATCCCTTCATTGATAATTCAACCATATATTGAAAATGCCATTATTCATGGATTGAGAAATAAAAAGGGCGAGCAAGGAATATTATTGATTAAAATAAGACGGGATGAAAATTATCTTCTTTATACTATTGAGGACAACGGTGTGGGCAGAGTTGCCGCTGGTAACACATCTATAAAAAAACAAAGGTCGTACGGCATGCAATTATCTGAAGACAGACTTAGCATCTTTAATAAAAACGAAGTCAGCCAGGTTAAAATCACCGACCTGACAAACAATGGTCTTCCTGCCGGCACCAGGATAGAATTAAAGGTCAGAATCAACTAACAATTACAATCAACATATGCTAACAGCACTAATCATTGATGACGAGGAAAAGGGAAGAATGGTGCTCCGCCAAAAACTGGCTGATCATTGTCCTGAAGTTGAAGTAATAGGTGAAGCAGATGGAGGGGCAGATGGTAAATCAAAGATTGAGATCCTGAGGCCTAATGTTGTTTTTTTGGATATAGAAATGCCGGGTATTAATGGCTTTGATATGCTTAATAATTTGACTGAAAAAAACTTCCACTTAATTTTCACGACAGCCTATAATCAATATGCCATTAAGGCAATAAAATTTGCAGCCTTCGACTATTTATTAAAGCCTATTGACATAGAAGAATTAAAGGCAGCAATTTCAAGGATTCCAATTGTTAAGGCAGTTGATGTCTCGGCACAACTTGAAGTGCTTTCTTATAATTCGCAAAAAGGAATTAGGAATTTTAATAAAATTGCTATTCCCACCTTGGAAGGCATTAGTTTTTTTGAATTGAATGAGCTAATCCATTTGGACGCAGACTCCAACTATACATTACTTTACTTTACTGAAAACCGCAAAATTCTGGCGTCCAAAACCCTCAAAGAATTTGAGGATCAATTGGGGGAAGAACAGTTTATTAGATTGCATAATTCTCATCTGGTTAACATAAGATATATTAGTCGATACATCAAAGGGGAAGGGGGGCAGGTAGTAATGGCCAATGGAAAAATCATTGATGTTTCGAGGCGCAAGAAAGCAGATCTTATGAAGATGCTATTGCAGTAAGAGGGTGATATATTTTGGTGAAACTTTAATAGTGATTAGAATATTACAAATTCTTCCATGTCTGCAAAACTTCGTTTCATAGGCACAGGCATTAGATGCAACAAGATGTATTTAGAGGGATAATTATTTTAAGAAACCTTAATGTTACTAAATGCTCTAAATGTTTCAATGCTGCACAATCTCTTTGTGATGTAAAAGGTCTATGTGTGGGCTGACTAATTTGCAGGGAAAACAAAACAGTATTTTTTGTGAAAAGGGTCAGTGAGGTTTTGTGGTACACATAAAAACCCCATTTTTAGGATCAGCCATTTGAATAAATGAGAGAACTGTCTGAATTCCCTTCATTCCCTTCATGTTTAATAAAGTTGTATAAATCTATAAAATCAACAGAACTTGTATTAAAGGACTTCTTTGGAATTTCCATGGAAGGGATGCGCGTATTTAGAGACAGGGTGCCTTGGGAAGAGATGTTGGTATTTTTTGAAAACAAAATACAAAACTACGTTTTATAGGCACAGGCATTAAGAAAATTTAGAGGCATTAAGCGGGCTATTAAGAGTAATACCTTAATTCTCTTAATTTCCTTAATGTTTCAATGCTGCACAATCTCTTTGTGATGTAAAAGGTCTATGTGTGGGCTGACTAAT
>CALMWS010000029.1 GCA_937870795.1 uncultured Bacteroidota bacterium | reverse complement strand
CTGTTGTTTGAAGCCACCAAACGCGCCGTGTGGGATCGTGCCAACCAGGATTCAACAGGACTGGCAGCCTATCATCAAAAATATCAGGACAACTATAAGACCGAAGAAAAAGGTTCCCTGATTACTTACACGGTAAAAACCACTGAGCAAAAAGAAGCAGAAAAAGTAGCCAAGTATGCTGCTAAAAAAAGTGCTGAGGAAGTGATGAAAAAATTCAACAAAAAGACTCAAATGGTTAGCTATGTTGAAGAAACCATGGAAAGACAAAATCCAAAACTTTCGGCACTCACCTGGCAAAAAGATTTTCAGACAGCAGTGGCTAAATCAGAAGACGGACAAGGCTTTGTGTTTTCCAAGATTTCGCAAATTTTCCCGGTAAGGAATAAGACACTCAAAGAGGCACGCGGCTATGTTGTGGCCGACTATCAGGATTACCTGGAAAAAGAGTGGATTAAAGAATTGATGGCCTCTTACAAGGTAGAGATTATGAATGACGTAGTTAAGAAACTGGCAAAATAATCGGACTTGAACAAGTTGTGGATCATTATCTTTTTTCTAGCGTTGGGGCATTGGTCGTGTCGTAACCTAATGAACAATGATGCCAACAACAAGGAGAAGGGGCAGCTTTTGGCTGAAGTAGGAAGCAGGCAATTGTATCAGTCAGACATTTCCAATCTTCTACAATCAAGCAATTCACCTGAAGATTCATTGCGCATCCTCAAAGGGATAGTCAACAATTGGGTAAAAGACCAGTTGATGATTTTGGAAGCTGAAAAAAATCTTCCCAAAGACATCAATTTGGAAAAGATGATCGATGAATACCGGTCTTCTTTGTTATTGTATAATTACGAAAGTAAGTTGGCCACAGAACTGCTCGACACCACCGTTACGCAGGAAGAAAAAAAGGTCTATTACAACAACCATTCTGATGAATTTGTACTGCCGGAGGCGATAGCAAAATACCAATTGGCAAAATTTCCGGAAGATGTAAAATCATTGGATGGATTTTATAAGGATTGGAAAAAGGGAAACAAGACGGCCGTGGCTGCCTTTTGTGAAGGTCAGGCCCTATACACCGATCTCGACGATTCCACATGGAAAACCATCTCCCAATTGGAGACCTTGCTGCCCAAAAATTTTGTAAATCGAAGTTGGTATGGGGAAGGCAAAGAGATGAGAAAAAAAGACAAGGATGAAGAATATTTCATTCGCATCCTTAAATACGCCCCAGCCAGCAAAGTACCTCCCTATGAGTACATAGAGGCAAAAATTGAGAAAGTAATTTTGAATGAAAGAAAAATCAAATTGCTGAAGCAGAAAAAGCAGCAGCTTTTTGATAAAGAATTTGGAAGTTCAAAGGTCAAATTGTACCTGGAGGAAAACAATTAATATTTTATTACGACTTACCTCCACCTACAAATTGAACTTACAACCGTTTTTAAGTGAATCTGTATACTGAGCTGTCACAAGCCAGTATTTAATAGCAAGCATACAAATGAAGAAATTCAGCATCTTTTTGTTTTTTATCCTGATAATTCAGGTGGTTTTTAGTCAGAGTTATCTCATCGACAAAGTGGTTGCCCGCGTGGGTGGAGAAAATATTCTGCTTTCAGAAGTGGAAGACGAATATGCGTATATGGTGGCATCCAAGGCCAAGATTAGTGCCAATGCCAAATGTGAAATACTCAAAAACCTGATTGCCCAAAAGCTGATCGTTTACCAGGCCAAATTAGATAGTGTTGAAGTCTCGGATGAAGATGTAGAAAGTCAGCTGAATTTCAGATTTGAGTCCATCTTAAGACAAATGAATGGCGACGAAGCCTTTTTTGAAGATTACTACGGAGCCACCATTGGTGAAATGAAAGAAAGGTTCAGAGAGGATCAGCGCCAGAAATTACTGGCAGAAAAAATGCAGGCCAAACTCATTGACAACGTATCCATTACACCGGCAGAAGTGATTGCTTTTTACAATGGCATACCAAAAGACAGTCTGCCTTACCTGAGTTCAGAAGTTGAGCTGGGCGAAATTGTGCTGCAGCCGGAAGTCAATGATGTAGAAAGAAAGAAAGCGCTTGATCTGGCCACAGAATTGAAAGACAAGATTAGCAAAGGTGAAGATTTTGGAGCATTGGCAGGGAAATATTCAGAGGATCCCGAATCAGCCAAAAGAGGAGGAGATCTGGGCTTTGCCAAAAGAGGGATCTATGTACCAGAATTTGAAGCTGCCGTATTTACCTTACAGCCGGGAGAGATATCTGAAGTGGTAGAGACCGAATTTGGTTTTCACATCATCCAGCTGATGGAGCGAAAGGGAAACAGCGTTAGGGCTAAACACATCTTGATTTCTCCGGATATTACCCAGGCCGACAGGGACCTTGCCAAAAGAAAGCTCGACTCCATCAAGGTACAGATTGAAATCGACAGCATGACGTTTGAACAGGCCGTCAAAAAACACTCTGTAAAGACCATGCCCAGCTATTCCAACAACGGAAAAATGAAGAATCCCAATACAGGCAACAATTATTTTGAAACCAAAGATCTCGATCCAGAAACCTACTTTGCCATCGACAAACTCAACATTGGAGGTTTGAGTAAGGTTGTTGAATTCAAGGATCTTAAAGGAGACAAAATGTACAGGTTGCTCAAATTGTTTTCAAAATCCAAGCCGCACCAGGCCAACCTCAAGCAGGATTATGATAAAATATCCTATTATGCCAAGGAAAGTAAAAAGGCACAATATTTCAATACCTGGATTGAAGAAAAAATGAAAAAAGCCTACATAGACGTAGATGTGCTTTATTTGGATTGTCCCAATCTGGCACAATGGATTCACATCAAAGAATAAAATAGGCTTTTCCCTGCCCTTTTTTTCATAATTCTCTCCAAAAAACACCCCATTTGAGGGATTTGGCAAGAAATATGCATTATGCTATCCAATGGTTGAACAAAACAAAGAGCAACAAACTTCAGTGCCGGTAAAATTTGAAATCTGGCAGCCATTTTTATTGGCGATTGCCATGTCAATTGGTATTTTACTGGGATATAAGATGAATGATAAAACTGAGCGTCTTGTAAAAAAGGTAGATGCCGATTTTGTAAGTTTAGGCCGAGTAGAAGAAGTTATTCGATTTATTGAGTCGCGATATGTAGATACCATTTCATCTGATACCCTCATGGAAGAGGCGGTAAAAGCCATGGTACAGCGTTTGGATCCCCATAGCATATACCTGAGTCCGGCTGAATTAAAGGAAGTCAACGAAACCATGGATGGCAGCTTTAAAGGCATCGGCATTGAAAGTTATTACATTCAGGATACCGTAGTTGTTCTTAAAGTGGTCAAGGGCTCACCTGCTGACAAAGCAGGCATAAAACAGTTGGATCAGATCATCTCTGTCAATGATACCATGGTGGCGGGTGTGGGCATGCCCTTCGAAGAAATCAGGCAAAGACTCAGATCGGCTACGGGTAGCGTAAAGTTGGAAATAAAAAGAAAAAATGCTGCCCAGGGCTTACTTAAAAATGTAAAGCTCGATCAAATTGCCATTCATTCTGCAGATGTAGCTTATAAAATTGACGATTCTACCGCTTACATTCAGATTACACAATTCAGCAGCAACACCTACCAGGAATTTATGGAAAATCTGGAACGGATGGTTGATAAACAAGGAGCCAAACACCTGATCCTTGACCTGCGGGGCAATCCGGGTGGTTACCTGCCCCAGGCTACAAAAATCATCAATCAGCTAATAAGAGACAAAGAAAAACTAATCGTGTATACCCAGGGTCGCAATGCGCAGCGGCAAGACTATCTTACCAATGGAAAGGCATTTTTTAATGTCAATAAGATTGCTGTACTGGTGGATGAATATTCAGCATCAGGATCTGAGGTAATAGCTGGAGCCATCCAGGATCACGATCGCGGCATCATCATTGGCAGGAGAACTTACGGAAAGGGCTTGGTTCAGGAACAATTCAATCTTTCGAATGGTGGAGCGCTGCGACTCACAACAGCCAAATATTTTACACCTGCCGGAAGGTCGATTCAAAAAGAAATAACCGATGCTGCCTCGTATGAAGAAGAAGTTTATCACCGCTCACCGTTTAAACCCAATACAAGAAGTGCAATTGAAAAGAGCACTGTTTTCAAAACCCTCCATCTGAAAAGAAATGTATATGGTGGTGGTGGCATCGATCCGGAGGTGTTTGTTCCAGGTGACAGCATAGAATATGGACAGGAATATCATGCATTGCAAAATCAGGTTCTACCCTTCCTGTGTCTTGAACTGTTGCGTGGAAGAATAAATTTGAATCAGGAGCCTGATTGGGCAAAACTCAATCTTGCCTTCATACAATATGTTCAAAAAACAAAGCCCAAATACGTTGTGAATGGCAGTATGAAACAAAAGATATCTACCACGCTTTTGCGCAACTGGCATTACATCCAAAGCAACGGCGATCCGGTAAGTCAGGCTGTTGAACAGGGCAAAGACGATGCCTTTATCAAAGCAGCTCTCTCCTACACCAAGGGCCAGATCACACTCAAATAAGAGTTATCAGGGCTTAATTAGCCCCTTTTCTGTGTGGATTAATTTTCCATCCTGTATAATGGTAAACACTAGTACACCACTGTAATGCGGAGGTAATTCAAATGGTGTGTTTGCATTTACCATCCATGTGCATAAGTGTTTTCCACTGACATCTGAAATGTAGATATTACATTGATGGCAATCTGGTCCGATATATCGGCAGGTAGAATCAGCGCATTGAATCCATCGGCTAGGATCATAAGCTGTCTGTTGCTTGGACGCGGTAGTTCCCTCTTCAAATAACCAACGCAGCACCACCGGAAATTTTTCGGCCCAATAGCTTTCGTTGTGCCCTTTTCCTGTATCGGTATCTGCCTTTAAATGATAAACATTAAAGCCCTTTTGGATCAGTAGATCACGCATTTTCAACATGTCGGCAACCTGAGTGCTTCCCTCTGCAGTACCTGCAGTGAGGTATACTTTGTTGTTTAATGTGCCCAAAGGTTGCTGTGCTATCCAGGTGAAGACCATAGGTGAAAACCAAAAAGAAGAAGAAAAGGCCCCAATCTTTGAAAAAACATCCGGCCTTTGAAAGCCTGCATAAAAGCTAAACAAGCCACCCATGCTGCTACCTGCAATGGCTGTACTTGCCGCCTCTGTTTTTGTCCTGTAATGCGCATCGATGTAAGGCTTTAGTTCTTCTGTGATGAATTGCAAAAACAGTGCACCTTCGCCTCCTCCGTATTGAGGATTGACCCAGGGACTGTATTCATTGAGTCTTTGGCTTTCTCCATTGGCAATGCCTACCACAATAAAATCCATTTGCTCATTTTGGTGCCATTGGTCGAGGCTTTCATCTACCTTCCACTCACCGGCATAAGCGAGGGCAGCATCAAACAGATTTTGACCATCGAGCATGTAAACTACGGGATACATCCTGGTAGTATCTATGTGGTAGGAAGGCGGCAGGTAAAGCCAGATGGCCCTTGTGCGGTTGAGTGAGGCAACCGGAAATTGATTGTTGAGCAAAACAACATTGGGCGACGCTGTTGAAACAATGGCTCCTTTCCAGGCTGCGATGGAAAGATGTAAGTTGGTTGGCGTGCCATTATAAACAAATTTACGATTGGCAATGTCTGCACCCGTTATATTGGTTTCAACGGTAGCCCAACTGCCCATGGTGAATTTAAATTCCAGGTTGCCAACAGGTGGTGTAAAAGTGATGCTGTATGTTCCTGCATCATCTTTTTTGAGTTCATAACTGCTCAAGCCGGGATTCCAGCCATTAAAATTTCCGGCAAGATAGACGTTGGGCATAGTGGGCAGGGCAGGAATAGCATCTATTTTGATGGTAAGTTGGGCCGAAAGCTCAGCAGTAAGAAGTAAAAGCCAAATGATAAAATGAATTGGGTTGGGGGTGCGGATTGACATGGTGGGCTTTTTTATTTTGTGAGAAAAGGGTTGAACCGTCGTTCATCCCCTATATTGGTTGGTATGCCATGGCCAGGGTACACCATCACATCATCCGGCAACGACATTAGTTTGGTTTCAATGCTTTCGATAAGAGTATCATAGTTGCCACCCGGCAAATCTGTTCTGCCTATGCTTCGGTGAAACAGTACATCGCCTGCAAAGAGCAGTTTTCCATTCCGCCAATAAAGGCAAATGCTGGCGGGAGAGTGGCCGGGACAAAACAATACTTCCAGGATCTGATTACCCAGAGTAATGGTATCTCCTTCCTGTAAAAAGGAGGCGATGGGGGGTGAAGGAATATAAGGAATGCCGTACATCTGAGCCACCCTTTCGCACGACTCCAATACCGGAATTTCACCCCGATGTGCTTCCGGGTAAACGTCGAACTGTTTGTTGACCCATGCATTTCCCAATACATGGTCAATGTGGCAATGCGTATTGATCAGCCTATTGACCTTGAGCTGATGCTTGGTTATAAATGCCATCAGTTCTCCATTTTCAGCCGTGCCATTATTGCCGGGATCAATGATTATACAATCCGAGCCTTCACCATCGTAAAGTAAATAGGTGTTTTCTTCAAAGTCATTAAAAACAAAAGAATGTAATTTCATATATTATCGTTATTCAAAGAGAAGCAATGGTGAGACCTCGGGTAATAAACGAAAGGTTTTGCGGTGGAGGATGCACGGCCCCAGCTTCGATATGGCCTCTCGATGAGCGGAAGTGGGATATCCTTTGTGAATAGCAAAACCGTAGCCTGGGTATTGTTGATCCATGTTTTCCATAAATTGATCTCTGTACGTTTTGGCCAGGATTGAAGCAGCCGCTATTGACATGTATTTTCCATCTCCTTTGATGATGCAATGGTGAGGTATATTGTCATAGGGATAAAAACGATTTCCGTCGATCAGCAGACGATCCGGTTTTAAAGTTAGAGCTTTTACAGCATCGTGCATTGCCATGATCGAGCATCTCAAAATGTTGTGCTGATCGATATCCTCATTTGTTTTCATGGCTACAGCATAGGAAACTGCTTCGGCTTCGATGATCGTTTTGAGTTCTGAACGTTGGTGGTGGCTCAGTTTTTTGGAATCATTGAGCAAAGGATGGTTAAAAGTGGAAGGGAGGATCACTGCGGCTGCAAAAACCGGACCTGCCAGGCAACCTCTACCGGCTTCATCGCAACCTGCTTCTATACCATCTGACTTGTAATTGGACAACAACATGACTGACACAAATGTAAGCATGCCTTAATTAAAAGGTGGCACTGCGGAGTAGATAATTTCAGGACTAAAAAGAACCGCTTGAGCAACATTTCTGACAAAATTTTCTGAATATACTGTTAAAATAATATTAATTCTAGAAATATTAGTGCTGATTTTCAATAAATTAGATATCTTTAGATTTAGATTGATTCTTTTTGTTTAATCATTTGTTGATTTTAATTAAACAGTTTATTACCTTTGTAATACGAAAATAAAACAAAATGTCCACGATTGAATTTTATGGTCAACTAAACCAATTAAACGCTTCGCTGCATTCATTTGCCTACAATTTAACCAAGAGTCAGGAGGATGCCAAGGACCTTTATCAGGAAACTGCATTCCGGGCATTGACCAACAAGGACAAGTTTACTCCAGGCACCAATTTTAAGGCCTGGTTGTTTACGATCATGAAAAACATCTTCATCAATAACTACAGGAAGAAGGTAAAATCTGC
>CALMWS010000028.1 GCA_937870795.1 uncultured Bacteroidota bacterium | reverse complement strand
CCACTTACCTTTGAAATGGAACCGGTCACATCTTTTTTGGATTGTGAACCATAACCTACGATTACCACTTCGTCAAGGATTTTACCTTCGGCCAGTGTAACATCCACCATGTTTGAATTGCCCAGTGCTATTTCCTGGGTATCAAAGCCGGTGTAACTGAAAATCAAAGCGGTTGCACTGGATGGCACCTGAAGTTCATAATTGCCATCTACATCAGTGATTGTTCCTACTGTTGGAACTTCTTTCACCACTACGTTGGCCCCAATTAATGGAGCTCCTGCTGCATCACTGACTTTACCTTTTATCATGCGTTGTCCGATCGCAGTAAAAGAAAGTAACGTCAGTAATAGAATCACGAAATTTTGTTTCATTGTCTATTAAGTTTGGTTAAAAAAACAAATTGTCTCAAGGGCTAAAATACTACATATAAAAGATATGTTAACCCAATGTTAACAATAAAATAACCCTGGAGTAAAAAAAACATTAATAAAGTCTTTTCTGAAACAAAAAAAGCCCCGATATCATCGGAGCTTTCATAGTAAACAAAATAAAAGTTTGTATTATACCTTCATTATGTCTTTTTCTTTGGCGTCTAACAGTTTGTTTACTTTGTCAGTATGATCATCAACAAACTTCTGAACCTCGGCTTCTTTTTTCTTGCCCATGTCTTCAGGGTAACCGTTTTTCACTTCTTTTTTGATGTGTTCCATCAATTTATGTCTGATGTTTCTTACAGCAACCTTGGCATCTTCTCCCAGGGCTTTACACTGTTTTACTAATGACAACCTCCTCTCTTCTGTAAGCGGAGGTATGGTCAGCATAATTACTTCACCATTGTTCATGGGTGTAATGCCCAGGTTGGCTTCAAAAATAGACCTTTCGATGGCTGCCAGCATTTTTTTCTCCCATGGTTGGATAACAATGGTACGCGCGTCACTGGCTGTAACGTTGGCTATTTGTGGCAAAGGAGTTGGGCTGCCATAATAATCTACATGTATGCCCGAAATCATAGCAGGAGAGGCTTTACCAGCCCTGATCTTGCTCATTTCTTCAGTCAGGTGGTCAAGGGTTTTGTCCATATGGACGTAGCCGTCGGCCAGGAAACTATCTAATTCTGTATTCATATTGGTTTGATTATTCTTCTCTACCGATAAAACTTAAAAGAAAGTACAAAAACATTACCAATGCGCCCAAAGCCTGGGCAACATAAGTCATAGCGGCCCACCACAAAGCATCTTTGGCTCCGTCATATTCCTGGTTGACAGCAACCCCGCTTTGGTCCAGCCAAACAAGTGCTCTTTTGGATGCGTCAAATTCAACAGGTAGGGTGATCAAACTAAAAAGAGCTGTGATTCCAAAGGTTACAACCAATACCGTCATAAGCAGACTGCCTCCTATACCGGCACCAATGCCAAAAATGGCTGCCATAAACAAAAATTGTTGAATCTGGCTGGAAAACTGAACTACGGGAACAAGATTGGATCTAAGGGTAAGCATGCTGTAGGCAGTGGCGTGCTGTACGGCGTGTCCGCATTCATGTGCCGCAACAGCTGCAGCTGAAATGCTTCTTCCATGGTACACATTTGGTGAAAGCGCCACGGTTTTGGTCTGTGGGTTGTAGTGGTCAGAAAGATATCCCTGCCCTTCCACCACCTTTACATCGCGGATGTTGTAATGTTGCAGCATGGTCATAGCTATTTCTGCTCCAGACATACCACTTCGGGTACCAAATTTACTGTAGTGTTCAAATTTTGATTTTAAGCGCGAACTTACTCCCATACCTATCAGGGTAAATACGCCAAGTATTACATAATAAGCAATCATATTGTTTTAGTCAATTATATTTTATCAAAGCCTGTGTATCTTCTCAACACTTCTGGTATAACAATACCATCGGTGGTTTGGTTGTTTTCAAGCAATGATGCTACTATTCTGGCCAGCGCAAGTGCACTGCCATTGAGCGTGTGTGCCAGTTTGTTTTTACCATCTGTGTCTTTATACCTCAATGTCATTCGATTGGCCTGAAAACTCTCAAAATTGGAAACAGAACTCACTTCGAGCCACTTTTGCTGAGCCGCGGAGAATACTTCAAAGTCAAAAGTAAGTGCAGAATTGAATCCCATATCGCCTCCACATAAACGCAAAATCCGGTAGGGTAGTTCCAATTTTTCCAACAGTCCTTCTACATGTTGGACCATAGACATTAAGGTGTCGTATGATTTGTCGGGATGCTCAATGACAACAATCTCTACCTTGTCAAATTGGTGTACCCTGTTGAGGCCCTTGACATCGGCACCGTACGATCCTGCCTCTCTTCTGAAGCATGGGGTGTAGCCCGTCATTTTGATGGGCAAACTTTCTACAGGAACTACAGCTTCTCTATATAAGTTGGTCACGGGTACTTCTGCGGTTGGTATAAGGTAAAGATCATCTTTTTCGCAATAGTACATCTGTCCCTCTTTATCTGGCAGCTGGCCTGTACCTCTGGCGCTGTGGCGGTTGACAAGCAGGGGTGGAATGATTTCCTGAAAACCTGCATTGGTGGCTTCATCCAAAAAGAAGCTGATCAGGGCTCTTTGCAATTTAGCTCCTTTTCCTTTGTAAACCGGGAAACCGGAACCTGTAAGCTGTACACCGAGTGAAAGGCTAAAAAGGTCATATTTTTCTGCCAATTCCCAATGGGGCAATGCATCTGCGTGTAACGAAGGAAAAGATTTGTCCCAGGCTTTAAAGACCTCATTTTCTTCAGGTGTTTTACCTTTTGGAACGCTGCTGTGCGGTACATTGGGCAATGACAACAATTTTTCTTCAATCCTGTCCTTGATTTCTTTGTGTTTGGTTTCAAGCTCTTTAGTCATTTCTTTAAGCGCGGCTACCTTTTCTTTTTTTTCGGCAACCTCATTGGCTTTGCCCGCTTTAAAAAGATCGCCTATCTCTTTGGAAAGTGCATTGCTTTCAGCCAGGGTGGCATCCAAAGAAGTTTGAACACTTTTTCTTTCATCATCCAATGAAATGATCACATCTAGTTCTTGGATGGCTGTTTCGGGCAGGTTTCGCTTGTGATAACCTTCAACTACCCGCTCTTTTTGGTTTCGGATAATGCCAATTTCTAGCATAAAAATATTATTTAACGGTTACGGACGACAAACTAAATTATGCAACAATTTAAAAATCAACTAGTTGTAAAATTGATGCCAAATATTATTTGCCGCTTTTAAGGCTACAAAGATAACGTTTTGTAATTCAAAAAAGAATTGTAATTTTGCAGCACTAAAGTATACAAAACTGCCCACTGCATACTTTATTCCCCACAACAACTTAAGTTATTAGTAAACACATTCAATCACCATCTTTAGGATTTATCCAAAGGAAAATTCATTTTAAAGCATATGTATGACATCCTACAGCTCAATGAGATGTTGGTACCTGAGTTAAAAGATATTGCAGAAAAACTCAACATCGATGGATTCAAGAAGCTAACCAAGCAAGACCTTATTTACAGAATCCTTGACGAACAGGCACTGGCCAATAAAGCCAAAACCACCGAACCAGCCGGCACTGATGCATCAGAACGCAAAGAGGAGCAACAACGTCCTCAGCGCGCCAAAACTGAAAACAACCAGCCCGGCGAACAAAAAAAGAGGGGAAGAAAACCCAACAGTTCCAAAACCGAAAATGCCGAAGCTAAAGAAACTGAAGCGCCTGTAAAAGAGCCGAAAGAAGCCAAAGAAGAAAAAGCACAGCCTTCTGCAGAACCCACTCGGGAAAATCAGCAAAATGAAGGTCAGGTTAGAGAAGACCGCAGGCACAACAAAGACAGACAACCCTATAAACAAAACAGATACCAGGATCGCGATGGCAATCAGGGTCGTGAAGAAAGACCCAATCGAGAAAATCGCGATGACAGACCCAATCGCGATGATAGGCCCAATCGTGAAAACAGAGACAATCGCGAAGACAGACCTAATCGGGAGAACCGCGAAAACAGGGACAATCGTGACAACTATGGCAATCGCGATTACAACAACCAGGGCAGGTATCGCAATTATGATCAGGCACAACCACCGGTCAACATGGAATCAGCCGAGAACTTCGCTGAGCCGGAACAAGAACCCGTTTTCAACATCGATCTCGATGGTCTGATTGAAGGAGAAGGTGTACTGGAAATGATGCCGGATGGCTATGGATTCTTGAGATCTTCTGATTATAACTACTTATCGTCTCCTGATGATATTTATGTGAGCCCTTCACAAGTAAAACTTTTCGGACTTAAAACAGGAGATACGGTCAAAGGAGCTATAAGACCTCCCAAAGAAGGTGAAAAATATTTTGCACTGCTAAAAGTATCACTGATCAATGGTTTTGAACCCCAAATGGTGAAAGAGCGCGTACCATTTGATTATCTTACTCCATTGTTTCCGGAAGAAAAGTTTTCACTGACTTCAGATCCATCCGGCAAAGATTATGGAAACAGGATGATTGATCTTTTTGCCCCCATTGGTAA
>CALMWS010000027.1 GCA_937870795.1 uncultured Bacteroidota bacterium | reverse complement strand
AATGTTTATGTAGTTGTAATGGTTGCTGATGCAGCAGGGGCTATCCTTGGAGGAGCTCACACCGAAAGCAAGACAGTGGGTGCCAATGATGTAAACGCTGATCTATTCTCAGTTGGTATTTCTCCAAATCCAGCATTTGATGTTGCTTATGTTGATATAAATCTTCCTGTTAAAGAAGAAGTACACATGCAAATTGTCAACCAAATGGGAAAGACAGTTGCCGCCAGAAACTATGGATCAATGAGTGGAAAGCAGATTCTTCCTGTTATCACGCAAGACTTTGGCAAAGGCATGTATTTTGTGAAAATTGTAGCTGGTAATACCCAACAAACTTTGAAATTAGTAGTAGAATAATTGTAGATAGAAACAAGTAAGGAGAGGGGGCAAATTTGTTTTTGTCCCCTCTTTTTATTTAATAAATAAATGATTTTCAACACATTACAGATTTGCTAATTTTTTGCAAATTGTGTATCTTAGTGGCAAATTCAGACCAGATGAAAGCCAAAAAAATATTGATAACCGGTGCCAACGGACAGCTGGGTCGGGTATTGACCGAAGAATTGAGAAAAAAATATGGCAGAGACGCAGTGCTGGTATCTGACATCCAAAAAATTACAGAAGATCAGGCGCCGTTTGAATTTCTTGACATATTAAACACTGTAAGATTAAAAGAAATAATAGGCGATCATAAGATTACAGAAATTTATCATTTGGCAGCCATTCTATCCGCCGGAGGCGAGTACAATCCGCTTAAGACCTGGAACATCAATTTAAATGGTCTGATCAGTATACTGGAATTGGCAAGAGAGTTTTCGATTGAGAAAGTATTTTTTCCCAGCACAATTGCCGTTTTTGGAAAAACCACACCAAGGGAAAACACACCACAAGACGTACCCTTGCTGCCTACTACTGTATACGGGATTAGTAAAACTACGGGTGAACTTCTCTGTAACTATTACCATAAAAGGTACGGAGTAGACGTTAGGTCTTTAAGGTATCCGGGCATTATATCTTACCAATCGATACCTTCAGGTGGTACCACTGACTATGCGGTGGAAATTTTTCATGCTGCCATTAAGGGAGAAGCTTACACTTGCTTTCTAAAAGAAGATACCCGGTTGCCTATGATGTACATTGATGATGCCATCAGGGGAACCATTGAAATGATGGAAGCAGATGCCAGCAGAATCAACATTAGATATGGCTACAATTTGGCTGCTATGAGTTTTACGCCCGAGGAGATTTACAAAGAAATTTTGGCTTATTACCCATCTTTTAATATCCGTTATGAACCTGATTTCAGACAAGAAATTGCGTCATCCTGGACCGAAAGTATTGATGATTCGCAGGCAAGAAAAGATTGGGGATGGAAAGAGGACTTTGATTTAAAATCAATGACCTCCATTATGATCAATGAATTAAGAAAACAATATCAAAATCAGGGATAATGACATTTTATCAAAATTTATCATCAGAACTTGAAAATATTCGCAATGCCGGTTTGTACAAATCAGAAAGGATAATTACCACACCACAATCGGCGGTAATTCGAACAACAGAAGGAAAAGAGGTTTTGAATTTTTGCGCTAACAATTATCTTGGTCTGTCCTCGCACCCAGAAGTTGTACAGGCAGCGAAAGATAGCATAGACAGCCATGGTTTTGGCATGAGTTCTGTAAGGTTTATTTGTGGCACCCAAGACATTCATAAAACACTGGAGGCCAAAATTGCTGCATTTGTAGGACAAGAAGATGCCATTTTATATGCAGCTGCTTTTGATGCCAATGGAGGTGTATTTGAACCCTTATTAGGTGAGGAAGATGCCATCGTTTCTGATCAGCTCAACCACGCATCCATCATAGATGGTATTCGTTTGTGCAAAGCAAAAAGATTTAGATATGCCAACAATGATATGGAAGACCTTGAGCAAAATCTGATTATAGCCAGAGAGGAAGGTGCTCGCAATATTCTGATATCTACTGATGGTGTATTTTCAATGGATGGGCATATAGCACAATTGGACAAAATAGTAGCTCTTGCTAAAAAATATGATGCCATAACAATGGTAGACGATTGCCATTCTACTGGATTTATGGGAACAAAGGGCAGGGGCACTGCAGAGCATTGCGGCGTATTTGGGCAAATTGACATCATTACCGGCACATTCGGTAAAGCACTTGGAGGCGCATCAGGCGGCTTTACAGCAGCCAAAAAAGAAGTGATTGAAATGTTGAGACAAAGGTCAAGACCTTATTTGTTTTCTAATACCCTGGCTCCAGCCATAACAGGAGCATCGATAAAGGTCCTTGATTTGTTGGAAAGCAGTACCGCCTTAAGAGATAAATTGGAATACAATACGAAATATTTCAGAGACGGCATGAAAGCCATTGGATTGGACATCATTGATGGGGTTCATCCCATAGTACCTGTGATGTTGTATGATGCAAGACTTTCGCAGGATTTTGCCAATGCTTTGTTGAAAGAAGGAGTGTATGTAATCGGCTTTTTCTTTCCGGTTGTACCTAAGGAGAAGGCGCGAATAAGAGTTCAGGTATCAGCCGGCCATGAAGTGGAACACCTTGACAGAGCGATTGCTGCTTTTGAAAAAGTGGGTAAAAATCTTGGCGTTATTGGTTAACATGAAGTTTATTGTTATGCTATTTACAATTGGAAGTTTTTATGCTTGTCACCATAAAGAACAGGATCTAATCAATAACAAAGAAAGACCTGTTTATGCCCTTGTAATCCATGGTGGTGCTGGCACCATTACCAAAAACAACATGACTCCTGAAATGGAGCGTGAATACATTGCAGCTTTGGGAGCTGCCTTAACTGCAGGTGATACACTTTTAAAAAATGGTCACACAGCGTTGGAAGCGGTTGAAGCAGCCATTAAATCGATGGAAGACTCGCCACTGTTCAATGCGGGCAAGGGTTCTGTATTTACACATAATGGCAAAAATGAACTGGATGCGTCAATCATGGATGGAGCCACCGGCCTGGCCGGAGCTGTTGGGGCTCTGACCATCATCAAAAACCCAATCAGTGCAGCCAGAGCCGTAATGCAAAATTCTGAACATGTAATGCTTGTGGGAAGAGGTGCTGAAGATTTTTGCAGAGAACAAGGTCTTGAGTTGGTTGACCCTTCCTATTTTTATACCGAAAAAAGATGGAAATCCCTGCAGCAAAGCATTGAGGAAGAACACGGGGCCGTTTTATCTGAAACTGATTTATTGGAGAAGAAAAAGGGAACTGTCGGTTGTGTAGCGCTAGACAGGTATGGCAACCTTGCAGCCGGAACATCTACCGGCGGGATGACCAATAAAAAATATGGAAGAATAGGGGATTCCCCGATTATTGGTGCAGGCACTTATGCTGATAACAAGACTTGTGGGGTCTCCTGTACAGGCCATGGAGAGCACTTTATCAGGAATACCATTGCAAGGGATGTGGCTGCCATGATGGAGTATGGCCGCAAAAGTTGTAAAGAAGCGGCTCATTTTTTGATCCATGAAAAACTAAAGAAGCTGGGCGGCGAAGGAGGTTTGATTGCCATTGACCGGGCAGGAAATGTAATCATGGAGTTTAATTCTGAAGGCATGTACCGTGGTTTTGTAACACCCGGGAAAAGAGACATTCGTATTTATAAAGACTGATGGCTAATTTAAGAAGAGGACACGCT
>CALMWS010000026.1 GCA_937870795.1 uncultured Bacteroidota bacterium | reverse complement strand
GCCAGTGACATCACACAGCTTTCAAAAGGCTTGATGTAGTAAAGCAACATTTCGCGTTCATCCTGTTTTATGGTTACCTTGACAATGCCTTCCAAGACCAGTGGAAGGAATTTTACATATTGACCTTGATGCATCAATTCCTCCCCTTTTTTAGCTATATGGTTGATGCCGGCCGCCATCATCAGCTCAATGAGTTCATTGCCCAAAAAGGCCAATTTGTTGTGAAGTAGGTCTTTATTCATCTCTACTGATATAATGAGAAATTTTGACTCAAAAAAGTGGCCCCCTAAATGGCAGCAACGATGCAAAAAAGTCTTGAAAATAAGCACAAAATACAATTTAAAAAATCGATATAATTCATGTCATTTTTTACGGTTTTATCGCCCTTTTTCTTAAATTCGCAGTTTAAATTATCAGACCTTGAAAATAGCAGTTTTAAAGGAAAGCAGAGAGGGTGAAAAAAGGGTAGCCCTCACCCCCACCATTGTCAAACAGCTGGTGGCCAAGGGATATGCAGTAGCGGTTCAGGCCGGAGCCGGAGAGGCATCGGCGTTTCAGGACAAAGATTATACAGAAGCCGGAGCCTCCATTGCAGCCACCCCCACCCAATTGATGGCAGATTGCGATGTGATTGCCAAAATCAATCCATTTTCGGATGAAGAAATTCAAGCCCTGAGTCAGGGTAAAATCTGTATGTCACTCATGTACCACCTGAGCAATCCGGAGTATGTGCAGAAGTTGGCTCAGAGAGGTGTTACTTCATTTTCTATGGATGCCATACCACGTATTTCCAGGGCTCAGAGCATGGACGTACTCAGCTCTCAGGGCAACCTCGCCGGGTACAAAGCGGTCATTCTGGGTGCAGAACAAATGACTAAAATTTTCCCCTTGATGATGACTGCTGCAGGCACCATTACCCCTTCAAAGGTATTGATCTTTGGGGTGGGCGTTGCGGGCTTACAGGCCATTGCCACCGCCAAAAGACTTGGAGCAGTTGTGGAAGCAACCGATGTAAGGCCGGAAACCAAAGAACAGGCTGAATCACTGGGTGCAAAATTTATTACCGTAAAAGACGATGGCGTCAAAGTAGAAGGAGGTTATGCCAAAGAAGTAACCTCCGAGTACCTTGCCAAACAAAAAGAAGCGGTCAACAAGTCGCTCTTCCAGGCAGACCTCGTAATCACCACCGCGCAGGTGATGGGGAAAAAGGCCCCGGTTCTCATTACAGAAGAACAAGTAAAAAACATGAAATATGGTTCTGTCATAGTTGATATGGCTGTAGAACAGGGTGGCAACTGCGAGCTGAGCGAGCTCAACAAAGTAGTAGTCAAACACGGGGTAAAAATAGTAGGACAAGGCAATCTTCCTTCAACACTGGCCACCAATGCCAGCGAGTTGTATGCCAAAAACCTGCAAAACCTGCTTTACCACCTCTCGGATAAAGATGGCTTTAAATGGGAACTGGAAGAAGAAATTACCCAGGGCACCCTCATTGTTCACAATGGAAATATTAAAAAGTAATGGGATTTTTATCATTTATTCAGGAAAACATCCAGATGATCTATCTGGTCATTCTGATGATATTTGTGGGTATTGAGCTGATCTCACACGTACCATCGGTTTTGCATACGCCGCTCATGTCGGGTGCCAACGCCATTCACGGCGTAGTCATCATCGGCGCCATCATTGTGATGGGACAGGCAGAAGGCACCTTAAGTCTTATTTTTGGTTTCATTGCTGTTGTACTGGGCACTCTCAACGTTGTGGGAGGTTTTGTGGTTACAGACAGAATGTTGGAAATGTTTAAGAAAAAGAAATAATGGAACAAATACT
>CALMWS010000025.1 GCA_937870795.1 uncultured Bacteroidota bacterium | reverse complement strand
GAAGCATACAATGATTACATCTCAAAGGGAGAGAATGGCATGAGTAAAATATATAAAATAAAATTAATACTTCCTTGAATTTTTCATCTAAAATTTTGCGCACTATCACCTTATTCACAAAAAAGTTAATTACTTTCAAACGAGGTAATTAGGTTAGATTAAATAAAATGCTTACATGTGATCAGCATCAATGTCTTTTCATTCATCATTTTCGCTGAAAATATTATTTTTATCTAACCTATTGGTAATGAAATATACGGAAATTATAAAATGGTTGCTCCAGGGGGATGTATCTATTCAGTACCAGGTCAAGCGGGACTTGCTGGATGAGGATGATACCCAACTTCAGAAAAGCATAGCACTGGAGGGATGGGGCAAACACTTTTTATCCCAACGAAAAAATGATGGCCATTGGGGCGATCGATTTTACCAACCTAAGTGGACTTCAACACATTACACTCTACTGGACTTAAGAAACCTTTGCCTGTCACCAAATAATCTATTGGTTAAAGATAGCATTGATAAAGTATTGAAACATAATATAGCCGACGATGGAGGCATCCGACTGGGTCCTTCAACACGTGAGCGCAGTGATGTTTGTGTGAATGCAATGTTCTTAAATTATGCCTCGTATTTTGAAGCACCAGAAGAACGTCTCCAGTCGATAGTAGAAAGCATCCTCAATGAAATCATGCCCGATGGTGGTTTCAATTGCAGAACTTCTCGCAGCGGAGCAAGACATAGTTCACTTCATACTACCATTTCTGTACTCGAAGGGTTGTCGTGCTATTTGAGAGCCGGACATACTTATAAAAAAACTTCTATCCAAAAGGCCATTACTTCTTCGATTGAATTCATTTTAATGCATCGCTTATACCTGTCAGACAGAACCGGGACCATCATCCACAAAGATTTTCTCAACCTCCATTATCCCTGTAGGTGGAAGTACGACATTTTGCGAGCCATGGATTATTTTCAGCAATATGAGGTGACCTGGGATGATAGAATGAGACCGGCAATTGATCAAATAAAAATTAAAAAGAATAAAGATGGGCTGTGGAATTTAAATGCTTCCTATCCTGGTCAGGTTCACCTTAAAATGGAAACAGCAGGTAACCCAAGTCGATGGAATACCCTAAGAATTTTACGTATAAAAAGAAAATATGACTTAGATCTTTAATGCCAGTTTATATATCAATACCAAATAAAACCATTGCCCAAGAGCAAAGTGCCAATTACTCTATAAACCAGGAAATTGGATTTATCAGTTCATTCCCTCACCATTTACGACAATGACATCATTGAAAGCCCCATTTGTAAAGGGAAAGATTGTATGGCCCTGCCTTCTTCTACAAATTGTCATTATAAGTGTGCTTATGTTTTTGTTGAGCCGTTTTATTGACTCCTCCCCATTCTTATATTCTGCTATTTTATATGCCTTTGCAGCGCAGCTATTGCGTCGAACCCTGGCAAGGGACCATAGAAAAGGCATACAGCTGATAAAGGAGGGCCAGTTTGAGGCAGCCATCCCCTGGTTTGAGAAAAGTGTAGCTTATTTTAAAAAGAATAGTTGGGTGGACAGGTACAGGTGCATTACACTATTGAGTGCTACAGGTTATAACTACAGAGAGATGGGGCTCTGCAATCTAGGCTTTTGTTATGCTCAAACCGGGAGAGGAGAAGAGGCAAAAACTTATTACCAAGAAGTATTGAAAGTATCACCAAATAATGGTTTGGCACTTACCTCTCTTAACATGCTCAATTCCATTAAAAAAGTGTAAATGAACAAGTTTCCCAAAATCGTAGCGAACGCACTCAAGTACTATGTTTACA
>CALMWS010000024.1 GCA_937870795.1 uncultured Bacteroidota bacterium | reverse complement strand
GAAAAAGATACAACCAGTTTTGCTGACCATCTGGCATTTGACATCCGAATCGGCAACATAGGCATTCAGAATGGCTTTCAACTTTCTACCAAGCCGAGTGTAGGATACAAATTTGGTAAGGTAGTATCAGCAGGTTTGGGAGGTCGTTTTTTCTATCAGTTTGTCAATGTATTTGCCGGAGAAGATTTTTCGATTTTAGATAAAGGAGGCTTTGTATATACGAGGGCTAAGCTGGGGCAAAACTTTTATTTACAGGGCGAATATGCCTATACCGACTTTGACTACAGCCGTTCCTTTGGAACCCACTATAAGATATGGTATCCGCTATTGGGCGGTGGTTATCAGAGTGGTGGTGACACCTGGAAATACGGTCTAGAAATCATGTTTCCGCTCAGTGGAGAAGCAAGGGATTATGGTCCTGTTTTGGAATACTGGATCAACATCACCTACAAGTTTTAATATCACTTTCCTTTAGGAGAGGGCATCGTTGGTGGTGTCTCTCAAAATCTTACCCCTTCTCAAGTAATCTTTGAGAGAATGGGCAGACTTTTTGATTTCATCCATTTCTCCCTGAATGGCGTGGGTAAATATTTCGTTTTCAGCTTTGATAAGGGTTTCATTGCGGTGACTTCTCGTTTCATTTTCCAGGGTCAGCAAGTGATTGACCTCCATCTTACGCATGGTTGTAACATGTTTGTGATCGAGGGCAAACTCGTTTTCAATTTTATCCAGCACAAAGTCATAAGGTGATCTCTCTGAAATGACTTTTACAAACATGGGGGCTGTTTCGATGGCTATAAACAGCAACATAATAAAGATTCCCGCGATATAAACCGCATTGGATTTGGCGGCCACCCTACTAAGGGCTTCCATTCGGGAGGCAAAACCGGTAAGGGCCACCTGTTGCATTTTGGACAGTGCCTCATCACGCTGTGTGAGCAAATTCTTTTTCTCTGTTTCTTTTTGAACCAACAGTGGTGTATATTCAGCTTGTTTTGTGTTGTATTCATTTTCAGCCAAAAGCGCGGCTTGTTGTTTGGCTTTGTAGATGGGGCCCATATTTCTGATCTTGGAACCACCGGTGCCATCTGCTTCTGCCAGTGCTTCGGCAACCCGTTTGTCTTTACCTGTTTTTAAGGCAGCAAGTTCAGTTTTGTATTGGTTGATTTCACCATCCAGTCGGGCAAGTTCTGATTTGAATCTGGCATTGAGTAAGTCTTCGTGTTCCTTTCTTCTTTCCTGTTGCATGGATACAATTTCTGATTGAATCTCGGTTTCAAAAATCTTAAGTTCAAGCGGCTTGGATATTACCATGCTTATAATAACCGCAAGTACAATACGAGGCAATGCGATGGACCAATCTGCAATAAAATTGTCTTTCTTTTTCATACTGGAAACGATGTACCGATCCAGGTTAAATATCAGCAGTCCCCACATAATGGCAAAGATGGATGCAGAAAACAGGTTCCCGAAAACAGTGTAGAGTGCATAGCCGGCTGCTACTGTAGCAAATAGGCCGGTAAAAAAGACGGTGGCTCCGATGCCTACATATTTGTTGTGTTCGGTAGGTGTTTTTTGCAGAATGGACTCATCGCAGCCGGAACAAAAGAGGAA
>CALMWS010000023.1 GCA_937870795.1 uncultured Bacteroidota bacterium | reverse complement strand
ATATCGTAAAAATAATAGTAGGCTGATGCACCTTTGATGGATGTAGGTATTTCTGCAAAAGAACCTGCCGTGTATGGATAGTTTACTACATCACCACTTCTAACCAATCTTGGACCATCGTGACCAAATAACTTTTGATTGAGCTCATGATCGGTTTTAAGCTGATAATAAGTACCCGCAGGTATAAAGGCATCTAAATCTACTCTTTGGGCTTCACCTGCCTGGATCATTACATCTTTTCGAAAGATGGTATCACCTTCGTACCTTATCAATAAAAACCGTCGCACACCTGTCAAATCGGTCTGCACAGTAAAGGAACGCAAAATGAGATCTTTGTACACGTTGAGATAAAGACCTGCATCTACATTGTTGGACGAATAAGTATTGCCCGTGGGTAATACTTTTTCTCCAAAACTTTCATACTCAAAGCCGGTTGTCTGACCCGCTCTTGCATAATAGGTCATGCTGTTTTGTATATTGGAAATGGTTAAGGTGTTGCCTTCAGATACCTTGTTTGTTCCTTCTGCATCGGAGAACCAGGAAATATTTTCTCCTGAGGCTTTTAGTTGCGCTGTTTCTCCTACCGCTACCGTATCATTTGAAACCGTCAGGTTGCCTTTGAGCGTTACCACATAAACACTGTCTTTTACTTCATTACCGCAGGGATCCAAAGCTTTTAATGAAAGCCACCCAGCTTGGTCGAGCTCAACACTTGCACCCAATTGGCCATTGCTCCATCGATAAGAAGTTAATCCATTAATGCCTGTTAAAGTGGCATAATTTACATCGCATGTATACACCGTATCCCCGGGTGAATCAATAATGTGCTCTACAGAAAATGTAGAAATATTTGCCAATTCTGAAAAATGTTCACAACCTGAGTTGTCAGTTGCCACTGCATAATAAGTGCCGGGTTCGGTAACCGTAATGGAAGAAGTGGTGCTGCCATTTTGCCACAAATAAGAAGTAAAACCAACGGGAAGAATCAGTTGAACATTATCTCCCGGACAGAGGATAATATTTGAACGTTTCATGGCCACTCTTCTTGAAATGCACTTTCCTTCCTGCACAAAGTAAGTGGCGTCGGCACTGATCAGTGGGAATACATCTTTTTGACCCGATGGCCAATATACCACCAGACTATCTGCCAATTGTGCAGTACCCAGTCCAAAGTGCTGAACCAGACTGTTGCTTATGCCGTAACTAAGTCCTGCATGTACTTCCCTTGTCTGTTTTCCCCAACTACCATACAATTCAAGCCTTGCCCCAACCCCCATTGCGTTGGAGGATGAGCCGCGAAGGGCGAACTTTAAAAAGTGACCATGTTGGGTTTTGTTGATAAAAATTTCATCTCTGATAGGCCCGGGCAAATTGATACCTATACCGTAATAAGCCGACACATCAATACAGCCATCGTCATTGATATCTCCAAGTGATGCTGAATTGAGGGTAACTTCAAAAACACCCTCAACTCTGTCGAAATTTTCTCCATCGCGATTCATGTAAAAATAGGTCTTATCCGCTCCGGTAATCAGGAAGTCCAAATAACCGTTATTATCAAAATCTGCCCATAAAGATTGGAAAGCAAACGAAGCATCCAGGGGCACGTTGAGCACATGTTCGGTAAAATGTCCGGTCCCATCATTGCGCATAAGGGCATGGGGTACATCGTGGTTGGTAATCAGACAATCCTGGTCACCATCGTTGTCATAATCTGCAAAACTGCCGGTCCAGGACTGGCCTTTGTGCTTCATTCCTCTTGCTTCAGCTTCATTGATAAAAACACCGTTGCCCTGATTGATAAAAAGCATGTTGTGCCTTCGCGGATCTTCCCAATCGGAGACACCAAACTTACACTTAGCGACGTAAAGATCCATGTCTCCATCATTGTCGATATCAGCCCATTCACTGCCATAATTACCTGAGTTATCAGATGGGGGCACTGTGCTCCAATCAATGATATTGGCCACTTCCATGCTACCATTTACATTTTTGACGAGCAGATTGTTGCCCTGATCGTTGCAGGCAAAATAGTCGAGGAACCCATCATTGTTGTAATCAACCATGTTGGCACTTTGCGTATAGATGGGCTGACTTACATTTTGATCCTGAAAGTACTCACCTTCGACGGTGCGTTTGTAAAACTTCGACCCTGAATAAATGCCGCCAGTTACAATTTCTGCGATGTGGTCATTGTCAATATCACCCACACTTAATGCGTATTCTTCATTGGGATTGACCAAAACAGGCTTTGACCATTTCAAAGGCTGACCGGGCCCCTGGTTGATTCCCACTTCAAGGATTTTAGATTTGTTGAGTACTACCAAATCATCATAACCATCTCCGTTGACATCGGCTAAGGCTCCTGCCACACCACTGTGGTGTTCTCTATCAGGTCTAAAAATTGGGTTGCCCCTTGAAAATTCGAGTTGTGCCCTTAAAGCCAGGGAAATAAAAAGTCCGAAAACCAAAAGTATAAGTTTCCTCATGGGTCATGGTTATTGTACAACACGAAAATAGTTACTTTTGCAGATATATATTAAATATTTTATAATATGTGCTTTCTTTGTGATGAAAATCATACAATTGAGCACGAAAAGAGGGCTAAGCTGGCCATAGAATGGATCAAATCATCAATTATTGGAAGTATTATTGGAAGGCAGATACCATCTACAATGTGCACTCACCCTTTGTGTATGATTTTATTGTCAATGTCTTAGATACACGAAAACTGTATTACGCATTTAATGCGCTCGAACACGAAAGAAGGATGCTGCTGGCTAATCACAGTGCCATTCAGATTCTTGACCACGGAGCCGGCAGTCGCAAAAAAGAGGGCATGCCTACCATTGCTTCTATCGCCAAAAAAGTAATTTCTCCACCGGTTAAGTGTCGCACCCTTTTTAATCTTGTCAATTATTTTTGTCCAAAGACCCTGATAGAACTCGGCACCAGTCTGGGTATTTCCGCTCTCTACATGTCTCGCGCCAACCAGGCTACCCAAATCCACACCATCGAAGGTGCCCCTGAAATTCATCGACTCGCCCGTCTCTTATTTGAAAAAAATCACGCTTACAATATACATGCATATAAAGGAACTTTTGCCGAACAGCTACCTCTTGTACTTTCTTCCAACCCCGTTGTAGATTTGGCCTTCATCGACGGTCACCACAACTATGAAGCTACCATCACCAATTTTAAAACCCTTTTGCCCCATCTGCACAAAAACTCCATTGTAGTGCTGGATGACATCTACTGGTCGGCTCCAATGGCCCGTGCCTGGAATGAGATCAAAGCCCTGCCACAGGTGGCTATGACCATTGATACCTTTGATTACGGCTTCGTATTTTTTAATCCTGATGTGGAAAAGCAACATTTTGTCTACATAGATTACCTCAAAAAACCATGGCGGATAGGTTTGTTTGGGTGATGCTTACGACTCATCTACCTGGCTAACGCCAGTTAGAGAGGCCGCTTACGGCTCACCGCTTACGGCTCACCGCCTACCGCTCATCTACCTGGCTAACGCCAGTTAGACAGGCTGCTTACGGCTCACCGCTGTCTGGTCCTTGCTCGGTATACACATTTTCCTATTAGTGTTAATAAAATACTGGGTTCTCCATGTAGGACTCCGAAGGAGTCCTATGTTGTAGCCCTACGACAGCGAAGCTGGTGTGGGGGTGGGTATGGAGGCAACATCAATTTTGGCGACATTTTTTGACAAATGTGCAACATCGCTCAAAAATGGTGACAAAATCTTGCTAGCGGTGTAGGGGCGGCTTACCGTCACCTGTCCCTATGCAGGCAAAGCCGGCGTAGGGAACGGCTCACCGCTCACCGGTCTTCGGTCCGCGGTTGTCGGACAGCGGACATCTACCTGGCTAACGCCAGTTAGACAGGGCAGTTCCCGGACAGCGGACAGCAGACCCCGGAAAACAGACAGCGGTCCCCGGAAAGCAGACATCTACCTGGCTAACGCCAGTTAGACAGGGCGGTCCCCGGACAGCGGACATCTACCTGGCTAACGCCAGTTAGACAGGGCAGTTCCCGGACAGCGGACAGCAGACCCCGGAAAACAGACAGCGGTCCCCGGAAAGCAGACATCTACCTGGCTAACGCCAGTTAGACAGGGCGGTCCTCGGACAGCGGTCCGCTGTTGTCGGACAGCGGTTGCCGAAAAACCGTTAGCAGAAAGTCAAGGCTTTGATTAAGGGGAAAACTGGATATAACAAAAGTTATACGTATTTACACCTCTTTGTGTTAATTTATATCGGAAATATTGCTAAAAACAAAATTAAATATTAAGTTTGTTTTGAAAAATTGATACTGTTTAAAAACCCCTAAATAAGCTATTATGGAAAAACCACCTGACTATTAAAAAGCCCAAGCTAATGAGATGATCATATTTACACCCAAACGGTTATGATGGAACCGGACAATCCATCGCTATTTATAACATAATAATTTCACAAAATGAAAAAATTTAATTCACCCAAAGTAGGGGGGGGGCAAAACATTAATTGGAAAAAATTTGATTGATTTTTACAAAAGATGGTTTAGAGAATTGTTTATCAACCCTAGTGTTCCATTCTCCTTTATTCTGATGGCATTTATGAGTTTTTATATTTTATCCTGCGGCGATGATCATGTTGAAAATAATCTCTCGCAATATGCCCAAACAAGGGAGTTGAGTGATGGAGCATGTGATATAGCTTATCAGGATGGTTGTGATACCATGACAATTGATACATTTGTTACTATTGATACCTGTGAAGTACCTGTAAAATTTTTTAGAAAGATATGCACAACACCAGCAGGCGTTTCTTTTACATTTGGCCATTTTGTTATAAATAACAACAGTCTTCAACTGGACGATACTATTTATTGTGACAATCTGGATACATGGTCAGCACTCTGGGCCATGGGTAACAATGCAGCAGCCGAAGCTGCCTGGGATAATTTCAGAAAACTGGTATCAATAGCTGTAGAAAACCTGGTTATACTTGATTACATTTCAAAACATGTAGCAAATTATGATTGTGAAAGCTCCATAGGTGTAATCACAATAGCCTCCTCTTTCATAGATACAAATTGTAAATCCATTTGTGGAGAGCAGGAAGAAGGAGTATGGAATCTCAGAGATGTGGTGTGCGGAATAAGTTGCTGTGTAAGATTCACAGATTTTTGCTACAGAGATGGTGTTTTGGTTGTAAAAGCAACACATACAGAATCTGCACCTGGATGTGAGAGTGTAAGCAACGATTGCAGAGGAACCTTAGGTGATTGTCGCAATTCTTGTGCAGGATTATAATATTAATTTAAATCAAAGTAGGGCCATTATTGGCCCTACTTTTCAATTATAAAATCATGAATAAAATTTTACAAATAACCTTTTTATGGGTGATATTTACCTTAGAATGTTATGCGCAGCTCAACTTGCCAGTAGAACCTTTCGAACAGATACGGTGGAAAAATTTAAACCCAAAATGGCATGTAACGGAATATGATGAAGGTATGTTGAGCGACTCATGTGATGGGTATAATTACTTTTTCAATCTTGAAAATGATCCTAAAAGAATATACATAAATAACGAATATATATTTGCATATTACTTAAGAGGCAAAAGAACCAGTCCATCCGGTCATTACATTGTTAAAAGAAATTTGGAAACAGGAGAAAAGTTATGGAGCGTAAGGGAAGATCACACCATGACAGGTTGGAGAACCAACATAACCAGAGCATTATTTCTTGATGAAAGCTCAAATCTGATCCACATTGGCATGGTCCCTATTAGCACATATCCAAAGAGTCCTTCAGGCTATCAATTGGATCAGGAAACACAGTTGTCAAAAAAAATAATTGATTCAAATACAGGAGCAACAATTTTTTCATATTTTCCGGATAATACTGATTCAACTATTTCCATCTTGCCACAGGCAGTTTTTAAATATGGACCCTACAACCACTTGTTTATGGAAGGAGAGAACTACAGGTGTTTTTACCCGGTAAAATACTATGATCGACTTGATTATAAAATGGTCACACAATTGGTAGATAGTGAAGGCAGGAGAGTAGGCAGAACAGATTCGATCCCTTTTTATCATGGTCAACGCTTTGTTAACTTTACAAGGATCAGTGAAGATACATTCTTATACATCGAAACATTTAAGTTAGCGGATAGTATTGTGTTTAATTTTGTAGATAAAAACTTAAACACATTAAAATTAATTTCTCTTAAAGAAGTTTTTCCCATTAATGATATGTTACTTACCTCGTACCAGCATATGAAATTGATATTTACAAGTTTTGATACAAAAACCGATCCATTTGAACCTCCAATCAGTCATGTCATATACGATTTATATGGGAACAAACTGCTTAACGCAAAAGTAAATTTAGAATATCTAGAGTTGTACCCAACAACATTGTTGTATGGCAAAGAAGATGAATTGTATTTATTCTCACTTTATGCAAAAAAGTTGGGGGTTGGTGATTGGGATTTCTCAATGAATGTATATAAACTTCTTCAAGACACTATGATGCTGATATCAGCATTTAAAGTAGAAGACAAAGACAGATTTGTTTATGTTACTTCTGTTGATGAGTTACTTGATGGCGATTTACTTGTTGGAGTGCAAGAAAACAATATGATTTATAAGAATGGCAATTATCAACAAGATGGCAATGCCCGTGCCATGAGCACCATGCGCGTGAGCCCGGAAGCGCTGGGCTTGATTCCGGTATCCACCAATTCAGAGTTTATTGCAGACCAACTCAACCTTTATCCCAACCCGAGCTCAGGCCCTGTGCGCATTGTATTTCCCAATGGGATCAATGAGGGAACAATGGAGGTGTACAACCCAGCCGGCACCCTGGTTCAGATCATGGATTTCGACAAACACCTGTCCAATTTTTTTGAATTTCAAGATTTGATTCCAGGCCTTTATATGGTGAAAGCAATTGATAAAAATGGAAAAACGGCGGTGGGGAAATTGGTATTAACGGAATAAATATTTGATCATGCAGGTGCGTAAAATCTTACGCACCTGCATGATCAAAATCTTGCGCACCTACATGCGCACCTACAGATCGTTAATCATTGCCCATATCTTGTCTTTAAGGGCATCCAGGCCATATCCGGAAACACCAGAAATAAAAAGATAGGGCATAGGGACATCGATTTCTTTCGACATTTGGGCCATCAGAATTTCGTCCAGCAAATCAGCTTTGGAGATGGCCAGTAACATTTTTTTATCTAACAATTCCGGATTGTAAAGTTTGAGTTCATTGATTAGCACCTTTACATCTTTGTTGATGTCGTCACTTTCTGCAGAGACTACAAACAGGAGGACAGAGTTGCGCTCAATGTGCCGGAGAAAACGAATGCCAAGGCCTTTGCCCAGATGGGCATCTTCTATGATTCCCGGCAAATCGGCCATTACAAAGGATCGCATATCCCGGTACCTTACCAGGCCCAGTTGTGGAACCAGAGTGGTGAAGGCATAATTGGCGATTTCAGGTTTGGCGGCAGTGATGGATGATAATAGGGTAGACTTGCCTGCATTGGGAAAGCCCACCAAACCAACATCTGCCAGAAGTTTTAGCTCGAGTATCTTCCATTCCATCTTGCCTGGTTCTCCAGGCTGAGCATAGCGTGGTGTTTGGTTGGTAGCCGATTTGAAATGTTCGTTGCCCAGGCCGCCGCGACCACCCTTTACAAGGATTTTGGTTTCACCGTCTTTTTCAATTTCAAAATGTACTTCTCCTGTTTCTGCGTCTTTTGCCACGGTACCGAGCGGTACTTCCAATACGATATCTTCACCACTGGCTCCCGTACTTCGCGAAGAACCACCACTTCCGCCATCACCGGCTATTACGTGCTTTTTGAATTTTAGTGGTAATAGTGTCCACATCTGAGCATTGCCCCTGACCAGGATGTTGCCACCCCTTCCGCCGTCGCCGCCGTCAGGGCCACCCTTTGGGGTTTTCTTGTCGCGGTGAAAATGAGCAGAACCCGCTCCTCCGTGTCCACTGCGACAACAGATTTTTACATAATCAATGAAATTCTGCTCAGCCATAAAAAAGGTTACAGGTGTCTGTCGATTTCTGTGCAAAGGGCATGAAAAATGTCTTCGATGGTGCCCATGCCTTTGATGCTTACAGATTTTTCGTGTTGTTGATAATATTCGTAAACGGGTGTGGTTTGCGCCAGATAGACCGCTATGCGTTTTCGGATCACACTTTCATCAGCATCATCGGGCCTTCCGGAGGTCTTGCCCCTTTCCAGTAAACGTGCTACGATTTCTTCTTCTTCTACCTCAAGTGCAATCAAGGCAGTAATGGGCTGACCCAGTTCTTCCAACAAATCATCCAATGCTTCGCTTTGAGCAATGGTACGGGGAAAACCATCAAAAATGTATCCATTTACTTCCGGATTTGCCAACACTTTGTTTTTCAACATACCAATCGTGACACTGTCGGGTACCAATTGCCCTTTATCCATAAATGACTTGGCTTCCATGCCCAGTGCGGTTTGGTTGTCGATTTCTGATCTGAAAAGATCTCCGGTCGAAATGTGCAGCAGTCCGTATTTTTCTACCAGCTTGGCTGCCTGTGTCCCTTTGCCGGATCCCGGAGGGCCAAATAAAATGAGATTCAACATGGCTGAAATTTTGTAATCCTGTTTAATTGAAACGCAAAATAAATCAAAATATATCATTTAGCGGCTATAAAGCCACTGATGAGGTCTCTTCCAAACAAATATCTCTTCTCCCAATACTCACTGCCATTGACCACATCTGTGCGGATACCGGCAGAGGTAGAACTGTGTATAAATGTGATACGTTCGGCTTTATCGGAAATGACAATGCCTACGTGGCTGATCCTTTCTTCATTGCCGAAAAATATCAAATCACCGGGCTGGAGCTGCGATCGTTCTTTGGGTGCTCCCAACAAGGCCAATTCCTGAGAAGGCCCTGAAGTTTGAAAGCCAAATTTCTGGTAAATGAAATTGGCAAAACCACTGCAATCAAATCCTTCCTGAGGGTTTTTTCCAGCATACTTGTAGGGTGTACCAATGTATTGATGGGCTTCTTCTACCATGGCATTTCTCAATGTACCAGTGGATGTTGTAGACGGCTTGTCAGAGCGCTTTTCTTTCGAAGATGCAGCGGTTACAGGCTTTTCTTCAGAATAGACCTGCGACGGCTTGCTTTGACCCGGCCTTCTGGCACGACTGTACTTTTCCGACCTGTCTCCATAATGGTGGCTGCTACCGCATGAAATCATGAACCAGGAAAGGGCTAAAAAAATCCCCAAAAATTGTAAATCACTCCGATTAATCATTTTGACAATAAGTATAATACG
>CALMWS010000022.1 GCA_937870795.1 uncultured Bacteroidota bacterium | reverse complement strand
AAGATTAACATCAACATTGTTCTAATTTGAACAGATTTTTCAAGGTTGAAAAAGAAGAAATACTGCTTCATGTTAATAATTTTAGAAAGGGTGGTGCAAATTCCTGTGATAAAATTCCGGAGAATATAAAATATTGGCCTGGAAATAAAAATCCATTTTTTAAAGAAAAGTACAAATTTGAATTAGCTACTAATGAGCTGGCAACTTTTGTTGATGTAGACAGCGATGGTATTTACAATCCCTGTGCAGGGGATTATCCTGGAATTTTTCCATCTTGCGAAATAATAGAAAGTTTTCCGGATGAAATTTTATTTTGGTGTATCAATGATAAGGCCGGACTACATAGATTCTCAAAGGGTGATGCCATGGGAATCCATATTAATTGTTACATGTTTCATTACAAGGAAACTAATCCTGTCAATGATGGTATTTATTTTTATTTTGACATAGTAAATTATAGCGATCGTGATCTTGATGACATCAGTTTTGGTCTGCATCTCAGAGCGGGAGATGATTGTAAAGGTGATAGATTGATCGGTGTTGATAGTACAAACAATATGGTATATTATTACTACCGGAATGTTGAACCTGGTATGGATACTTTTGATGTTTGTGTTGATAAAAAGAGATTTCCATACTATTATTTTCTATGTAATATACCTCATGGTTTGACTTACAAAAGATTTGCTAAAGATGCTGCTGGCAACGTGATCAGGAATGAAGCAGGTCAGCCACTGTTGTTGGATATTAGTCTGT
This sequence comes from uncultured Bacteroidota bacterium, assembly GCA_937870795.1. Taxonomy (GTDB): domain Bacteria; phylum Bacteroidota; class Bacteroidia; order Chitinophagales; family Saprospiraceae; genus JADKBO01. Next base: position 8,644 of record CALMWS010000022.1, on the reverse strand, counting down.
TTGATAGCAATATGGAAGCTGATACCGTTTTATTGTCCGGTTTAAGTGGTTTTCAATTATTTAATCAATTTGAGTTTGAAAATATCAAAAGCAAAAAACTTGAAGCAGTATACCTGCTAATGAATGGATATGACCTGAAAGGAAATGAACTGTACTATAAGGATAGAAGAACCAAATATATGTATTCTGGAAATCCCGATGAAAATGGATCATGGAATATGCTTTCATCCAATGTTACTTTTAACGATAGCATTTCAGCCATATTGACAGCTGACAAGTTTTATTTGCAAACGTCCCAGCATAAGAGGTTGCTTTATTATTTAGGTCCTGTTCACAGAAAAGAAGCTAAGATCGATTTATCTGTTGCTTATCAAATCTATCAAGATGCTTTTCTCAAACTTGATTTAGGTTGCGTTTATTATGATAATTTTTTATCTCCTGGCGCCAATTTAACAGCTATATATAATGAATCTAAAAACGTTTTAAGTTTTAAGATAGATCCCTACTTCAATGCCATGAATATAGAGGAGGAAAAATTCATTTCAGATATCCCTCCTCAACTTCTTTCAAAATCAGGCACAGATTATTACTTATTTGAAGGATATCAGGTTTATCAACTGAAGTATCCATTTATGAAAATTCAAGATAAATTTAATGCAGAGGATGTACGATTGGTATACCAGTGTGATGTTCAAAATGAGTTTGATAAGTTGTATTGGTATGACTCAGAGGTAAATACAGACCCATTAGATCAGGTTGAAAGATATTGGTCTGCTTCAATGAGGGCCAATGGGAGAAATAAAGGAATAGTCAGAAATTTCGAACTAGATTTGGATCACCTGGGTTTAAATGGTGGAAGGCTTACACCTGGACAGAGCTACCATTATGCAATTGTTTCTTATTATGCTAATCAGTGGAAGCCATTTAATGCTTTTTTGGAAGCCGGGCAAAAGAAGGAATATCTAAGGTCTCATTTTCAATATTGTTCAGTTACTATTCCTGGTTCTTCCCCCTTGGAAAATCTTGCGGTGTCATGTGTAAATGGAAAGTTGACATTTTCTGATGATTCTCATACTATTGATCATTTTAAGCTATATGAAATAGATGGAAAACTTTTGTGGTACGGAAATCATAAAAATTTAAGTGAGCTGCACTTAAATGGCCCTAAGCTTTATGTGTTTTCGTGGTTAACAAAAGATGATGGATGGAAATCACAAAAACTATTTTGTGAATAAAAAAAGCCCGTACAATAATGCACGGGCTTTGTTATGATTTTGAAGAACAACTTACATCATTCCTCCCATTCCTCCGCCTGGCATGGCTGGTGGATGAGCAGGATTGTCTTCTTTCTTCTCAGAAATTACACACTCAGTGGTTAATACCATGCTGGCGATTGAACCTGCATTGCTAACGGCAACTCTGGTCACTTTAGTAGGATCAATAACTCCGGCTTTTTTCAGATCTTCGTAGATACCGGTTCTTGCGTTGTATCCCTTAACACCTTTGGACTTGTACACTTCCTGGAAAACAACAGAACCATCTACACCCGCATTTTCTGCAATTGTACGAAGAGGTGATTCGAGCGCTTTCTTTACAATCTGGATTCCCATGTCTTCATCTTCATTGGAACCTTTGATTTTGTCAATGGCATACATTGCTTTCACGAGAGCAACACCTCCACCGCTAACAATGCCTTCTTCAACAGCTGCTCTTGTAGCGTGCAAAGCATCATCCACTCTGTCTTTCTTTTCCTTCATTTCTACTTCAGTGGCTGCACCTACGTAAAGTACAGCTACACCACCAGCCAATTTAGCCAATCTTTCTTGTAGCTTTTCTTTGTCGTAATCTGATGTAGTGGTTTCGATTTGTGCCTTGATCTGGTTGATTCTGGCTTCGATTTCTTTTTTCTTACCTTTGCCATTCACCACTGTAGTATTGTCTTTGTCAACGGTGATTTTTTCTGCCTGACCCAGATCGCTCAACTGAACATTTTCCAGTTTGTATCCTTTTTCATCAGAAATAACCGTGCCGCCTGTCAAAACAGCAATGTCTTCCAACATGGCCTTTCTTCTGTCACCAAAACCAGGTGCTTTTACAGCAACTACTTTTAATCCCGCTCTCAGTCGGTTTACAACCAAAACCCCCAATGCCTGGCTGTCTACATCTTCTGCAATGATCAAAAGGGGACGCCCAGATTGTGCTGATTTTTCGAGTACAGGTACAATTTCCTGCACGTTTGAAATCTTTTTGTCGTGAATCAGGATCAGCGGATTGTCGTATTCCGTGGTCATGTTTTCAGTGTTTGTGATAAAGTAAGGTGACAAATAACCTCTGTCAAATTGCATACCCACAACTTCATCAACATAGGTGTCAGTACCTTTGGCTTCTTCAACAGTAATCACGCCATCTTTGGTTACCCTTTTCATGGCATCTGCGATCAGGGTTCCGATTTCTTCATCATTATTGGCAGAAATGGCCGCCACTTGCTGAATTTTTTTGAAATCGTTGCCAATCACTTCACTTTGTTTTTTAAGGTCTGTGATCACAGCATCAACCGCCTTGTCAATACCTCTTTTCAGGTCCATTGGATTGGCACCGGCTGCTACATATTTCATTCCAGTGGTCACCATGGCTTGTGCCAGTACGGTGGCGGTAGTAGTACCATCTCCTGCTGCATCGGCGGTTTTAGAAGCAACTTCTTTAACCATTTGAGCACCCATATTTTCAATGGCATTCTCAAGTTCGATCTCTTTTGCAACCGTAACACCATCTTTGGTGATGGTTGGAGCACCAAAACTTTTTTGAATTACCACATTTCTACCTTTTGGACCCAGGGTCACCTTTACTGCATTGGCAAGTGCATCAATGCCCTTTTTTAAACTTGCTCTTGCATCTGAATTAAAACTAATTTCTTTAGCCATAATATTTCTATTGTTTAATGGTATTTGTTTTTAAATTGAATGGATTGGATTAAATGATGACAAGAATATCATCTTCTCTCATAATCAGGTAGTCATCACCTTTATAGTTGATTTCCTGACCGGCATATTTGCCATATAAGACAGTATCTCCTTTTTTGACTGTCATTTTGTGACCTTCTTTGCCAGGTCCAACGGCAATCACGGTTCCGCGCTGTGGTTTTTCCTTGGCAGTATCCGGAATAATGATGCCCCCAGTCGTTTTTTCATCGGCTGGAGCTGGTTTAATAACAACTCTGTCGTTGATTGGCTTCATAACTCTTATTTTTTGGTTTTAAAATTTTTAGATGAATTTTCACCTTTTTACCACATGAAATGTGCCATTTCTGTTTTTCTGACATTATAACAGAATAAAAATTGGAAAACCAAAAAGAAGGGTACAAAATGACAAAACGTTTTGTCATTTTGTCATTTACTCAGAAAGGGAGACAGCCCCTGAAATGATGAGTTGACCTTGGTTGTTGATTGTGGATCCAGTTGTTGTAAAATGGATATTTGGATCCTTTAAATTTACTCCGTCTAAAGTAAGTGTACCATTGTTGACAAAGAGTCTGCCGGTTAAGCTTTGATTGTTTCCGGAAATGAAGTTTACGTTGCTGATATTCAACGAGTTGCCTTGAGTTATTACAAAAGCAGGACCATTTTGGGGTGCTTTTATTGTAAATGAGCTATTTGAACTTCGGTAGATGTTAATGTTTTTATCAATGATGATGGGAGATAAAAGTTGAATGTTTTTACCTGTCAGACTGTCTTCTACAAAAATGGGTTCGTTGTTGTTGGCGCATGTCACTGCTTTTCTTAATGTGCCATAACCGGCATCCTGGCTATTGGATACTTTATCTGATGGTAAATATCCCGGCAAATTTCCATTGTAGCGTTGTGTGGGGTTTCCAATGGTAAAACCATTGCTAAAATCCCCGCCTCCCATACCAGGTGCTGCTGCTCCAGGGTCGAAGCCATTTTGAAACAAACGAATGTGTGATTTACAAGCAGGTCCCGGGATCGTTATTGAAAGCGAAAATAACTTAATTGAATCTCCTTCCGCCAGGTTGTTATATTGACAAGCAGGCACCAGAGAAGGTGTTATGCCATAAAAGTCTGAAAGTGGCTGAGCTGCCGGATGAAGGATTTGATTGCCTAATGTCCATAGACATGGCACCGTTCCCGTATAGGATTGGTTGTTTTGTAACGGCATATATTTTTGCACTATGTTTACATCACTGCCAGTGGGTACTACAATTGAAAATTGTGAAGAAAGTTGGGTGCGAAGTTGTATGCTTGTGGCTGAACCTTTTAAAATTACCAGATAACAATCATAATGCTGGTTATCCTCATTAAATTTGATCATGTACTTCACCTCAGTGACCTGGGCATTTAAGTTACTGAGCCAGAAACATATTATGATAATGGCTATTTGCCTGAAGGAAGAAGTTTTGGAAAACATAAAAGGATTAAAACAATTGTTATCTTTAGTGCTGAACCAGGAATAGTACCTTGTATTCAATTAATAGACAATCCACGTACACCATGTACCCTCGTTTTTTGCGTAGTATTTTATTGCTGATTTTTTACATTTTGGTTGGCCAATTGTCGGCTCAATTACTTAGGTCCAATTTGCCCATTGTTGTTATCAATACAGGAAATCAATATATACCTGATGATCAAAAGATTGATGTAGAAATGAAGATCATTGATCCGGCTACTTATTACCAGACAGAAAAAGATGAAGCCAATGTATATACAGGAAAGGTAGGAATAGAGTTGAGGGGTTCCAGTTCGCAGAGTTTCCCTAAGAAGGCATATTCATTTGAGACAAGGGATGCTCAAGGAGAAGACAAAGATGTATCTATTTTTGGATGGCCTGAAGAATCAGACTATATTTTATACCCTTCTTATCATGAAAAAAGTCTGATGCACAATGTATTAGCTATGGAATTGTTCAGGTCCATGGGCTTTTATGCCAGTAGGACCCAATTTGTGGAAGTATTGATTGACCAAAATTACATGGGTGTGTATGTAGTTATGGAAAAAATTAAAAGAAGTAAGGGCAGGGTAGACATTGCCAAGCTTGAGCCCGAAGAAATTGCTGGCGATGAAGTTACCGGAGGGTATATAGTTAAAATTGATAAACAAACCGGATCCCAGAGTGGGGGCTGGTTGAGTAATTATCCTTCTTTATCGACATTTCCTAAGAATATTTTTTTTCAATACCATTATCCGGAGGATGGTGCCTTCCAGCAAAGAGCATATATCAAAGATTACGTGTCGAGTTTTGAAAGTTCATTAAAATCACCTTTTTACAAAGATGCTGATAAGGGATACAGGAAATGGATCAATGTGGAGAGCTTTATTTATTACTGGATTTTGAATGAGGTGAGCAGAAACGTAGATGGTTACAGACTTTCGACCTTTCTGTATAAGGATAAGGACAGTAAAGGAGGTAAGTTGACCATTGGCCCTCCATGGGACTTTGATATTGCGTTTGGAAATGCAGATTATTGCAATGGTCAAAGCTATCAGGGCTTTTCATGGCAGTTTAATACGATTTGTCCCGAAGATGGATATCAACTGCCGTTTTGGTGGGATAAATTACTTCAGGATAGTTTTTTTCTAGACAGTTTGAGCAAGGTTTATGATTATCAGCGTAAGGAAGGCTCCCTTCGCAAAGAATTTATTTTTTCCCTTATTGATTCTATGAGTTATGAACTTCAGGAAGCGCAGGTAAGAAATTTCAAAAAATGGAACATCCTTGGCCAATATGTTTGGCCCAATCCATCGCCCATACCTTCTAGCTGGCAAGGAGAAGTTCAGGAACTTAAAAACTGGATTGGGGAGAGATTGATTTGGCTCGACAACAATCTGCCCCGCAATAAGACGCCGATCACAGAAGTCGTCAAAACCCAGTTCAGATTAAAATTCAACCAAAATGATGGAAGATATACAATTGGTATTCAACAGCCTTTCCCCAATAATTTAAATTGCCGCCTGATTGACATCAATGGTCGAATTATGAGTCAATCCCAAATTTGGATTGAAAACACAGCCAAGGAAATACCGTTAAGCGATATCTTCCCATCGCTCCAAAGCCCTATGGGCATATTTTTTCTGGAACTGACCATTGCTGATCACAGAGAAACACTTAAAATAATCCAAATCTAAAACAAAACCCATTTCATCCAAAGGCAACAATTGTGTTATTTTTTATACTTTTGCACCTCCGGCCTCGTAGTTCAACTGGATAGAATATCAGATTTCGGCTCTGAGGGTTGAGGGTTCGAATCCTTCCGAGGTCACAAATAAATGTTTGGAGCAAAAAGCCCCACTCCCAATGCGTCGAAAGCTCGCTTTCGTAAGCTATGGGAGTGGGGCTTTGAAGTTTTACGAAAGTAAAACTTTCCAAACATTTTGACTTTGGACCGACTGAAGGATCATGAAGTAGTGCGACGCAGGAGTACTACTTCATAATCCTTCTGAGGGAATTATTTTGATGGAGAGCACCACTTCATAACCCTTCCGATGGAAGTAGTGCGACGCAGGAGTACTACTTCATAATCCTTCTGAGGGAATTATTTTGATGGAGAGCACCACTTCATAACCCTTCCGATGGAAGTAGTGCGACGCAGGAGTACTACTTCATAATCCTTTTTGAGGGAAGTTGTGTGACGTTGGGTCACCACATCATAATCCTTCCGAGGGAATTATTGTGATGGAGAGTACTACTTCATAATCCTTTTTGAGGGAAGTTGTGTGACGTTGGGTCACCACATCATAATCCTTCCGAGGGAAGTAGTGCGACGCAGGAGTACTACTTCATAATCCTTCCGAGGGAATTATTGTGATGGAGAGTACTACTTCATAATCCTTTTGAGGGAAGAGTAAGGACGGAGGAGCACAACATTATAATCCATCCGAGGGAGAAGAAGATGCAGGAACACAACTTCATAACCCTGCTAAGGGAAAAGGAAGAACAACGGAGCACAGCTTCATAATCCTTCCGAGCGAAGAGAAAGGATACAGGAACGCAACTTCATAATGCATCCGAGGGAAGTTGTTAAACATAGGTGTGTCATTAAATCGAGAGATTGTGCAACTCATAATAGCCATACTTGCAAACTTCTGAAAGAACTGAACCAAGGTACAGAATTTTCATTGCTCAGATAGAGGTTATGCTTTTAAATTGAGTACTTAAATAACTTTAACACAAAATGAGGTATATTTATAACAAAAACAATATGCAGGGACTTCCCTCACTCTTTAGCCATTTGGAATGCCTTGAATGTGGTAAGGTTTTCCCGACGGATAAATTGATTAATTATTGTCATGATTGTGTACAGCCTTTGGTAGCGAGGTATCATCTGGACCAATCGATTGAGCGTCCATCCTGGACATCGTTGGATCATACCAGCATGTGGACCTGGTTTCCTTTTTTGCCTGTATTGGAAAAGAAAAATATTATAAGTTTGGGAGAAGGGATGACCAAAGTGTTGTCTATTGAAACTTGGGCAAAAAAGATTGGATTAAAAACAGCCCTCTTGATGAAAGATGAATCAAGTAATCCAACAGGATCATTTAAGGCCCGGGGCATGTCAGCTGCTGTTAGCAAAGCTGTTGAACATGGGGTAAATCATTTTTGCACACCCACTGCCGGTAATGCTGGGAGTGCCTTGGCTGCGTATGCTGCGAAGGCAAGAGCAAAATCATCCATCTTCATGCCTGTTAAAACACCGAAGGTTTTTGAATTTGATGTGCAATTAATGGGGGCAGAAGTGCATAGGGTAGAGGGGTCAATTCGGAATGCAGGTTTGGCCATGGCATCCTATAACCAAAATGCCGGAGCCTGGGATGTTTCAACTTTAAAAGAGCCGTTCAGACTTGAAGGGAAAAAGACTATGGGCTATGAATTGGCTGTCCAGCTTGATTATCATTTGCCAGATGTGATATTTTATCCAACCGGTGGCGGCACGGGATTGATAGGTATTTGGAAAGCCTTTGAGGAAATGAAATTAATGGGTTGGATCCAAAATATTCCAAGCAGAATGATAGCGGTACAGATGGCTGGCTGCGCGCCAATAGTACATGCATGGAAGAAAGGACTTTCAGCAAGTGAAGTTTGGCCTGATCCCACTGAAACTGCGGCCAATGGTTTGAGAGTGCCAAAGGCTTTTGGTGATAAATTGATCTTAAAAGCGATAAAAGAAAGTAATGGCTTTGCCATTGAGGTAGACGAAAATGAAATGCTGTTGGTATTAAAAGAATTTGCTCAGGCAGAAGGCTTGTTTGTCTCACCTGAAGGGGCGGCTTGCCTGGCAGCAATAAAAGGAGCCTTGAAGCTAAACTTAATAAATCCAAATGATAAAGTATGTTTTATCCAGACAGGTAGTGGTTATAAATACGTTGAAAACTTGTTGTAATAAAAAAAGCAAACCAAAAATGATTTGCTTTTTCTCATCCTTCCCAGGAAATTAGGCTTCTTTGAGTAAGCTATTTCCAAAGAAAATCAGAATCATGAGGGTGATTCCAAATATGATCATAGGGATAAAATTTTGTTAAAGGTAATTGATATTGACAACCACGTCAAGGGTAAAAAAAGTGTAAATGATGAAAAAATATTAATTCCACTTAAATTAAATGTTTAAATTTAACATTAACAGTAATATATGTATTAT
>CALMWS010000021.1 GCA_937870795.1 uncultured Bacteroidota bacterium | reverse complement strand
ATGACTTCACTCATGGTACAAACCTGCTTGATATCAAAATGCCCCTGTTCGAGGTCTTCGTCTTTGATAAGACTGGTATCGAGCCCTTTTGTACCATGGATGATGATGTGGTAAGGCCTTAAATAAGGGCTCATGGCTTGTACCGTTGACCTCATAGCGCCAGAGGGAACCACAAGAAAAATAACATCACAGCTGCCGCAAATTAGTTTAAGATCTGTAGTAGCCGTTACCCTGTGAGACATGGCATAACCCAACTGCTGGTGGGTGTTGTTGATCTGATGGACTACCTGTTCTTTTCTGGAAAACAGTAAAACATCTGTATTCTCAGCAAGCAGATTTGCTACCGTAATGCCAAAACTTCCGGCTCCTATGACACCAGCTGGCTTCAATTGTGTTATTTTTTAGATTTTGCCCGCTCTTCAGCCAATTTTTGTTGCTGCTTCATGGCTTCTTCCAATCTGGTTTGAAAACCTCCTTTCTTTTTGGGCTTGTTCTTTTGTAAATCCAATTCCTTCCTGATTTTTTCTTCATCAAAAATGAATTTACGTGTAACAATGGTCTGAATGATGTTGATCAGGTTGCTGAAAAACATGTAACAAGTCAATCCACTGGCATAACTATTGAAAAAACCTAAAAACATCAGAGGCATAAAATATTGGACATATTTCATTGCAGGATTGGCCGACATATCCACATCTTTGGTACTGTAATAGGTATAGACAAGTGTTGACACTGCCCATAAAATGGTGAATAAACTTAAGTGAGAACCCATGAATGGTATCTCAAACGGCAGCCTGATAAAGGCATCAAAAGAAGATAAATCCGGTGCCCACAAAAATGACTCCTGCCTGAAAGTGATAGAAGCCGGAAAATAGCGATACAATGCAATCCATATCGGCATTTGCAACAACATTGGCAGACAGCCGGCAAGAGGACTCACTCCGAACTCTTGGTAAACCTTCATGGATTCCATTTGTTGCTTTTGAAGATCTTCCTTGTGCTTGTCTTTGATTTTATTCAATTCTGGCTTAAGGGCAGCCATCTTAGCCTGGCTGTGAAGCATTTTATACAACAATGGGTAGAGCATCATTTTGATCAGGAAAATTAAAAAGATGATGGCTATACCTTTGCTGGATATAAAACTGTTGAGGAAATCAAAGAATGGTCTGATTACCCAACGGTTGAGTGAACCAAAGATGCTTGACCCATAAGGGATGATTTCTTCCAGTCCAATGTTGAACGTCTGCAAAGTTTTAAATTCATTGGGGCCGATGTACCACTGCATGCTGTGTTTACCTCCGGTAAGTGGTACCTCAAAATCAGAACTCAGCTTTTTAAGATCATCATTCTTAGTGAAATCGATTACTTCGGTCGACATGACAGCATCTTTAAATCCACCTGATTTACTGATCAGGGCACTGTTGAAAAACTGGTTGGTATGTGAAAGCCATTGAATATTTTTACCGGCTAGATTGTCTGTGTCATTGGATGTGCAACTGCAATAATCTGCATCATCTTCGGCAGCATCTTTATAGTAAACAGTACTTACCTGCTGTTCATATCTGTGACCCAATTCCAGCTTGTCAATGTAATTGATCCAGTGAATAAAAGCCCCGTTGGATTCGATGCCTTTGCCTTCAATGCTATAATCAAGCACGTATGAGTTGGGTTGTAAAGTGTATTGTTGCACTACTTCATGAAGGCTGTCAATTTTCAGCGTAAATTTCACTGTATTACCGTTTAAAGTAGGCGTGTACAATGATTGCGCGGTAGATAGTTTTTTTCCTCCTTTGATAACCCTTACATCGAATTCATTTTTTTCATCATTGAGTAAAATTACTTTTGATTTGTTGGGCACACCGTCAATTTCCTGAACTTTATCGTATTTTTTTAGTTCAACCGCCAACAATTTTCCACCCCTTGAACCAAAAGTAGCTTTGATGAGCTCATTTTCAACTATAAGTTGACTGTCTTTTACTATGGCAACATCAGATGCCGGTTCATTTGTTGTAGTTGCCTTGGTTGTATTTTGGGCAACATTTGCATTTTTTTTGGGTTTTGAAGCCAATTCTATTGAATCCCTCATTCTTTGGCTTTTGGCCAACTCTTCTTTTGAGGGAGAGCTAACTATATTGAAAATCAATAATGTAGCAAAAATTAATACAAACCCTATGATGTGATTTCTTTCCATGGATGCAATCGCTGCTTGTTAAGGCTGCAAAAGTACAATTTTTAACGGTTTTTCGAGGTCTTTTAGACCAATTGACCATGTAGCACTGCGAATAAATAGGGGAAGCGATACAAAATTTTATAGTTTGGAAAATATCAACCTTTTTAAAAAACCAATGTTTAAAGCGATATGAATCCAAATTCTGGTAAAGCTGCAGAACAACCAAGGCCTGATGGTGGTAGAAATGGCTCAAAAATCATGCGTTACTTCAAAACATTGGGCATTGCGGGCTTCCTTTTTTTTCTCATTAAAGGATTGGTTTGGCTTGCTATTTTTTGGGGAATAGGCAAATCCTGTTGATTTTACTTCCTTTTGCAGGTAATTTTTAAAATACGGTTCATTTCCATTTGGGTTATTTCAAGTTGGAAACCCTGGTATTCGATTTTATCTCCAACCTTGGGGACTTCATCCTGCATATAAAAGAATAAGCCTCCAAGGGTGTTAAATTCATTGTCGTGCGCTTCATTTTCGTGCAAATCAAAAAATTTGCAGAATTCAAAAAAGCTGTATTGACCGTCGATTTCCCAACTGCCATTTCCTGTTTCGATAACACCATATTCTTCATGGTGACTTTCTGTGAGGTCTCCGAGCAAGGCATCCAATAGGTCATCCATAGTTACAAAGCCTGCTGTGGCACCATATTCATCTATTACAATGGCATAGTGGATTCTTTCATTTTTGAATTTTTCTAATACCTTATAAGCTGAGGTATATTCAGCTACCAACACAGGTTGCTGTCTGATTGAAGATAAATCAAAAATGCCTTCCTTCATTTGAAGGTACATGTCTTTGAGTAACACCAGTCCAAGCAGATGATCCAAATCTCCCTTGCATAGTGGGTAAGCAGAATGAATTTCATTTTTAATTTTTTCTTCAGTGGCTTGCCGGCTATCATCAACATCTAGCCAAACCATGTCCGAGCGATGGGTCATAAGCGAATTGACTGTGCGATCACCCATTTCGAAGACCCGCTCTACAATGTCTTGTTCTATTTCCTGAATTTCTCCGCCTTCTGTACTTTCCTGAATCATGGATTTAATTTCCTCTTCAGTTACTTTACTTTCGTAAGAAGGCTTGATTTTGAGCAGTTTCAGCACCAGGTCATTTGTGTGTGAAAGCAACCAAACAAACGGACTTGCCAATCCTGCCAAAACCTGCATGGGTTTTGCCATAAAAATGGCAATGGTTTCCGGATAAGTTAACCCAATTCGTTTGGGCAACAATTCTCCAAAAACAATGGAAAAATAGGTGATTAAAACCACAACCACCCCAACAGCGGCACTATGCGCGTATATAGGTGCCAGTCCTGTTTGTACCAACAGAGATTCCAGGTCGCCGGTTATGTTGGCTCCACTGAAGATACCCAATAAAATTCCGATTACGGTTATACCAATTTGGACAGTAGAAAGCAGTCGGGTGGGATTTTGACTTACCTCCAGTGCCGCTTTGGCACCTGGATTTCCCTTTTTTACCTCATTTTCAAGTTTGAATTTTCTGGCAGATACCAACGACATTTCAGACAAACTGAATATGCCATTTAAGAAGATGAGTAACAGGATCACGAGGATCTCCATATATAATATTTTCAACAAAGGTAACAAATGTACCCAAGCACACCAACCGTCAATTTGGATTAGAACTCAAATTTGTAGCCCACGCCTTTAAGTGTTGAAATATAATTATCGCCTATTTTTTCCCTGATTTTTCTGATGTGTACATCCAGGGTCCGATCGCCAACGATGATGTCTTCTCCCCAGATTTTTTTCATTATTTCATCACGCTTAAATACCTTACCCGGTTTGGTAGCAAGTAAAGCCAGCAATTCAAACTCCTTTTTGGCAAGGGGTATTTCTTTTCCGTCTAAGGCTACAGAAAATGTTTCATGATTGATGCTTAGTTTTCCAAAGTCCTGGTGACCTTGCTGATCATCACTTTGGTAAAGTTCTTTGTGCCTTCTGAGTATGGCTTTAATCCTGCTTATAAATACATTTGGTTTTATGGGCTTTGTTATAAAATCATCACCTCCTCCATCCAGTGCGCTGATTTGGGTAAATGACTCATTTCTTGCGGTCAAAAAACAAATCAAACAGGAATTTAACTCCGGTATTTTACGAATCTGCTCACAGGCCTCAATACCATCCATGATGGGCATCATGATGTCCATAACGATCAAATGAGGTACCTCTTTCTTTGCCTTTTCAATTGCTTGCTGGCCATCGGAGGCTTTAAAAACGACATAACCCGCCTTTTCCAGATTATATTCCAGAAACTCGAGGATGTCTTCCTCATCGTCTACAATCAGGATTTTAATGGGTTTTGTCATACTCAATTAACAATAGTTAATACAAAATTAAAGTTCCTTGTCCGGCAAGAGGGCAATTAAATATTAATTTAATATTAAGTTTGTGGTTCTGTCTATCATTGGACTGCTTTAAATCTCTTTGCCGGCACCAGATTCAGGCTGTCAAGCACCTCTTTTTGCAATTCTGCATTCATCTTCAGGTTTTGCTGCATCACCTGGTTGCAACTGGCTATGATTTCTGGTGTTACCCCATGAATTTTACAAATTTCGGTTAGGTATATTTGTTGCAAGCTATCCTTGTTGGAGGAAGGATGCAACTCTGCTGCAGATCCGGCAAGATAAAGATCCATCAAAACAGCCCTTAATTTTGCCCTTGGTATTGGTAATTTTAGGGTATCCTGCTCATTTTTACAAGACAATGAGCTAATCAATATCAATACAGCAATTAAAATTTTATTGCAATGTTTCATTTTACATCTTTGGATATAAAAAATTGACAAGTTTGAATTTTGACATATCAATCGAACTCCAGTCTGAGCTTTCTACATCAATAACCAGAACACCACATGTTGGTACATTGTCAACATTTGCACCACATATCACATTGGCAAAAAAAGTAATGCCCGGATTGTGGCAAACCAGCATCACATTGTTTATTTCTGGCTCAAGTTCAACACAGGTTTGAAATATTTCATCTATATCAGCATGGTAAAGCTGGTGTTCTTTGTTTAATGTAGCATCGGGAAATGCATTGTGAAAAAAAGTAGCAGTATCACTAGCCCTGCGGGCATTGCTGCTGATGATATGATCAATTTGATATGACATTTGTTTCATCCGTTCTGCCATAGAGGGTGCGTCTTTTTTACCCCTTTCATTGAGAGGCCGATCTATGTCATCCATGCCCGGGTTGGCCCAGTCGGATTTGGCATGTCTGGTTATGTACAATCTTTTAAATGACATTCTCTGAAAAAATCTTTTACTTGGTTTGTAAATAATCAACAACTATTCAAAACTAAGCAAATTCATTTAATTTACCTAAAATAGAAAGATTCAGTCATCAATAACAACGTTATATCCCAAGTTTGCCACCTATTTTGGCTTATTTTACTATCTTAGCGGATTATTTTGATCATTACCCTCATCCATTGAATTCTAAGTCGAATTACCAAGGCAATATTGAACTCTTGTTTCCTGACGAGCTTTTTCTGCAGGGAGAGGAATTGTATGAAAAGGGTGGGGTGACCGAAATGACTGCCATTGAAAAGAACCTGTTTTCTTTCATAGTATACGATCGAAAAAATTATGAAGTTGAATGGTTGCGACCGCTCTCCAAACACCAAAAAGCGAGTTGTGATTGCAGTGCATTTAAAGCCACAAAATCTTGCGCCCATATAGTAGCTGCACTTATTTTTTATAAAATTTCTTTGCCTGAAAAAGAGGAACCTAAAGTAAAAACTGAGCTTTCAGGTAGTCTGAATATTACATCTTTGCTGGAAAAAGTTTCTAAAGAAGAACTTAAATCATTTATTAAATCATATGCCCAGGGAGACAAAAAGTTGTCAACTGCACTGAAAGTACATTTTGCCAGGAAGGTTGACTTACAAGACAATGAAAAGAAATATAGGTCTATCATGGATGCCATTGTAAAACCGGCCACAACAGGTAATTCGGCAATTAAAATCAACGATGTAAAAAGTCTATGCAATGTAGCATCGGAATTTCTGGAACAGGCCAAAGATGCGCTGGCACTACATCAATACGGTGAAGCATATATTCTAACTAAAACGACCTTGTCTAAGTTATGTTATACCCTCCACCTGGCCCCTAATAGTTTGGGGCTGCTTGAAAAGAATATTTTTACGTGTCATGATATCCTCGAAGCCATTGCCAGTAAAAGCGCTGCCTATGACAATAGAAAAGCGGTTATTGCATTTTTACAAGATTTAAGCAATTATTCTTATTACCCCTATTTGGATGTCAATGTCAATTGCCTGACGCTGCTGTCAAAATTAAAGCACATTCCCGACAATGTATACGAGATTATAAGCAATCAACTCTGGAGAAAGAGAGAAGATGAGGCTCAGCTTGTTGTTTTGTGTGCTAGCCAGATCCTGGTACAGGTAAAACAAAATCATAAGGTTGCAATTGATAGCAGGTACTTACATCTGTTGGAGAAGACCGGTGAATTGTTACTACAAAACAAGTATTATAAAGAAATTGATTTATTGTGTAAATCGTTTGAAAAAGAAAACCCCAAACTGGCTTTTGTTCACGTCAGAGCTTTGGCAGAGTTTAAGCCCAAAACACTGGCACCAGCCACTGCCGGTTATTTTTTAAAATCGCGGGACCTAAAGCTTGTAGACTGGCTCAGACAAACGCAAAGTGACGAAGTTTTTCGTGAATTTAGAGCAGAGGTTCAGCAAAAAGCGCAGCCCATTCAACAAGATGCGACCTTTTATACGCAATATCTTTTGAGATCCCGCCAAGATGACAACTTAATGGCCTGGATGGAGCAGCAAAGAGATTTTCGAATGCTGATGAGTGTGGATGATTACTTATATCCTATTTTTTCAGGTAAGATCACAGATTTATACGAAAGTATGGCTGAAGAATTTCTCACCAAACACATTGGCCAACACGCCTATGTATTTATTGATGAATTGATGCAACATCTCAACAAAATTAAAGCAGGAAAAGTAGCCAATAAAATTGCACTGCTTATAGAGTTGAAGTTTCCTCATAGGTCTCGCATGAGCGATCTTATATAAAAATCCCCGGCCGTTTACACAACCAGGGATGGTGCCCAAGACTGGATTCGAACCAGCACGCCCTTACGAACGCTGCGCCCTGAACACAGTGCGTCTACCAATTTCGCCACTTGGGCTAAGGCGGTGCAAATATACATCATTAAAGGTTTATAACCTAAAAAAAGAGCTAGGAAGTGCTACTTTATGGCCCTTGTTATTTCTCTCTTTCTGCCGGGCCCCGGGTGACTTTCCAGGTTAAACCCAACCGACTTAAGAGTCCTTTTAAAACTACCCTTTGCACAATATGTGGTGAGAACACCTCCATCCCTCAGCATCAAATGCATTTTATTCATAATGGCTTCTGTCCACAATTCCGGCTGACAATCAGGAGCAAAGGCATCAAAATATATCAAATCGTACTCCTCAACTGTTTGAAAATCCTGTAAAGAGGTTTCAAATTTTTGCCATTGACCAAAAGGAGGACAGGCATGTTTATCATTCCAGCCTTCGGTGTGCAATTGAAGGTAAAATGATCGCCAAGGCTCATCAAAAAGTGAGCTATAATTTAATGCTTGTATATCTTGTAATGTTACAGGATGGGCCTCAACTCCTGTGTAGTCAAGCTGTATGCCGTGGATGGCTGCAAATTGAAAACTCAGTAATGCATTTAATCCGCTGCCAAAGCCCATTTCAAAAATCTTCACTTTATCTACACAGCCTGGATATATGTATTGGAGCCCCAACTCGATAAAAACCTTCATACTTTCCTCCATTGCTCCCTGTAGGGAGTGGTAGCTTGCATTGAAAAGTTCAGAGTGTAAGGTTCGACCTCCATCGGCCGTATCGATTACTGTGAGCTTATTCATTTACAAGCTGACATAGGTGACTCCTTCTCCACCCAATTGTTCTTCAGGATGCCAGTATTTTTTGATATCCTTGTATTCCTTAAATTTTGCGTGAACCTTTTTCTTTAGAGTACCATTTCCAACACCATGGATAATTCTCAGTTCATGCGCGTTGTTGATGAGCGCTTTTTCTAAAAATTCTTCTAAGAAAGCCATGGCTTCATCGGCTCTATATCCCCTCAAATCCAGTTTGGAATCAAAAGAGCCATAGCCTGAAACCTGGCTGGTATTGATTGATCTTTCTGATTGAAGTTCCAAAGGTTTGGCAGAAGGGATCAAATCTTTTACCGGAACCTTGATCTTAAAAAAGCCGAGTTCCAGCTCAGCCATCTCTTTTTCAATGGATAAAATTTTACCAATGCTTGTGCCATTTCTTACTTGCGCATAACCACCTACTTCAATGGCTTTTTGCGTTCTGACCGTATGGCTGTACATCTCATCCTTCAATTGTTCTATTTGTTCCGTAACAGCCTTGGTTTCAATTTTTTTCTCTTCAAGCACTTTTTGAACTTCTTCTTCTTTGGCAATGGTCTTAATTGAACGCAACATTTTTTGGAGCTCCTTTTGCATCTCTGCTTGCTGATACAAGGCAGTTTCCTTCTGCTCGAGTTTCAATTTTTTTCTTCTAAACTCCAACTCACCATGGAGCTGATCATACGTTTTCATCAATCGGTCCAGACGCTCTTCTTTGTCAAGAACCAGGGCCATTTTTTTTTCAAACTCCTGCCTTTCGGCCTGAAGGTTGACCAACATTTCTTCCATACTTTGCTCGTGTTTGCCAGCCTTTTTCCTGGCGTATTCCAATACCTCCGCCGGAAGGCCTGTCTTTTCTGCTATTTCGAATGCAAATGAAGAACCCGGTTTGCCCACAATCAATTGGTAAGTAGGGGAGAGCCCTTTTTTATCGAACTCCATGCTTCCATTGATGAAGCCGTGATTTTTGAAAGCAAAATATTTGAGATTAGAGTAGTGGGTGGTAACCGCACCATAACATCTGATTTCCTGCATTTTTTTAAGTAAGGCCTCTGCAATACCGCCTCCAATTTTAGGGTCGGTTCCCGAACCAAACTCGTCTATCAATATCAGCGTTTTATCATTGGCATGACTCACAAAATGTTTCATATTGGATAAATGACTGCTGTAAGTACTTAAATCATCTTCCAGACTTTGCTGATCTCCGATGTCTACAAAAAAATTGTGAAAAATACCCAACCTCGAATTTTCATCTGCCGTAATTAGTATGCCGGCCTGTGCCATGAGTTGCAATAAACCAATGCTCTTGAGTGTAACCGATTTGCCTCCTGCATTTGGGCCGCTAAGAATCAAAAATCGATGCGTTTTGTCAAGTGACAGATTAAAGGGTATGGTCTTCCTTTGCTGTTCCTGTAATCTAAGGTAGAGTAGTGGATTTCGGGCATCTTTCAGCTCAAAACCCTGTTTGCCACCAATGCTGGGCTTGCCTGCTTTGGTAAGCAATGCAAATCTGGCCTTTGCTCTAATGGTATCTAACCTGGAAATGACCGTAAAGGTATGGGCAATCGAAGGTGAAAATGGCCGCAATAAATGGCACAATTCTCTGATAATTTTATATATCTCTGCCCGTCTTTCTGCATAAAGATTGTGCACTTCATTATTGAGCGCCAAAGTTTTTTCAGGTTCAATAAATACTGTCTTACCTGTAGCAGATTCATCGTGGATGATGCCGGGAATTCTTCTCTTGTGCTCTGCAGCTACCATTAAAACCATTCTACCATTACGTATAGACTCAAAGCTATCGGCGAGATAACCTCTTTCCCTATAGTGAAGCAATTCCTGGTGGAAGGTCTTTTCAACTTCTCTTTCTTTGTTGACAATAGATTTGGATATTTTCAATAGTTGATCAGAGGCGTTGGGTCTAACATTGCCCTCATCATCAAAAATCCGCTCTATTTCTTTGATCAATTTGGCATCCAGCTGAATTTCCAGAGCGATCTGGCTAAGGTGCGGTGCTGACTTTTGAAGCTGGTAATCCTGAAAATGATGATAAATCTGCATGCCCAGATGCATGATCCGATGTAGACGTTGTATAGAATCAACTTCAAGAACATATCCTTCTTTGGAAAGGAAAAATAAGTCTTGTTCTATTTTTTCATAAGGGCCACAAGGTATAGGTGCAGATCTTTCAAGACATTTTTTATACTCATCCGCTTCACACAGCATGCGATCAATTTCGGCTTTATCAACACTGATACAGGTACTAAGTATTTGTTCTCTGCCGGATTCGCCCTGACATTCAATGGAAATTAATTGGAGTAATTTATTGAATTCCAGCTTTTCGTAAAGATCTTTTGGGTATAATTCCATGGAAAATATTCAATCAATTTTTTCATTTATGCGACCTTCGAAGCCGCAAATTTTATAGTTTAATTCATTCCGGTGGAAAATGGTTCATCTTTTTTTTGCTTTTGCTTCAATGCGTCAAATAAATTAAATAGATATTTATTTGAACAAAGCCACCACATAGCAGCAGCGCAAAGGTAAAATGAAAGGATCATCGGCCATGGATTTTCCAGTTTTTGTTCCACCAGGGTTTTGGTTTGCAAAACACTGCCTTCGTATTTTAAAAAGACAGAGCCAAATACATTGGTAGCCGCATGAATACCCATAGACAATTCCAGTCCGTTGTCCGCCAATGCCAATAATGCGAGAAAAAGCCCGGCTCCTATATAATATATTTGCATGGTCCAAAAGCCATATTTTTCAATTTCAGGGTTCATAGAATGAACCATAGAAAAAAATAGGGTAGACAGTGCTAATGAAAAAACGATTTTCCCGGAAGCGGCAAACGAACCTTGCAAAAAATAGCCCCTGAAAAAGACCTCTTCCATAGCTGCTTGCATCGGTACCAGTGTTATACCTATTAAAAGCAGAGGAAGAAAAGCGGATACATCAAATTGCCAGTGGTACACCTCCGGTTTGTTGATGTAAAAGATGAATTCAATGACCAGGGTTAAGCCCATCCAAACAATAAAACCAAAAAAATAACGGGCTAAATCAAAGCTGTTTCTTCCGGTAATAGTGGCAAGCAAAGGAATTTGTTGAATTCTCAACAGTATTAGGAAGGCAAGCCATGCTCCCAGAAACATGCACAACATCAAAAAAAGTCCCCAATTGGCATCAATGTGTAAAATGGAAAAATCATTGGTCTCCAAAAACTTTTGTACATCGGCCACTCCAATCTTGTATGCTTTGACCTTTTGCATTTGCACCCATACCAAAGGCATCTGACCCAACATATAACCCAAGGCCACTGCCATTATACCTGCCAAATACCACAAAGGGGAAGAAAGCCGGTATGCAGGTTTTGTAATGAATGATGCTGAAATCATATTTCGATTTCACCTTTAAACACCAATTCTGCGGGACCACTTAATATGACATCAGAAAAACCCTTATCGTTTTTGTTAAAACTTACCACCAGATCTCCGCCTTTTGTCGATACTTTAATGGGAGACTGCACCCCAAAATGAACACTTGCCACCAAAGCTGATGCTGTCACTCCTGTACCACAGCTGAGGGTTTCATCTTCAACCCCTCGCTCATACGTGGCAACCTTCAATATATCGCCATTCCAGCTGATTAAGTTTACATTGATACCTTCGTCAGCGTAGTCCCTGCTGTACCTCACTGATTTGCCAACCATGACAATATCGCTCAATGATTGGTCGTCTGAGATTCTTACATAGTGTGGGGACCCCGTGTTGGTTACATAATCATTTGCGCCCACATTTTTGAGATCAGACACGTCGCGCATGCCCAAAGCCACCAGACTCCCATCAACAACAGCAAAATGAGGGCCATCTGCCGCCAAAAACTTTACCTTATCACCGGCAATGCCCAGATTATGAGCCAGATGACTAATGCATCTGCCGCCATTGCCGCACATTGTACTCAACCCCCCATCTGAATTGTAATAAATCATTTCAAAATCGAAGTCCTTGCTTTTTGAAATAATCATCAAACCATCGGCTCCAATACCAAATCTTCTGTCGCAGATGTATTTAACAACAGAATATTCTATTGAATTTAGATTTAATTCAATGCCGTTTATGATCACAAAATCATTTCCGGTTCCCTGATATTTATAGAATGGTAGTTTCATTTTCAAAATGAGTACAAATTTAGTTCATCTGTGTGAATTAAGAGCAGCTTAAATATTCCCAAAACAGATTAAAAATTTATCTAATATATATTTCTATTTGTATATTTGCCTGCGATAATAAACAGACCATTCCCTTCGTTTGGTCATAAAAAGTATACAAACAAAATCTGTAATATGTTTAACCTAAGTTTTTTCTTATTTCAGGACGCTGCAGCAACCACCACTGAAACCGTACAATCTGAGCAGAACCTGATAGATCTTATTCTTTTGGGAGGCCCGCTTGGTATAGCCAATGTACTGGTACTCTTACTACTTTCAATTATTGCAGTTTACATTTTTGTTGAAAGATATTTAACGATCTCACAGGCTGGAAAAATTGACGATAATTTTATCAACAACATAAGAGCAGCTGTTGCATCCAACAACATAGAAGGTGCTAAAACCCTCTGCCGGTCTACAGATACACCTGTTGCCAGAATGGTTGAAAAAGGTCTGCAAAGAATAGGCAAGCCACTTAAAGATATTGATGCTGCCGTCGAAAACGTGGGTAACCTTGAAGTGTTCAAACTGGAAAAAAACCTTTCAACCCTGGCCAGTATTTCTGGTGCCGCACCGATGATTGGCTTTTTGGGTACGGTTACAGGTATGATCATTGCTTTCTATAAAATGGCCAGCGAACAAAATGTCACTCCAGACGTACTAGCGGGAGGTATTTACCAGGCTTTGATAACCACAGCCTTTGGTTTGTGTATTGGTATCTTTGCTTTCGTAGGATACAACTACCTTGTAGCGAAAGTGGAGCAGGTAATTTTCCTAATGGAAAGATCAACACTTGAATTCATGGATCTTCTTCAGGAACCATCGAGATAAGCTGAAATTCAGACATGTTAAGTAAAAACAGAAGTAAAGTTCAGGCAGAATTTAATCTTTCGTCACTG
>CALMWS010000020.1 GCA_937870795.1 uncultured Bacteroidota bacterium | reverse complement strand
TTAGGAACCATGAAGACTTTGAACTTACCGGAAAATACGATGGGACTTATTACGATAGGGCAACACATTTGCCAAATGCCGTTACAACTGCACTTTATCAACAAGCCAACGAAATGCATGCAAGACAAATGATCAACGGTCATCAATTGCTGATGTTGAATACGCAGTTGCAAAGTCTGACAGACACTACCGGAGCATGCGAGCGGGTAAAAAATACGCCCATTCCCTACTCCTATAACATCTTTCTTAAGAAAGTAATTTTCCTGTATGTTTTCACTATGCCCATTGGTTTTGTAAGGGAGTTTGGTTATTGGGCAATGCCCATTGTGGCTGCTTTGTTTTACATTTTTGTAAGCATAGAAATGATAGCCGAAGAAATAGAAGATCCATTTGGTGTGGATGCCAATGACCTGCCCCTGGATCAAATCTGTAAAAACATACACATTCAGGTTGCAGAAATAATGGCTCTTGATGGTGAAACCCTTCAGAACCAAACAGAAGTATAAAACCGACCAAACGATGACCAACAACGAGATACTGAAGAAATTGCGAATAGCACTTCAATTGAAAGATACCGATATTCTTGAAATATTATCCTTGGCAGGCTTTGAGATGACCAAAGGTGCTCTCAACGATTTGTTTCGCAATGAAGATCACCCGGGCTACGTAGAGGCTGGTGATCAGGTACTGCGCAATTTCCTCAATGGTTTGATTGTATACAAGCGGGGTCCTGCTCCGGAGAGAAAGTCGCCTTCACCGCAGGGCAGGGCACAAAAGCCAACAGCATTGGGGAAAGATTTTTTCAAAAAAGCAAATACTGAAAAGCAAATTCCGGCTGAGGGACAGAAACGCCTTAAAAAATTTGGTGACCGGTAAAAACCAACAAATCGGCATTGGCTGCCCAATGACATTCAATGCGCTAAAAGTGGGCTTCACATCGTTTTAGCCCCAACAATACAGTGGTTTTTTGTATTTTTGTTCTACTATGCAGTTTTTATATCCAGGATTTTTGTGGGGCTTGCTGGCCTTGGCCATCCCGGTGATCATTCACCTGTTTTATTTCAGGAGGTTCAAGCGCATTTATTTTACCAATGTAAAGTTTCTGAAAGAAATCAAAGAAGAAACTTCCTCACGCAACAAGCTCAAGAACTTGTTGATTTTGGCCATGAGACTGGCTGCAGTTGCTTGTTTGGTATTTGCGTTTGCCCAACCTTTTTTACCAACCGGAGAAAACATAAAGACCGGTGACAAGGCAGTAAGCATTTACATAGACAATTCTTTCAGCATGGCTGCTGAAAAAGAAAACATTCCGCTGCTGGATCTTGCTAAAGAGCGGGCAGTTAAGATTGTAAATGCTTATGGAGAGGACAGCCGTTTCCAGATTTTGACAGCTGATTTTGAAGGAAGGCACCAGCGTTTGGTCAGCAAGGATGAAGCCCTGGCGTTGGTGGATGAAATTCAGATTACGCCCTCGGTTCAAAAACTTTCAAAAGTAATCAACAGGCAGAAGCAGGTTTTGAAGGGAGATCACCACATTTTGTTTATCATCTCTGATTTTCAAAAATCAACCACAGACATTGGCATATGGAAAGATTCACTTACTGAATTGAATTTGCTTCCGATTCAACATTCCATTGCCAAAAATGTAAGCATTGACAGTGCCTGGTTTTCTGCTCCTGTGCCTATCATTGGAGAAGCCAATAGGTTGGTAGTAAAATATACCAATCATGCCGATGAAGCGGTTGAAGATATGAATGCTTCCATCTTTAAAGATGGACAGGAAAAGCCAACGGGTTTACTTTCCATTCCCCCCCGATCTAGCATTGTAGACACCATACCGCTCAACATACTTAAAACCGGCATTCATGAAGCAGTACTTCGCATCAAAGATTTTCCGGTTCAGTTTGACGACAGCTTGTACCTGAGTTTTTTGGTCAAAGAAAAGGTAAAGGTACTTGCCATCAATGAAGCAGCACCCGATCGTTACCTGCAGGCATTGTTTGGGGGAATACAATATTTTCAGTTCGACAATCAGGAGGTGGCCAGGACCCAATATCAGGGTTTCAAGGACTATGATCTCATTTTGTTGAACTCAGTTCGTTCGCTAAGTTCAGGGCTCATTGATGAATTGTACAAATTCATTGAAACTGGAGGAAAAGTTACATTACTGCCAGGTAAGGATGCAGATATTGCTAGTTACAACGCCTTGCTTTCGAGGTCGGGATCGAGAACATTGCAATCATGGGTAGCCCAGGAGAAAAAAGTGTCCACCCTCAACACGCGGGATTTTGTTTTTTCAGACGTTTTTTCGGCAACTGAGAGTAACTTGCATTTACCAACCACAAAGGGTGCCTACAATTTTGGACAAACGGCATCTGCCGGATCACTTTCCATACTTTCTTACAGAGACGGCAGTCCATATCTGTATAGGAGTCCGGTTGGGGAAGGCCAATTGTATGTTTGTGCTTCCAACCTCAACACAGAATACAATGACCTTGCGAGTCTGGCAGAAATATTTGTACCCTTGCTTTATCGCATGGCTCTGGTTAAAAGCGAAGGTACTAGACTTGATTATTTCATTGGAAAGGACAATTTAATTGAAATAGAGAATCAAAAAACCAACGGTGAAGCGGTTTACAAGTTGAAAGGAGCGAGTGAATTTATCCCGTCGCAGCAAGGCTTTGGCAGAAAGTTGGTTCTGGATGTAAAACACCAGGTGATGAGGGCCGGCTTTTATGATGTAGTTTTGGGAGAAAGAGTGCAGGAGAAGTTGGCATTCAACTATGATCGGCAAGAGTCAGACCTGGATTTGTACGCAGAAACAGCGCTTAGGGATCAGGTAAAAAATGATGCCGTGAATATATTAAATTTTGAAGGTCAGGAAGGCATTCAGGATTTTGTGGGAGAAAAAGATAAAGGCATTGTATTGTGGAGGTGGTTTTTGCTGGCGGCACTAATGTTTTTGCTGGCAGAAATATTGATCATAAGATTGGTAAAAAACGGATAGGCATTGGCAACTAAGTGTTTAATAAAAAAAGTGAAGGTGGTGGATGCACCTTCAAAGTATCACAACAAAGTAGTAGACATCCTTGTCCTGGATAATCGCATAGCAGAAATTAAGTCCAGCATCAATCCGGCATCCAGTGTCAAAATCATTCAGGGTGAAGATCTGCACGCCAGTATAAGCTGGATGGATTTGGGCACACAAACCGGCGAACCCGGACTGGAGCACCGCGAAGATTGGGGGTCACTGGCAAGAGCGTCGAAAGCAGGAGGTTATGGTGTATTGGCACCTTTTCCCAATACTTTACCTGCCATCCAAAGTAAGGCTGATTTACATTTTATAAAACAAAAAGCCAAAAGCCATCAGGTGGTGGTTTATCCCATAGCGGCACTCAGCACGGACAATGCGGGTGCTGATATCACCGAGATGTATGACTTATATATGGCAGGTGCTGCAGCTTTTAGCGACGGTCTAAAAACGGTCTCTCATGCTGGATTACTAGCCAGGGCATTGGAGTATGTAAAGACTTTTAATGGCTTAATCATCCACCATCCTTCAGAAAAACACCTTACCCAGGAGGCGCAAATGCATGAAGGAGAGATGAGCACAATGCTGGGCATGAGGGGCATGCCGTCTACAGCTGAGGTGATTGGATTGAAAAGAGATTTGGATCTATTGGCATATACCCAATCGAGGTTGTGTGTGTATGGCATCACCGCGGCAGAATCTGTTAAAATACTAAAGGAAGCGCGAAAAAATCCAATGGGTCAATTGACTTCCACAGTGCCCTACCTCAATCTTATTTACACAGACAAGGCTCTTGAACAATTTGATACCAACCTTAAAGTAATGCCACCCCTTAGAAAAAAATCTGATCAGCAGGAATTGATCAAAGGGCTCAAGGAAGGCACAATTGATGCCATTGTGAGTAACCATTATCCGATCGAAGAAGAAGGTAAAAAACTTGAGTTTCCATATGCCAAGTTTGGAGCATCTGGCATTGAAACTTGTTTTGCGGCCTGCAATACTTTTGTAACGGGTCTAGATTTGGAAACACTAATTGATAAACTCACTTACGGTCCGCGTGCCATCATGGGCATTGGCAGTGAAGGCATTGTAGCAGGTGCTCCTGCCCATCTCACCCTTTTTGAGCCGGATACAGAGTTTGTATTTGATGAAAGCCATTCCCGATCACAAAACAACCCATTTTTGGGTAAGACTTTGAGGGGTAAAATTGTTGATGTATTAACAGAAAGATGATAACACTTCGACAAGCAGAAAAACATGACCTGTCAGCAGTACTTGACTTGGTAAAGGACCTTGCAGTATTTGAGAAAGAACCCGATGCGGTAAGGGCCAGTCTGGAGGAGTATCAAAAGTCATACGACGATGGCATCATAAAGGCAATACTGGCGGAATCGGGTGAAGAAGTAGTTGGAATGGTGCTGTATTATCCCATATTTTCTTCCTGGAATGGGCGCACATTGTATCTGGAAGATTTTATAGTAAAAGACAGCCACCGCAATATGGGCATAGGACAAATGCTTTTTGATGCGTTTGTGGAAGAGGCACATAAGCAGGGGTGCAGGCAAGCCAAGTGGCAGGTTTTGGACTGGAATAAAGAAGCCATTCGTTTTTATGAACGCAATGGAGCCTCTATTGAAACCAATTGGTGGAATGGCAGAATGGAATTAAAAAGAGAATAAATGTTTAAATACTTACTCATCCTTTTGATTTTGGGTTACGTGTTCAGGCGGATACTATTTACCCCCCTCAACCAGGGCAGCCAGGAACAAGGGAGTGCAGAAAAAAATAAAAAGGGATCCGGATATACGGACAAGGCTGGAGAATATACGGACTATGAAGAAATCAAGTGAGCCGACGGTAATATTCAGGCATGCCGATTTTTTATTGGTTGATAAGCCTGCGGGGTGGGCGGTACAAGGTACTGATCAAGACCTGGTCAATTACTATGCGAAGCGGCAGAAAAGAGAAGTGCATGTAGTCAATCGCCTTGATCAGCCGGTGAGTGGTTTGACATTGCTGGCCAGATCTCCAAAGGCGGCGGCACGCCTTACCAACATACAGGCAAGCGGAGGCATTCAAAAAAAGTATGTGGCTATAGTAGAAAGTGTGATAACACAGGACCACATGGATATCGTTTTTCCATTGGCAAAAAAAGGACAAAAGGCGATCCTGGACGAACAGGGTAAAGAGGCGATTACCCATGCAGATGTGGTGTGGAGGGGAGATCGTTATACCGGTTTGGTCATAGAATGCGAAACCGGCCGCTTTCATCAGATCCGGGCCCATTTATCTGCCATTGGTCACGCCATCAAAGGAGACTTGAAGTACGGTGCCAAAAGGTCAGAAAAAGAAGGAGGAATTTATTTGCATTGTTTTTCTTTTCAATTTCAGTATCCTGATTACCCGGGCGAAACGCGTGTTGCCCCCCCAGAGCAGAAAAGTTTGTTCCAAATGTTGCCATCATCCCTTTTTTCGACAGAAGGAGTCAATTTGCCGATGGATGGGGAAGATGAAGGAAACATTCCAGGCTAAATAAGCGTTAAATAATCATTAAAGTCGGGTTTTTCGGAAAGATTTTATTCTACTTTTGCGATTAAATCCATTGTACAAAGTTTACAACTGAAGATGAGAAAGGTGATTGCCATCCTGATTTTATTTCCTGTAATGCTGCAGAGTCAGACCAAGATTGCCATTGCCAACCGTTCGTTTGAGGACATACCACGGATGGGGGGGGTCAACAATTCACGGATGCCGATTAGTGGTTGGACGGATTGCGGGGGGATAAGATTTCCCAATGAAACACCGCCCGATATTCACCCCGGCAATTATTGGTCCAATACCACACCACCGTCACATGGCAATACCTATTTGGGTATGGTGGTTAGAGATAATGAAACTTATGAAGGCATTGCACAGCGTTTAAACGGTACATTGAAACCCGGGAAGTGTTATAAATTTACCATCGACATGGCAAAAAGTGCCAACTATGAAAGCAGGTCAAGGGTAAATGACAAAGAGACCAACTACGTCACACCCGCGGTTTTCAGGATATGGGGTGGCAATGGCATGTGCAGTGAAAAAGAGTTGTTGGGAGAATCTGCTCCTGTCAATCATTCCGATTGGCGAACTTACCAATTCAAAGTAAAGCCAAAAGCAGAATACAAATACATTCTAATTGAAGCTTATTACAAATCGCCGGCATTTGTGCCATATTGCGGTCATATCCTGGTAGACAATCTCACAGATTTTGATGAAATGGATTGTGATGAGGTATTGCCACCTGTTGTAAACAAGCAGGGTGCAATAGTAAAGGCAGAGCCCAAAGACGAACTTCCTCCCCATAAAAAAAACAGGGTAGAACAATCCAAAGAAAAGCCCAAGACAAAGGATCAGGTATTAACCAAAAATGAAGAAAAACCCAAAATTCTTGAAGACCTCGATATCAACAAGATAAAGGCTGGTAGTACCATTGAGATAAAAAATTTATACTTCAAAGCCGATACCTCAGCCATTGACAAAGGTTCTTATGAAGTGCTGGATGAAGTATTTGGGTTTTTAAAAAATCACAACAAAGTACGCATTGAAATAGGTGGTCATACCAATGGTTTGCCGAGCCACGATTATTGCGACAAACTTTCCACGGCGCGCGCAAAGGCGGTATATGATTACCTGGTATCCAAAGGCATCAATCCGGAACGTCTGACTTACAAAGGTTACGGCAAAAGAAGGAAGATTGCATCCGATGCCACTGCCGATGGCAGGAATAAAAACCAACGGGTGGAAGTCAAGGTATTAAGCCTGACCTGATTTTTTCAGCTTCATAAGTACGATTGTTATATAAAATGATTGCAAAATCATGAATAACACTTTCAGCGAAGAGCTGGACAATGAGCATTCTAAAAGATGTAGCATGGTTTTGGTCGGGCCTGTTATTTAAAAATGCGATGGTATTTGCCAGCCCACCAACCAAGGCAGGAAGCCGCGAGGCCGTAGATGGTGGCATTTACCTGGGTATGTAATATAAAATAACAAAGTGCCCAGATGGCGCTACCCGTAAGCATGGATGTCAGGGCAGCTGCTTTGTCATTGGATTTTCGGAATAAAGCCATCGTATAAGGTACAAAAATAGAAACCACGCCAAAAGCACTGGAGGTGCCTACCAGGTCAAATATTTTCTCACTGCCCAAGGCAACCCATAAAGCCAGCAGTCCCATTGTAATAGTGCTCAAACGGGTGACCAGCAATAATTTTGAGTCGGATAGTTTTTGGGGCCAAAGTGGTTTAATGATGTTTTCAGCCAGCAAAGATGCAGGGGCGAGTATGGCTCCACTGCAGGTACTTAGTATAGCACTTACCACAGAGCCGAAGAATAATATTTGTAAGCCAAGCGGCATTTGTTCCATGACCAGCCTTGGCAGTGACATTTGTAAATGGGTATTGATATGAGGATGTTGCAGGTTGATCATCCAGACAATGTATATGGGTAGGATGGAGAACAAAGCATAAAGACCTGCGCCTGCCAAGCTGGAAGACCTGGCAGCGTTTTCGTTTCTGGCGGCATTTACCCTTTGGAACACATCCTGAGAAACTATGCTGCCTATGCCAAGTGCCATCCAGGCTGCCAGCCAATTGAGCCATGAGGTAATATGATTTTCTGGCCAGAATTGCAGGTGGCTATCGGGAAGGGAAGCCACGATCTGTTTTGCGTCCATGTTATGTGGGGTGAGATAAACGGCTATGATAGTAATACCAATTATTATCATCACGCTTTGGAAAAAATCGGTAAGAGACACAGCCAACATGCCCCCTGATGTGGTATAAAGCAACACAATGCCCAGGGCCATCAGCATGCACAAAGGCAACGACCAGCCGAGCAACATTTGGAGCATCATGCCCAGAGCCAGCAGCTGAGCAGCAATATAACCCACAAAACTAAGGGTCATAAGGATGGATGCAATCATTTCAATTTTTGGTCCGTAGCTATGGCGGAAAAGGTCGCCCAGGGTCAGAAAATTTAGTCTATACATTCTGCGCGCAAAAATCAAGCCCACCAACAGCAGGCAAAGAATAGCACCTAATGGGTCTTCAATGATGCCGGCCAGACCGGATTCAGCAAATTCGGCACTGGCTCCAAAAAGGGTTTCTGAGCCAAACCACAAAGCAAACAGCGCGAAAGCATTGACAACGGGATGAAGATTTCTTCCGGCATTGATAAAATCGCGTCCACCAGTAATATGGGCGTTGGCATAAAAACCGATGGCCAGGGTTACAGCAAAATACAGGATGACAAAAAGGATCAGCATCAGAATACATTGAGGTAACCAAAATGAACAAGGGTGGTGCCAAAGGATGGCAGTCCCTGAAAATTGTTTCCTGCCGCGATGGTGAAATTGAAAATGCCGGCCCTGGTGCTAAAATTGAGCCCCATGCCCAAAGCCATGGCTGTTTTCCAGGTGGAGCTGCCATTGGCACTTACTTTTATTCTTGCCACATCAAAGAAAGGGAGCGTCAAAAAAGAGTTGCGATCCAGGATGGCCCTGCCTTCGAGCGTAAAGATGGCAAAACGCCTGGCCAGGATGCTCAACTCCTGAAAACCCCTCATGTTTTTAAGGCCACCCAGCCTGAATGCTTCGTTTTCTACTTCTTTGCCTTTTTGAATGAGGGTGCCTGTGTATAACTGACCTTTGATGGTTGCCCAGTTTTTGAGGGGTTGATACCATGCTGCGGTTGCTGTAATGGCAGTCTGAAGTTGAACCAAGGTAAGCGTATCATACGCCTTTGAGAAATCATACTTATCGTCATTTAATTGGGTAATGGATACATTGGGGACAATTTTTCTAAAGCCAGCATTGGTTTGCACTTCAAATTCATATCCTTTTTTTGGATTGAATCTATAATCGAGGTTCCGGTTGAAAAAAGAAAAAGACAAGCCATTGAGCTTATAGTCCAACACTTGCGGCAACTTGCCCGTATTTTTTACAGCTACTGTATCAATGGAGGTCAGGCTAGATGACTTGGTGGTCCACAACAATTTCAGGGATTTTTTTCCTGAAATAAGAAATTGTAAACCTGCACTTCCATATGCATCAATAGAAAGGCTTCTGTTGCGGGTTATACCAAAGCTGCCATCAAAGCCAAAACGAGTTGCCAGAAGGTAAGGATAAGAAAAATTGACCTGGATGAGTTGGTCTTCAAGGCTGAGTCGCTTAAAACGGAGGTTGATTGATTCTCCTCTTGCAAAACGGTTAACGAGGTCGGCTGTCAATTCGCCATTTACAGAAAATCCTGAACCCGAAGTGGCTGGAGCCAGACCCAGAATAAAATCAAAACGACTTGCCTGTTTGTGGCCGGCATAAAGCTGGATGGTAGCTTTTTCTGAATAAAAATAAACGGAAGGCAGCGAGTCGGTGATGGCAAAAGACAGATCGTTGATCATTCTTGCCGCTTCTTCAACCCTGGCCTGGTTGTATGGCTGTCCGGGCAGGATGTCGAGGTAGAGCTGTAAAAATTTTTTGCTTACCTTCAAATTGCCACTCAACGAAAGGGTGTCGAATGTGAAATACCTGCCTGCCTGTACAGTGGGTGTATATTGCAAGCTGTCTTTAAAATTGGTGGATGTATTGAATTCTACTGCCGCAAAAGGATAGCCGTGGTTGAGATAAGGATCGAGCCACTTTTTGCCCATCTGAATGAAGGTAGCGGAATCGGTGGGGAATGAATTTTTATAATCGTCGGTCGGTAGCAATGACTTTTGATTGTTGCCATGTTGCCAAACCCTAAACCATCGGTTGCCTTTATAAAGGTTTACAAAAAAAGTATCGTGTGCCGTGTAAAGTGTATCAAGGTTGGCATACAGAAAGCCTTCGGCCCTTGATTTTTGTACAAAAGATTTGGCTGCCTGTACTACAAAGGTGGAATCGTAATTTTCATGGTTCTGTATACCAGGCAGGGAGATCGGCGCCTTGTCTGCTGGTTGCATGACAACAACTTTGTATCTTTGTTGCGCCATTATAGCAGTGAGGTTCAGGAAAAAGAGCATGAATAGCTTCAGACGCCTGCGCCCGGCACAAAAAACTGGCAGATGTTTCAATGGCAGGTATTTATATCCACATTCCATTTTGTAAGCAGGCTTGTTATTACTGCAATTTTCATTTTTCTACACAATTGGACAACCGGGATCAAATGGTGGCTGCCATTTGCAAAGATATCCAATTGAGGCATAATTATCTGGAAGAACGAAAGTTGGACTCACTCTATTTTGGAGGTGGCACTCCGTCAATCCTATCCATTGGCCAATTGGCTCAAATCATGGATGCCCTTAAAAGTTATTTTGTTATAGGACACGATGCAGAAATCACCCTGGAATGTAATCCTGATGATATTGATAGCTCTTATTTGCAGGGACTCCAGCACTTGGGCATCAACAGACTTTCGTTGGGTGTTCAATCTTTTTTTGATGCAGATCTGGAATTTATGCACCGCGCCCACGATGCAAATCATGCCCTAAAAAGCCTTGACCTGATACGTGAGGCCGGATTTCAAAATGTTACCCTTGATCTCATCTATGCTGCTCCGACCACTACTGATGAGATGTGGATACAGAACCTTCAAAGGGTGATTGAAGCCGGTGTGCCGCATATATCGGCATATTGTCTAACCATCGAAGAAAATACAGTCTTTGGCAGATGGCATAAACACCAGAAAATGTCGGCAATAGATGAAGAGAAGGCAAGTACCCAGTTTTACATGATGGTAGATATGCTTTCGCAGGCAGGTTATGAGCAGTACGAAATCTCAAATTTTGCTAAACCCGGTTATGAAGCCGTTCACAATGGCAACTATTGGAAAGGCAAGCCCTACCTGGGAATTGGACCAGCAGCTCATTCCTACAATGGCAAGGAACGCAGCTGGAATGTAGCCAACAATGCAAAGTACATAAGGGCTATGGTCAATGATGAGTTGGCGGTGGAAACGGAGGTGCTTTCTGCGGTCGACCAATGTAATGAGATGATCATGACAAGGTTGCGTACCTCCTGGGGACTGGACATGAAAATGCTGGAGGAAAAATTTGGTGACATGCTGGCACAAGAGGTCTATTCAAGCCTCCGAGATCCGTGGATTGCTGATCATGTGGACATTGAAGCAGGTGTGGTTAAACTAAACAGGAAGGGTAAAATCATGGCAGACAGGATAGCAGCTAACCTATTTGTGACATCTCAGCTTTGATGGCATTTAACTGATTTTCAAAACCAGCCTTTCCTTGCAAACCTCCGGTATGAATCCAAAGTACGGTGTGTTTTTGAGATAAAAAGCCCATTTGCTGCAAAGCCTTCAGACCCCACAACAATTTACCATTGTAAACAGGATCTATCTCAATACCGCTTACTTTCTCAAAGTCAAGCAGGAATTTGAGATATTCATTAGTTGTTTTTGCGTAGCCTCCCAGGCAGTAATCATCAGAGAAAACAAAATCCTGTTCACTGGCACCGGCCATTGAGGCTATGGATGTTTTCAAAAAAGTGCCTTTCAATGCACTCACCACCAAGAGTTGTGTTGGCAGGTTTGCATTTTGAATACCTCTCAATAGACCGGCAGCTGTGGCACCGGTACCGGCAGCTACTGCTATATAATCAACGTTCACATTTTGTGTTGAAATTTCAGAGATGGTTTCCTCTACCCCCTTCAGTGCCAGATGGTTGCTGCCCCCTTCGGGTATGAGCATATAATTGGGGTACAATTGCATGATGGCCTGAATTTCCGGGTGTTGATTTTTCAATCTGTATGCTTCACGACTTACAAAATGAAGCTTGACATGGTGGGATCTCAAAAAATCAAGTGTAGGATGAGGCGTATGGTTTTCTCCTCTGACGATGGCAGTGCAGGGCAGATTTTCATAATGGCAGGCAGCAGCCAATGCATGGAGATGGTTGGAATAAACCCCGCCAAAACTAATGATGCCTTTTGAATTGTTGGCTTTCGCATCTATAAGGTTGTACTTCAGTTTGCGGTATTTGTTTCCCGAAATTAAGGGGTGAATCAAGTCATCTCTTTTTACCAGCAGGCGAAACGAAAACGGGGGATAAATAACTTCGTGGACGGGACTAGGCAAATTAAACATTTGCGGCTTCCTGTTTATAATAAGGAATTCTGATGAGGTAGGAAACGCCCTCATTTTCTTTGCTGTTAAATGAAAGGGATCCTTTCAGGTAGTTGACCCTCGACTGAATGTTGTCTACACCCATGCCTTTTTTTCCCGTGAGTTGCAATGGGTCAAATCCTTTGCCGTCGTCTTCGTATTCTACAACGATGTCATTTTGTTCGATAGAAAGTTGGATGAGAATTTCATGCGCAGTGGCGTGTTTGATGGTATTGGTGATTAATTCCTGGATGATGCGGTAAATGCTTAGAGCGGTCATGTCATCCAGTTTGTCATCGATGTTGTAGTATTGGAAAAAAATTTCCGGATACGCTTCACCTTCGAATCGATTGATCAAATCTTTGATGGCTGAGATGAGGCCCAACTCTTTGAGTGCTCCCGGCTGCAGGTTTCGGGAAATATTTCTTACTTCTTCTACTGCTGTATCCAGGAGTTTGGTAGCGTGCTGGTATTGGTCGAGCTGCATGTGTCCGTTGAGTTTGGCCCTCACGTTGTCGAATTGCAATTTAACGGCACTTAGCAAGCCGCCAAGCGAATCGTGCAAGTCAACGGCGATGCGCTGTCTTTCTTTTTCCTGCCCAACAATCATGGATTGCATGGAAGAAATTTTGATATTGTCTTCAAGCTCTCTGATTTTCTGTTGGTCAATTTCATGCTGCTGTTCATTCATTATTTTTTCCGCTTTTATTTTTTCGGAATAAAAACGAATGATAAAATAAAGAGCTACCAAAAGCAGGAAAAAACCGGCGGCTACAAAATAAAGTGCACTTCGGGTGAGTAGTATTTTTTGAAGTACGGATTTATTTTCAATTTCTAGAATGCGTATGTCCTTTGACTTTTCATCGGCCTGGTGTTTGATAGAAAGGTCGTTGATGGCTTTGACACGGTCGTAATTGAGGATGCTGTCATTGAGCCGGTTGAGTTTCATCGAATATTCATAGGCTTCTTTGTGTTGTGCTCTGGCATTGGCAACAGCAGCCAAAGAACGGTAAGTGTCTCTCCTTTCTTCGTCGTAAGGTATATCATCTCCCACAGAAAGTGAGGAAAGCAGGTATTTGTTGGCTTTGGAAAAGTCTTT
>CALMWS010000019.1 GCA_937870795.1 uncultured Bacteroidota bacterium | reverse complement strand
GTACTGCCATCCCAAAAACTATCCACTTCATTTTGCCTTGTGATGATGTCAAAGCTAAATCCTATGGCTTTTAATTGTATACTAATATACGGTATAATTCCAAATATAAGAATGAGGGTGGTAAGAGCTCCCAGAAAAGTACTTTTGCCATACCTGGAAGATATAAAATCTGCGATAGATGTGATGCGTTGGTGTTTGGAGATCAATACCATTTTACGGGTAATCTGATACCAGATCGGGGCAATCAGTGTAGGACCCAGGTACACTGCCATGAAGCCTATACCCGCTGCAGCTGATCTGCCTACACTGCCATAAAATGTCCATACGGTACAGTAAACCGTGAGAGAAAGAGCGTAGATGTATGGATTATTGACCAGACTTCTGCCCAGTCTGTTTTGTTTATTGGCATAAATGGCAATGACAAATAGCAGCGTCAGGTAAAGCAGAGAAACAAGAATGACCAGACCTGCCTTCATTTTTCAATTTTTTTGGAAACCTCCCTGGTCAACAAGATGAGCAACAACCAAATAAGGCTCAGGTAAAAGTAGAAAACAGGAATACCCGCAATGTAGTCAGGTATATTAAACAACAAAAAAAAAGGCGGGTTCAAGGCAATCAAAGCCACAATAAATAAAACCCATCTTTTTTCTTTTCTCCTGGAATGCATACAACAATTACAAGGGGTATCAAATTCAAATATAATCAAAATAATAAATTCCCACCCGTATTATGAAGCCAGGCAAGCCTCCTTGAATGCATCAGCCCAGAACTACAACTTCAAGAAGTCGGATTCGTTTTGCTGCCAATGGGTTTTACGTATTGATCCAGTCCCAGAATAGTGGGGGTAATGATGCGGTTTTTCATCAACGCCCATAAAAACAACAGGCCAAAAACTCCAAATAAAAGAGATATTGCCCAATAGCCTTTAAGTTGGGGTTCAACAATCAACCTCAATAAGAGTGTGGTACCCAGATAGGCTATTACAAACAAGTTGGATAAAATTTTCCTCATTTCAAATGATTCATTTTTTCCAGGTTCTGTGGCACTTGTGATTAAGGCCACAGAACCTGGAATTGTTATAAATATGGGATTGTGATTTAAAATCAATGCGCGTGAGCGGCGCCAGCACCTCTTGGAATCCTGATGTCTTCAACAATGTGCTGAACAGCTTCCGGCGGTGCAGGAGTGAATTTGCTGACAACCATGGCAACAATAAAATTAGCCAGCATGGCAACGGTACCAAATCCTTCAGGTGAGATGCCAAACCACCAGGCTTCTTTCAAGCCATCCACCGCATCCTTGCCTCCATCAAAAATGCCAAATTTATATTTGAGCATATAATATAGCATAAACAACATACCTACGATCATGCCGCTAACAGCACCCTCCTTGTTCATTCTTTTGTAAAAAATGCCCATTATGATGGCCGGGAAGAATGAAGCCGCTGCCAGTCCGAAAGCCAGTGCCACTACTGCTGCCACAAAGCCCGGAGGATTGATACCAAAATAACCTGCTACAACCACTGCACCACCTGCTGCCAATCTTGCATACAAAAGCTCACCTTTTTCAGAAATATTGGGGTTCAATTGCTTTTTGATAAGGTCGTGTGAAATGGAAGTAGATATAACCAGCAAAAGACCTGCTGCTGTAGACAATGCTGCTGCCAATCCTCCGGCTGCTACCAGTGCAATTACCCAGTTGGGCAAGTTGGCAATTTCAGGGTTGGCCAACACCATGATGTCGTTGTCAACCGTCAATTCGTTGGCTTCTTTGTCTTTTACATACTGGATGATGCCATCTCCGTTTTTATCTTCAAATTTGATCAGTTTGGTTTGCTCCCATTTCTTAAACCACTCAGGCATTTCAGAATATGCCTTATTGCTAACGGTGTGGATAAGATTGGTCCTTGCAAAAGCTGCAATGGCAGGCGCGGTTGTGTAAAGGATAGCAATAAACATCAAGGCATAACCTGCTGATTTACGCGCATCTTTTACCTTAGGTACAGTAAAAAATCGCACAATAACGTGAGGAAGGCCCGCAGTACCTACCATCAAGGCAAATGTAATGGCAAATACATCAACTACACTCTTGGTACCATCTGTATAAGCTGCAAATCCCAAATCGGTATTAAGTTGATCGAGCTTGTCAAGCAAGTACACGCCTGATCCATCATTAAGGGTAGAACCAAAACCAAGCTGGGGAAATACATTTCCGGTCAATGCCATTGATATAAAAATAGCGGGCACCATGTAAGCTATGATGAGCACACAGTATTGTGCTACCTGGGTATAAGTGATACCTTTCATACCTCCCAGAACAGCGTAAAACAATACGATGATCATGCCTATGACCACGCCCATTTCAATACTTACTTCCAAAAAGCGTGAAAATACAACGCCAACACCTCTCATCTGTCCGGCTACATAAGTAAAGGAAACGATGATGGCACAAACTACGGCTACCGTACGCGCAGTATTGGAATAATACCTGTCACCAATAAAGTCTGGCACAGTAAACTTCCCAAACTTCCGAAGGTAGGGCGCAAGGAGTAAGGCCAGCAAGACGTATCCTCCTGTCCATCCCATGAGGTAGACGGCTCCATCGTAGCCCATAAATGAGATCAGACCTGCCATCGAGATAAATGAGGCTGCCGACATCCAGTCTGCGGCGGTAGCCATGCCATTGGCAAGGGAAGAAACCCCACCTCCGGCAACATAAAATTCTTTGGTTGAACCCGCTCTGGTCCAGATGGCAATGCCAATGTAAAGCGCAAAAGTTATACCTACGATGATGTAGGTCCACATTTTAACATCCATGTTTTTTTTAATTTTCTAAGGTGATGAAATGATCATTAATCTTCGTGAACATCAAACTCCTGATCCAATTTGTTCATCAGGTAGACGTACGCAAATATGATGATAATAAATACATAGATCGATCCCTGCTGGGCGAACCAAAAGCCCAGTTTGAAGCCACCGATCTTAATGTTGTTGAGCGCATCTTTAAAAAAGATTCCCGCGCCATAGGAAACCAGAAACCACACACCCAGTAACATGTAAAGGTAGTTGAGGTTCTTCTTCCAGTAGTTCTGCAAATTTTTATCTGCCATTGCTGAATTGAATTAAAAGTTGAATGAATAGGTTTATAAAAATATGTGTGTTTGCAATCTAAACTGCCGATTGATGCCATCGGCCTGGACAGCAGCAGGTACATCTCTGTAATCGCCTTTAACCTGATGATATTCCAGGGTTATCTTGGCATGGTGGGCATTGATAAAATAATTGAGCCCGATATCCAGCCCGGTAATGGCTTCATCATAGCCCTCATAGTCTGCGTATTGATAAGCTATATACGGCATGAAGCTGGTATTTTTCAACTTATAACCCAATTGTCCGTAAAAGTTGTTTCCGGTACCTGCCCATCTACTGAGGTAGTTTTTGCCATAATTAAAATGGGTAAACGCTGCATACGCATTGAGACAATCTCCGCCGGAAACTGGTGCATCATAAAATGCATCTGCTGCAAAGTGAGAAACATTTTCATGGGTCTTGTCTGATTCTCTGTACATGGCATTGGGATGAAGGAAAAAGCCGGCACCCAGGGCAAATACTTTTTTGGTACCCAAATAGCTACCCACATTGAATGGCAATACCGTTGATTCAGCATCGAGCAAATTGTACCTAAAGTATCCTTCGATGATGGTATTACCCACCGGGTCACCATTTTCATCTGCTTTGGCAGAACCATTGTAAGTCAAACCACTGCTGTGATTGCCAAAATCTTTGCCTGCACCCAAAGCATTGGCAGGATTGAGCGGATTGTTAACGGCAACACGGTAATCCAGCTTGCCCAATTCTCCTTTTATGTAAACGCCAAGGTGGCGGGCAAATTGGTCGGTTACCCCCAGTGAATGCCAGGGAGCAAAGGGGCGGGGATTGTCCATGGTCATGAAGTTGAGTGTACTCTGACTTGCCAATCGTGTGAGCCCTTTCCAGTAGTGGAGTCCGGTACCAATGTATAATGACTTGGGTACAACTTTGAATTCGGTCCAGGCATCATGAAGGAAAAACTGAGGACCATTGCCGCCATTACCCAAACCATCAAGATTGGTAGGACTTAGGTTGTTGAGTCCAAAATGCATGAGCAGCAGAAATCTTGACGAAACCTGAGCGTAGGCCAGGAACCTGGATCGGCGTGCCATGGTAGAGACCTGAAATTTGGCATCATCGATGGCCAGATTGTTGGTCACGGCCCATTGCTGGTGCCAAATAATGAAACGGACGTACTTGCTACCCGTTTCATTGAGTTTGAGGGTAAGGGGCTTGTAGCTGTGGTCTTCCTGTGATACTTCTGTCTGTGACCAAACGGAGGTAGCCACAGCCAAAAGCACAAGGCCTGAAAGTAGGCGAATCTTGTGTGGTAAGCTGGTTTTCATGATAGGCTGATTTGTTTTTGTTTTATAAATATAGATATATAGATGCAAACATATATAGATATGTATATATTTGCAAACAAAAACGAAATTTTTTTTGTGTGAAACCTAAAAAACAGAAATTAAACAGAAATCTGCCATGAAAATTGATAGATTAGTACAATATTTGATAAAATGCCAAATATTATTTGGAAC
>CALMWS010000018.1 GCA_937870795.1 uncultured Bacteroidota bacterium | reverse complement strand
TAATCATTTACAACAGGGGCAATCCCAACCTTGTGGAGCCCAATTACTGGCAGCCCCTGACGCTCAATGTTTTTGTTGACCAAAGCGGCAACCAGATACCCACCAATACACCTCCTTTTATGGGTGCAGAATGGGGCAATGTAGTACCCTTTGCGCTGGCCGACAGCGTCAAGAATGTTTATCAGAAGGATGGTCATAACTGGAACGTATACCACGATCCGGGACCACCACCGCTGCTGGATCCACAATCAGTAGTAAACTCTTACTACTATAAAAACACCTTTGGCATGGTGTTGCAATGGTCTTCGCACCTGGACCCCAACGATGGCGTATTGATAGACATATCACCCAAGACACTGGGCAATAGTCCTGAAATGCCCAACGATATTTCGGGCTATAACAACTTTTACGATTACATGAACGGTGGCCACCAGGAAGATGGTTATTCGGTCAACCCTGTAACTGGTCAGCCATATACACCACAAATTGTGAAGCGGGGTGATTATGCACGGGTGCTGGCTGAGTTTTGGGCCGATGGACCGGACTCCGAAACGCCTCCGGGACACTGGTTTACCATCCTGAATTACGTGAGTGACCACCCGCTGTTTGAAAAGAAATACAGGGGTAGCGGAGCTGTTGTAGATGACCTGGAGTGGGATGTAAAGACATACTTTATATTGGGAGGAGCCATGCATGATGTTGCGGTTTCAACATGGGGAATCAAGGGGTATTACGACAGCGTAAGGCCTGTATCTGCCATTCGTTATATGGCCAGTAAGGGACAATGTACAGATCCTAACCTGCCCTCTTACCACCCGGAAGGACTTGCACTCATACCCGGCTTTGTTGAGCTCATCTACCCGGGAGATCCGCTGGCAGGGCTACAAAATGAAAATTTATATAAGATCAAAGCAAAAGCATGGCGAGGGCCAACTTTCATTGGCAATGCCCAGACAGATGTAGCCGGAGTAGATTGGGTATTGGCAGATTATTGGTGGCCATATCAACGACCAACGTTTGTGACACCGCCATTTGCGGGCTATATATCAGGTCACTCTACTTATTCGAGGGCAGCGGCAGAGGTAATGGAAAAAATTACCGGAAGCCCTTATTTTCCGGGAGGGTTGGGAGAATTTGTGGCCAAGAAAAACGAATACCTTGTATTTGAAGACGGGCCATCAGAAGACATCAAACTACAATGGGCTGCTTACCGCGATGCGTCAGACCAGTCGAGCTTATCGAGGATTTGGGGCGGCATTCACCCAGCGGCAGATGATATACCCGGCAGGAAAAATGGAATTAAAATTGCTGCCAATGCATTTACGAAAGCGGAGCGGTATTTCTTTGATGACAATGACCAGGACGGCTACTTGTCAATAGATGATTGTGACGACAACAATGCCAATGTACATCCAGGGGCGGCCGAAATTTGCGATGGCCTGGACAACGACTGTGATGGTATTGTAGATGGTGAAAGCGACGTAGATCAGGATGGCATTGCCGACAACTGCGACCCTGATGATGACAATGACGGCATTGCCGACAATACAGATTTATGCGCCAACACACCCGCAGGAAACAAGGTAGATGCATCGGGCTGCACAGACAATGACCAGGACGGGTATTCACCACAACGAAGCAGTACAGACAACCTGTTTGACCCAGATGATGATCAAAGCTGCATACCCTCTGCACTTGCCGACAACTGCGATGCAGACCGAGATGGACTGACCCGAAAATTTGAACTCAATGGCAAAGATGGCATACCGGGTACAGGAGATGAAACCGATCCCGACAACGAAGATACCGACGGCGACGGCATTACAGATGGCGAAGAAGTGCTGGTGCTCAATACCGATCCCAACAACGATTGCAGCCCATTCAGACCCAATGCAGGCTGTGGTGCTACACTGGCAGGACTGGCCTTTGAAGATGAAAACTACGATGGCCAATACAATGAGGGCGAAACCCTGCTCAACAACGTAGAGGTTAAGCTGTACCGGTACAACAAAGACATCTTCCCTACCAAATTGGAATATTTGTCGACAACCCATACTGATATCAATGGAGAATATATACTCACATATGGAGAGCAAGGCAAATTTTATGTTGCCTTCACATCTCCGGCCGACTGGTCATTCACCAAAGCCAACGAAGGACCGGAAGAAACAGACTCTGATGTAACCGGGGTCAGAAAACCCGGCTTTACCGACCTCATTGACCTCACGGGCAGCGAAGCATCTGCCTACAATGTTGATGCAGGTTTTTATGAATGTCAGTACATAGGAGATCTGGTATGGTACGACTACAATAAAAACGATCTTGCCGATCCGTATGAAAACGGACTCAATGGCATACAGGTAGAATTGTACCGTGAAGAAAACGGACCATACACCCTGTTTGGGACAACAGAAACCGGGCAAAAGCCCAATTCACCATCGAGCGATGGTTATTTTTCTTTCTGTGTGCCGCCGGGCAATTATTACATCAAGGTAATCATGCCTCCTTATGGTTTGGTCAATGCAAGGGCCAATATTGGCAACAACGAAGAAATAGACAGCGACATAGATCATAGCAATGGCAAAGGAACTACCCCGGTATTTTACGTAAGTGAAGGCCAGAATCGCACCCAGTTTGGAGCAGGATATTATCCTATGGGTCAGGTGGGCAATCTGGTTTGGCTGGATGAAGACCAGGATGGCCAGCAGGACAGTGAAGAAGAAGGATTGAGGGGCGTGAAGGTAGAAGCCTTCAATGCCAACAATGAAATGATAGGAGAAGCCACAACCGATGAAAACGGCATCTACAACATCGACTATCTGGAGAAGAGTAAATACTACCTCAAGTTTACTCCGCCAAATGGACTTGTTGCTACCCAATCGGGCACAGCACCTGCCAATGAAGACAGCGATATTGACCATAGTAACGGCTACAATACCACCCGCTGGTTTGCTGTCAATCCCGGCGAAGAAGTGTACAACATTGATGCAGGTCTGAGTTCAGCAGCCCTTCCGCTCAAATGGATCGGGGTGGAAGGAAGGGCCAAAGACAGCTACAACGAGATCAAGTGGCAAACTGCTTCGGAAATAAATGTAGACCGATTTGAAGTTCAGACAAAAATCAGGCCGGAAGAAGCCTATTCAACCATAGGATCGGTCAAAGCACAAAATATGGCATCGCTCAACGAGTACACTTATCACCATAGCTTACCGGATATGGAAGCAGATCATTATTACCGCATCGAAGAAGTGGATCGGGACGGCAACCGCACATTTTCAGATGAGATCATGGTAAGTCGCAAGCCAGTGGGTGCAAACCACAGAGCCAGCAAACTGTACCCCATGCCGGTACACTCAAGATTGTATATTGA
>CALMWS010000017.1 GCA_937870795.1 uncultured Bacteroidota bacterium | reverse complement strand
ATGTTGTTGATGCAACCGGAGATGGCAAAATCATTTCTTGAATACAGGTATCAACGCCTGGAGGCAGCCAAAAAGAATGCCTTTTCACATGGTTATAAAGGAGCGATGTTTCCGTGGGAGTCCTCAGCAGAAGGCAGCGAAGACACACCGGTGTGGGCGCTTACCGGTCCCTTTCAGCACCACATCACCGGATGTGTTGGGTGGGCGTTCTGGAAATATTACCAGGTGACCAAAGACAAAACATGGCTCAGGGAAAGGGGTTGGCCGGTGCTAAAAGAAGTAGCAGATTTTTGGGCCAGCCGGGTAGAAAGAAATGGGCCGGGAAGATACGATATCAACAATGTGATCGGCGCTAATGAGTGGCAGGAAAACATAGACAACAATGCTTTCACCAATGGTATGGCCATCACTGCTCTGCGGTATGCTGTGCAAGCTGCCACAGAATTGGGCCTCACTCCGGATCCCGATTGGAGCCATGTAGCAGACAACATTCCTATACTGAAATTTCCCGATGGCACAACCAAAGAAAATGCGACCTACGATGGGGTTGACATCAAGCAGGCAGATGCCAATCTGTTATCTTATCCACTGGAAATAGTAACCGATGCGGCAAAGGTGCGCCAGGATTTGAACTATTATCAACCCCGGTATTCCAAAGAAGGGCCGGCAATGGGAGCCGCCATTCTGGCCGTTTTGTACTGCAGGTTGGGAGACTACAATAAAGCGGCTGAAATTTTTTCTTCCAGCTATAAACCCAATGAAGTGCCACCGTTTGGTGTGATTGCAGAGACCGCGGGAGGGACCAATCCTTATTTTGCCACAGGGGCAGGAGGAATGTTACAGGCCGTACTGAACGGCTTTGGGGGGTTGAAAATTACAGATCAGGGCATTGAACAGAAACAGGGCAGCCTGCCAAAAGGATGGAGAAAAATGATCATCAGCGGTGTCGGCAAGGGAGAGAAAACCTATGAGATAAGAGAGTAAAAACAGACAAGCACAAAGGCATACTTGTATATCGAATAGTAAAAGGTCAGTTCAGCGAGCGTTCTAGTGGAGTAAATCAGAATCGTAGGTAAAGTTGACCTGCGAGGGCATTTATTTTTTGAATATGGGCAAAAAAAAGGGGCAACTTTCGCTGCCCCCCGGAAGGTTAGTATCCTTCGTTTTGTTTTAAGTTTGGATTTGCCCCAAGGTCTGCTGAAGGTATGGGGAAAATGTTATAGGTGTTGGCTACTGTTTTTCCTTCTTTAACACCGCCTTTCCATTGCCAAAGGTAAGAACCGTCAGCAAACTGGCCAAAGCGCACCAGATCTGTTCTGCGGTGGCCTTCCCAATAGAGTTCTCTCGCACGCTCATCCAAAAGGTACTCATAAGTAAGCTCAGCCGCAGTAATATTTCCAACCTTGCCTGAATAAGCCCTTTCTCTGACTGCATTGACATAAGCAACGGCCTGATTTTTATCACCATTGGACCTCATTATAGCCTCGGCAGCCATTAGGTACACGTCTGCAAGTCGGAACATTGGGAAGTCGGTATCCGGAAAATCGGAATCTTTGCCGGGCTGCCCGTCAGAGGTAATGTTTTTGAACTTGTTGACAGCGATGCCGTCTGTAAAGGTTGAAAGGTCATTAATGTCAATATTCTGTCCGGTGGTATAAAACATTGGCCTTCTGTCGAAGCCGGTCAGACGATCCTGATAAGTGTAGTCTGGCTTGTCTATATCAAGAAACAATTCGTGGCCCCCCG
Organism: uncultured Bacteroidota bacterium; assembly: GCA_937870795.1. Classification (GTDB taxonomy): domain Bacteria; phylum Bacteroidota; class Bacteroidia; order Chitinophagales; family Saprospiraceae; genus JADKBO01. The sequence goes on along the minus strand of CALMWS010000017.1, from coordinate 739 downwards.
GTTTCCCAACAGAAATAGCAGAACCATTGATGGTAAGGATGGAGTTGCCGGAATTATCACCCAACAATTCACCTCTGTTGTTTTTGAAGTTGAAGCTGCCAGCACCCAGATCGAGGGTAGCCTTCATGGTTTTGGTCTTTGTATCATAACTCATGGCCACATCACTTCCGCCGGTAGCGGTACCTGAAACATACCACTGGGTTTTTTCAATGGTATATTTTTTTGTCTTATTGTCTACGCGGATATAATACAAGCCCGCCTCTGGCACTACAATTTTAGCACCATTGGTTTCAAGTGTTCCATCGGCATTGTTGTCGCCCAATTTGGGAGCCGTATTCGAAGAAATGGTGGTGAAGTACAGCTCTGTGTTGGCACTGGCAAAATACAGATGGCCTTCATAGATATTGCTGTTTTTCACACCCTCTGCCAAAGAATTGTCAGTATCGGTTGCATCAAAATTCTGATGCGAGCCGGGCACATACATCTTTTTGTATTTGACAGTTTCACCAGGATTGAAGTCGGTAACGATGCCTGTAAGGTCAGCCGGGAATTTTTCCACCAGCTGACGTGTGGTACGAGAGCCGCCCCAGCCACTGGCTACACCGGATGCAGCGGGGTTCATGGAGCCTCCAATACCGGCGCGGATGATAAAGGTGGTACCGCCCCATGTACGTGTATTGATGCCGTCGTAAGTAATCGGGAATATGATCTCCGGTGAAAGGTGGTTATCGGCTAAAAA
>CALMWS010000016.1 GCA_937870795.1 uncultured Bacteroidota bacterium | reverse complement strand
ATCACCCTCTCGACTGCCTCACCTGCGAAGTCAATAACAATTGTGAGCTTCAAACGGTGGCTGCAAGGGTAGGTATACGAAAAGTGCGTTACCCCGAAGGTAAAAACCACCTTGACAGGACCAAAGACCTGAGCCATGCTTATATGACCACCGATTTTTCGAAGTGTATCAACTGTGGTCGATGTGTACGTGCCTGTGATGAGGTCCAGGGTCAGATGGTGCTCAACATGGCGGGCAGGGGCTTTGATGCCCACATCGTAAAGGACTTTGAAACCACTTTTGCAGATAGCTCATGTGTTAGTTGCGGAGCTTGCGCCCAGGCTTGTCCTACTTCTGCCATAAGCGATATTTTTGAATCCAAGGCTGTGGTGGCAGATAAAAAAGTGCGCACCGTATGCACCTATTGTGGTGTAGGTTGCAATCTTGAAGTAGCCGTAGCAGATGATAAAGTAAAATCCATCCAGGCACCTTATGACGCTGCAGTCAACCAGGGGCATACCTGCTTGAAGGGAAGATATGCATTTTCCTTTTACAACCACCCGGACCGTTTGCGCACACCCATGATCAGAAAAAATGGTGAACTCCAGCCCGCTACCTGGGATGAAGCATATGACTACATTGCCCATCGTCTGACCGAAATCAAAGCACAGCATGGACCCGATGCCATCGCTGCCATTTCATCAGCTAGGTGTACCAATGAGGAAAACTACCTCATGCAGAAATTCCTTCGTGCAGTCATTGGCACCAACAACATTGACTCGTGCGCCAGGGTATGTCACTCTCCTACAGCCCTCGGCATGCAAAGGGCCTTTGGCACTGGCGCCGCCACCAATTCAATCATCGATTTAAAATACACCGATGCCATCATGGTCATTGGTGCCAATCCTACCGATGCCCATCCGGTGACAGGTGCCAAGTTGAAACAGTTTGCCATGAAAGGCAAGACCACCATAGTCATCGATCCCAGGAGGACCGAACTGGCCAGGTACGCTACCCACCACCTCCAGCTCAAACCGGGCACCAATGTGGCTCTGCTCAACATGATGTTGTATTACATCATTACAGAAGGCCTGGAAGACCAGACCTTCATAGAAAACAGAACAGAGGGCTATGATGAATTCAAACAACAAATTCTAAACCTCAGCATAGACGAATTAGAGCAGGTTACAGGTGTAGATCGCAATAAAGTAAAATCAGCAGCCAGAGCCTATGCTACTGCTCCCAATGCCATGTCGTTCCACGGCTTGGGCGTTACCGAACACAGCCAGGGCACATACACCGTAATGTTGATTTCTGACCTCGCCATGATCACAGGCAACATCGGCAGAAGAGGAGTGGGTGTCAATCCCCTGCGCGGTCAAAACAACGTACAAGGCGCAGCCGATATGGGCTGTCAGCCCCACCAGGGAGCCGGGTACATGGATGCTTATGATCCTGAGATCAATAAAAAATATGCACTGCACTACAAGACCGAAATACCCACACGTAAGGGCTTAA
>CALMWS010000015.1 GCA_937870795.1 uncultured Bacteroidota bacterium | reverse complement strand
GCAGTATACAAACTCAATCGTTCCTGTATGTTACTTACATATTTATCTGGAATAAGCATTTCAATATCAGTATCGATCTCTACGTCTTTTACAAAGGTCTTTTTCTTCTCAAATTCTTCCGCAAATAAGGCTTTAAAATCTGTTTCCTTCAACTCTTCTACAGCCTCCTCCAAAATTTTCTGGTAGGTCTCATATCCAATATCGGTAATAAATCCACTTTGTTCCCCTCCCAGCAAGTTGCCTGCACCCCTGATGTCCATGTCCTTCATAGCGATGTGGAAGCCACTGCCCAAATCCGAAAACTCTTCCAGTGTCTTCAATCGTTTCCTGGCATCATCGGTCAATACCGACAATGGTGGTGCAAAGAGGTAACAGAATGCTTTTTTATTCGACCTTCCCACCCTGCCTCTCAATTGGTGCAAATCACTCATACCAAACTGATGGGCATTGCTGATGATGATGGTGTTGGCATTGGGTATATCCAATCCTGTTTCAATGATATTTGTACATACCAATACATCAAACTGCCCTTCAATAAAAGACACCAACGTTTCCTCCAGCTTATCGGCATCCATCTGCCCATGGGCTACTTTCACCGATACATCAGGACACAACCTTTTGATAAGATCAGCCACTTCATCGAGCGACTTCACCCTGTTGTGTACAAAAAAGACCTGGCCACCCCGATTTACTTCAAAATATATGGATTCTTTGATAACCTCGTCGCTAAATATTCTCCGCTCGGTATGGATCGGCTGTCGGTTGGGAGGAGGAGTGCGAATGACTGAAAGATCTCTGGCCGCCATCAGTGAAAACTGCAAAGTACGAGGTATGGGTGTAGCAGTAAGGGTCAATGTATCTACATTCACTTTGATCGACCGAAGTTTTTCCTTGGCAGCTACCCCAAATTTCTGCTCTTCATCTATGACCAGCAAGCCCAGGTCTTTGAATGCTACTTCTTTGCCCAACAATGCATGTGTGCCAATGATGATTTCGAGCTTGCCTTCTTTTAACCTTGCCAGCGTTTCTTTTTTTTCTTTGGCCGACTTAAATCGGTTGATATAATCTACGGTAATACCAAACGACTTCAGGCGCTCCTTAAAGGTCTGATAATGCTGCAATGCCAGAATGGTGGTAGGTACCAATACCGCTACTTGCTTGCCATCCGTTACCGATTTGAATGCGGCACGAATGGCCACCTCTGTTTTTCCAAAACCTACATCTCCACAGATCAAACGATCCATCGGATAAGGCTTCATCATATCTTCCTTTACATCAATGGTTGCTGTCGACTGATCCGGCGTGTCTTCATAAATAAAACTGGCTTCCAGTTCATTTTGCAAATAGCCATCCGGCGAAAAAGCAAAACCCTTGGAAGCTTTGCGCATTGCGTACAACTTGATCAATTCCTTGGCTATGTCCTTAACCTTAGCCTTTGTTTTACGCTTAAGGTTCTTCCACGCTTCACCGCCTATCTTACTCAGAGCCGGCGGAGTACCGTCTTTGCCTACGTATTTGCTGATCTTGTGCAGGGAATGTATACCCACATACAAAATATCGTTGTTTTGGTACACCAGACGAACCGACTCCTGCACATGGCCATTGATGGTTATTTTTTCCAATCCAGAAAATCGGCCAATGCCATGGTCTATGTGAACCACAAAATCTCCGGGCTCCAGCTCTCTTACCATCTTGAGGCTCATCGCCTGGTCGCGGGTGAATCCTTGTTTGAGTTTGTACCGGTGAAATCTTTCAAATATCTGATGATCGGTATAACAGGCAAGGTGTAAAACCGTATCTATGAAGCCCGAATACAAATTGGCAATGACCGGTTCAAATTTTACCTCAGCCTCCAAATCCTGAAAAATGGTATGGAACCTTTCTATCTGTTTTGGGTTCTCGGTAAAGAGATAATTGGCTATGTTTTCCGACCGGTTTTCATGGAGGTTTTCTATGAGCAGAGAAAAGTTTTTATTAAAGTTGGGCTGTGGTTTACCACCGCACTCAATAACGGAAAATTCCCCCTGCAACAGTGAAGAGGTGCTCATGGTTACCTGGTGTAAGCCATTGATTTGTTGTACTATTTCAGCCGGGTACACAAATGCCCTGTCTTCAAATATTTCTCTTAACTCTTCGCTCGCTCTGGCCTCCAATGAATGACTAAACGCCTCGGCCTTTTCAAAACAAAGCTGTAGTTTTTCTACCATCATATCCCCGTCGTTTATCCATACCACGGTATTGGCAGGGAACAAACTAAAGAAAGGTACCTTTTGGTTTTGCTTAAACTTACTTTTGATGTTGGGAATGATCTCTACCTCCCTCAATCTTTCGATCGACAATTGGGTAGAAGGATCAAAAAAACGAATCGATTCTACCTCATCGTCGTATAGGTCAATTCGATATGGCCATTCATTGCCAAAAGAAAAGATATCCACAATGCTGCCCCTGATAGAAAAGAAACCGGGCTCGTATACAAAATCACTTCTTTCAAACCCATATTCCAATAATACCTCAATGATGGTATCGACATCAAATTTTTCATTCTCTTTGATTTTGATGCGCGATTTTTCCAATACAGAAGGATCTACTACCTTTTCAAATACCGCTTCGGGATAGGTTATCACAGCCTGGTTGCCTGCGCCCGATCCCGTAATCTTGTTGACAATCTCGGTGCGCTGCACCATGTTGTGGTTGTCGATCTCTTCAAACTTCATGGGCCGCTTGAAAGAATCGGGAAAAAAGTAAATACGTTTGGAATCCAGTATCGAAGCCAGGGTGTTTTGCATGTAAGCAGCCTCCTCTTTATCGTTGGCCACAAAAATCACCGTGCCTTCCTCATCTTTGAGAAAAGCTGCCAGCAGAAAAGCAAGTTGACCTCCTATGGCATGGTTCAATTGTACCCTTCCAATGCGGTCTCCACTGACCAAAGCTTTGATCCTGGCAACACGACCGTCTGCTTCGTATTGCGATAAAATGGTTTCCAGGTGATTCACGGTCCAAAGATAATAATATTCGGCCATCCCAACCTCGACCCTGAGCCATTGCTCCAAATAGCATTCAGTTTCGTGATGTTGATCATTTTAGGCCTCTATGTTTTACCACCACCAATACTTTGTTTAGCTTCGCACCATGATAGGCACCGTGTACAAATCCACCGGCAGTTGGTACGATGTGAAAACCGAAACCGGCCAAACCCTGCAGGCAAGAATCGTAGGGAAATTGCGATTGGATGACCTCAAATCCACCAACCCCATCGCTGTTGGGGATAAGGTTGATTTAATGTTGGATGAAGGCGGAACCGCTTCCATCCTCTCAGTCCTACCCCGCACCAATTACGTGCTGAGACAATCGCCGCGTAAAAAACACAACGTGCATTTATTGGCTGCCAATGTAGATCAGGCCCTGCTCATCGTTACCATGATCGAACCCAACTTAAAGCCCGGTTTCATAGACCGCTTTTTGATGATGACCGAACCCTACAACATCCCCGTCATCATTGCCTTCAACAAGTGCGACCTCCACGGAGAACAGGAAGAACTGGAATACAATTTTTACAAAACGGTGTACGAAAACATTAACTACACCGTTCTGCATTGTTCGGCCCATACCAATGAAGGTATTCAGCAACTTTCTGCCTTACTCAAAGATAAAACAACCATGATAGCCGGTCAGTCGGGCGTGGGCAAATCAAGCCTCGTCAACGCCATCCAGCCCGGCATGGAGTTACGTACTTCTGAAATTTCTGATTACTCCGGCAAAGGACAGCACACCACTACCTTTGCTGAAATGCACGACCTGCAAATGGGCGGGCAGATCATCGATACTCCGGGCATCAAAACCCTGGCCTTTAACCATTTCGAGGTGATGGACGTAGCCCACAACTTCAGAGAACTTTTTGCCATTTCAAAAGATTGCAAATTTGCCGATTGTACCCATCGCAACGAACCTCAATGCGCTGTCAAAAATGCGCTCAAAGAAGGGTGGATCAGCGAACACAGATACCAAAATTACCTCAACCTCGTGGCAGAGGTAGAAGATCAAAATTATTGGGAAAGACACAACCATATGTAACCATGAAATCAATACAACACAAACCCTACGTATCCCGACGGGAAAAAAACAAAAACAGGGCCTTCCAATTTAAAGTCATCCTGGCTGCCTTTGCCCTCATGGCCATCGTGTATTTGATGCGAAACTGGAACGATGTCCTATCTTATCTAAAAACATTTTTACCAAGTTAAAAGCTTTTATTTAGTTTTTTGGCAAAAAACCAAATTTTCTTCTACTGAATTGGGTATTCACACCTTTTCTCAGTGTTTTTTAACTGTTTATTTGGCAAAATGCCAAATAATTCAATCATTTTTCTAAATTGCAAACCAATTAATCGTTCAATTTAAAGCCATATGAATTTTTCTACAACCGACTTTACCGTCTTTGCCATCTACATCGTAGGCATGATTGGTTTTGGTGTTTACCTGGCCTTTAAGGAAAAAAATGACACAGCTGAGTCCTATTTCCTGGCAAGTAAGACACTTCCCTGGTGGGCTATTGGAGGCTCACTCATTGCATCCAATATTTCCGCAGAACAAATGATTGGTATGTCGGGCTCCGGCTATGCCATTGGTTTGGCTATAGCCTCGTACGAGTTTATGGCAGCAGCCACACTTTTGGTGGTGGGCAAGTACCTTCTACCTGTTTTTCTGGAGCACAACATCCAGACCATGCCCCAGTTTCTGGAAAAGAGATTCGACGGCAGAGTGCGCACCGGTTTGGCCATCTTTTGGGTCATTCTTTTTGTTTTTGTCAATGTGGGTTCTCTGTATTATCTGGGCAGTTTGGCCCTACATTCGATTATGGGCATTCCTCTACATTATGCCGTCATTGGCTTAATGATTTATGCAGGTACGCTTTCTGTATTTGGTGGACTCAAAGCTGTGGTTTGGACAGATGTTATACAGGTCATTATTTTGATCGCAGGCGGTGCCATTGCATCCATTCTGGTATTAAATGCTGTATCCGATGGGCAAGGGGTAGTAGAAGGTATAAAAATGTTGTATGAAAAAGCACCTGAAAAATTTGATATGATTTTTGACAGCGATGATACCTATTTCGACATCGATTCGGGTCAGACTAAATCTGCCTATCAACTGCTTCCAGGCCTTGGTGTTTTAGTAGGAGGTATGTGGATTGCCAATTTGTACTACTGGGGCTTTAATCAGTACATCATCCAAAGAGCACTGGCAGCCAAAGATATTAAAGAATCGCAAAAGGGGGTGGTCACCGCCGCCATTATAAAAATGTTTGTTCCTTTCATTGTAGTTCTTCCAGGAATTGCAGCTTATGTCATGAAAGCAGATATTACCAAGGCAGATCAGGCCTACCCTTGGGTAGTCAACAGTTTTGTTTCTTCGGGCTTCAAAGGCATTGTTGTGGCAGCTTTGGTAGCTGCTATCGGCTCGTCCATCTGCTCTATGGTCAACAGCGCTTCCACCATCTATACCTTAGATATCCACAATAAATTTTTCAATAAAGATGCTTCAGAGAAAAGTCAGGTGCGTACCGGCAGACTGGCCTCGCTTGGAGCCTTGATCATTGGCGCTTTGATGGTTCCTGCCCTTGCCAACTTTGGTCAGATCTTCCAATTCATTCAGGAATATACCGGCTTCATCAGTCCTGGCATTCTAGTGGTTTTCTTGTTTGGGTTATTTTGGAAACGCACAACCACCAATGCTGCTTTGGCGGCTGTTTTCCTGGCAATTCCTCTGTCCTTATTGCTCAAGGTTAGCCTTGCTGATATGGCATTCATCCATAGAATGGGACTTAGTTTTGTGATCCTAAGTGCTATCGTTATGGGCATTTCGGTGATGGAAAGTAAAACCAACTCTCCCAAAGCCATTGAACTCAGAAAGGGCTTGTTTAATACCGACAAAACCTTCAATTTCTGGGCCCTCGTGGTCATAGCATTGCTGATACTAATCTATTCTGTATTTTATTAGAGTGATTAAGTATGGAGATGTCTCGATATGACTTTTATGTAGATGCAGACATATCTCTAGCAACGACCATCCATACTGCCGTTTATCACGATGAAGCCATCTTCAGGCTTCTGATTGAAAATATATTTGTGCCCTCCTGGCAATTCATTGCAAGCTGCGATGAATTGCCGGGTCCGGGTTGTTTTTTTCCCTTTTCTTTTTTGCCTCCTTTGATCGACGAGCCCCTGGTGGCAGTAAGAGACATGGACAATCAATTCCATGTTTTGTCCAATGTATGCACCCACAGAGGCAATTTGCTGGCCATGGAAAAATGCCAAAACAAACATGGACTGGTATGTAAGTACCACGGTCGCAAATTTTCACATCAAGGCCAAATGCTGTCTATGCCGGAATTCAAAGAGGTACAAAACTTCCCGCAAGCAGTTGACAACCTTACCTCTTTTCCTCTAAAAATGTGGGGCAACTGGCTATTCACCTCACTTGGAAGTTATTCCCAATTGCCTCCTTCCTTTCATTGGATGACAGACCGATTGCAATGGCTACCCTTTGCTCATTTTCAGTACCAGCCTCGGTTCGATAAAGACTATGAAGTCAACGCCAATTGGGCCCTATACTGCGAAAATTACCTCGAAGGTTTCCACATTCCTTTTGTTCACGCAGGGCTCAACCAGGTAATCGATTTTGGTACTTATGAAACCATTTGTCATCAGGATGCCGTACTGCAAATTGGTTATGCCAAAGGGGATGAGCTATGTTTTGATTTACCAACCGACCACATTGATGCCGGTAAAAAAGTAGCAGCCTACTATTATTTTGTATTTCCCAATCTCATGTTCAATTTTTACCCCTGGGGTCTCTCTCTCAACATCGTAACTCCCCTGGCCGTTGACAAAACAAAGATCACTTTCAAAACCTTTATCCTCGACCATCAAAAGTACAACCAGGGCGCAGGCAGTGATCTCAATACTGTAGAGATGGAAGACGAGGCCATCGTGGAAAACGTACAAAGAGGCACCAAATCCAGGGCCTATCAACACGGCCGTTATTCAGTAACACGAGAAACCGGCACCCATCATTTTCATCGATTATTGGCAGATATTCTGAATGGCAGTCGCTAAACTCAGCCGACAAATCAACCTGATTTCTGCCATTGCACTGGTGGTGGGCAGCATCATTGGCTCCAGCATTTTTGCCAAACCTGCTACCATGGCCCAGGTGTTACCCGACCCCATGTGGATCCTGCTGGTGTGGCTAGTGGCCGGCGGTCTCAGCCTGATAGGTGCCATGATCAATGCCGAAATTGGTTCCATGTTTCCCGAAACGGGAGGACAGTTTGTTTACTTCAAAGAAATGTATGGCCACCGCTTTGCTTTTGTTTATGGTTGGGCCGGACTGGCCGTGATCAATACTGCCGCTGTGTCTGCTATTGCCTTTGTTTTTGCTCAGTATTTTTCCTTCTTCATCGACTTGCCAAATTTCAGTGCTGATATTGAAAAATCCTGGCACTTTTCAATGCCCTTCGTAGGTACCTTTTATCCGCTGGAAAACTTTGGGGTCAAGATGATAGCCGCGTTATGTGTGCTTGTGCTTACAGCATTCAATCATTACAGCCTTAATACCGGCAATGCCGTTCAGCTTTTGTTTACCTGGCTTAAAGTAGCACTATTACTGTTAATTGTATTCCTCGTTTTTTTCTCTGGAAATGGTGATATTAAAAACCTGGCGCCTACCGGCAAAGTACCCTTGCAATTCTCAACCCTGTTGGCATTTGTAGCCGCACTCTCAGGTGCCTTCGCCGCCTTTGATGGCTGGAACAACCTCGGCTTCGTAGCTGGAGAACTCAAAAATCCTGAAAAATCAATACCTAAAGCCCTCTGGCTTGGAGTACTCATCTGTTTTGCCCTTTACGTTTCTACCCATCTTGCCTTCTTCTTCAGCCTGGGCACAGATAAGGCTGCTGCTTCATCGCTCATAGCAACCGATGCCGTTGAACCCGTACTGGGCAAATATGGTGCCGCCTTCATTGCCATCATGGTCATGATTTCCACCTTTGGTGCAGTAAATGGCAACATCCTGGCATGCGCAAGACTTACCTTTTCCATGGGTGAAAATAAAGACTTTTTTCACTGGGCCGGCAAAGTACACCCAAAACACAATACCCCTTCCAACGCCTTGTGGCTTCACGCCCTCATCTCTATCGCCTATATCTTCACCGGCTCTTTCGACATGCTCGCTGACCTATTTGTCTTTGTCACCTGGATCTTCTACGGCTTTGGCGCCTGGGGCCTCATCATCCTCCGCAAAAAATACCCAAACAGCCCAAGACCCTACTCAATCAAATTGTACCCTTCCCTACCGCTCATCTTTGTCTTTTTCTCTATACTCTACGCCGTTATCACCATCTACAATGACATCATAGCCTACCAAAACGGCACCTCCCCCGTCATTAAATCCATCCTCGGCCTGTCTATCCTCCTCTACGGCCTCATCCTCTACCAATGGAAAGCCAAACAATGGGCTTTGTAATGCCGGATTGCCCTGTGGAGCCGCAGTGCACTGTGGAGCCGCAGTGCACTGCGGCTCTATGACCACCTATGCATTGCCCATCCTCAGGCATATCCCCCAAATTCATTATATTTATGCCCCTTAATCCCATTCCATGGACTTCAAACTCACATCCCACTACCAACCCACCGGCGACCAACCCAATGCGATAAAACAGTTAGTTGAAGGCATCAATCAAAATGACAAATACCAGGTCCTCTTAGGCGTTACCGGTTCGGGTAAAACCTTTACCATGGCCAATGTCATTGCACAGACAAAGAGGCCGACACTTATTTTGACACACAATAAGACATTAACAGCACAACTTTATGCGGAGTTTACTGAGTTTTTTCCTGAAAATGCGGTAGAATATTTTGTTTCTTACTACGATTATTACCAACCCGAAGCCTACATTACCCACAACGATACCTACATTGAAAAAGACCTTTCGATCAATGAAGAAATCGACAAATTGAGACTCCGGGCTACCTCTTCCTTGCTATCAGGCAGAAGAGACATCATCATCGTTTCCTCGGTTTCTTGTATTTACGGTATGGGCAATCCCGAAGATTACAAATCTGGCATTATCCGATTGGAAAAAGGCCAGACAATGAGTAGAAATTCGTTGTTGTATAAACTCAACGATTCCCTTTATTCCCGGACCGAAACCGATTTCAAAAGGGCTACCTTCAGGGTCAAGGGCGATACCGTAGATGTCAATCTGCCCTACGCTGAATATGGCTATCGCTTTATTTTTTTTGGGGATGAGATAGAGACCATAGAAACCATTGAACCCGTATCGGGCAAACGCATTGCCAGCCTCGATTACGCCGCCATCTTTCCTGCCAACCTGTATGTAGCGCCTAAAGACAGGCTCAAGGGCATCATCCGCATGATCGAAGACGAACTCCATGAACACGAGAAATTTTTCACCGCAGAAGGCCGTTACATCGAAGCCAAACGCATCAAAGAAAGGGTCAACTTCGACCTGGAAATGATTCGTGAACTGGGCTACTGCTCAGGCATTGAAAATTATTCCCGCTTTTTTGATGGCAGAAAAATGGGCACGCGTCCGTTTTGTCTGCTCGATTACTTTCCCGACGACTACCTTATGATCATTGACGAAAGTCACGTCACACTGCCTCAGGTCAGAGGTATGTGGGGAGGCGACAGAGCCAGAAAACTCAATCTGGTCAACTTCGGCTTCCGCTTACCTTCGGCCCTCGACAACCGCCCCCTCAACTTTGATGAATTCCAATCTGTAACCAACCAGGTAGTTTATGTTTCGGCGACCCCAGGCGATTACGAACTCGAACAAACCGAAGGCGTAGTAGTAGAACAAATCGTTAGACCCACAGGTCTCCTCGATCCACCCATCGATGTGCGTCCCAGCCTCAACCAGATCGACGATCTCATCAACGAAATCCAGGAGCGCATCGAAATTAAAGAGCGCACCCTTGTCACCACACTCACCAAACGCATGGCCGAGGAACTCACCAAATACCTCACCAAACTCAACATCAAGGTACGTTACATCCACTCCGAAGTGGATACCCTCGACCGTGTTGAAATCATTCGCGATCTTCGACTCGGTGTCTTTGATGTTCTTGTAGGTGTCAACCTCCTCAGAGAAGGTCTCGACCTCCCCGAAGTATCCCTCGTAGCAGTGCTGGATGCCGACAAAGAAGGCTTCCTCCGCAACAACCGCTCCCTGACCCAAACCGCCGGTCGGGCAGCCAGAAATTCCAACGGCCTCGTCATCTTTTATGCCGATAAAATCACCGATAGCATGCAAATGACCATTGATGAAACCAACCGTCGCCGCGCCAAACAAATCGAATACAACGAAGCCAACAACATCACCCCCACCACTGTTGGCAAAACCAGAGAAGAGATTCTCGCCCAAAAATCCATCCTCGATATCAGAGGCGCCAAATCCAAAGCCTATGTCGAACCCGAAATCGATACCATCGCCGCTGACCCCGTCATGCAATACATGAACAAAGATCAAATCCAAAAACTAATCCAGGATACCGAAGCCAAAATGAAACAAGCCGCCAAAGACCTCGACTTCATCTCCGCCGCCCAATTCCGAGATGAACTCATGGCCCTCAAAAAAAAGCTGTAACTATATTAACGACGGACGACTTGCGACACGCGACGGGCGACTTGCGACGGGGGACTGAATGGTTATGACTTTGGAGCAAATCGAGTGAAAGATTTCACTCGATAATGAAGGAACCGTGCAAAACCTTGCACGGCATCGACCTAGCTTGTTCAAGATGGTTAATATTTCAATATATTAAGCCTATGCTCGTTATAGAGTTTGGTTGTTGCCACGCGGTTTGCGCGTGGTGCTTTCACTAAAATGATCTGCCAATCATTTTTTTTGGCAAAGCCAAAACCGTTCAGTTATGACTTTGGAGCAAATCGAGTGAAAAATTTCACTCGATAATGAACACTTCGGCAAGCTCAGCATCATTCGTTAACGCAAATTATAAATTTGCTAACTCATGAGGAACCGTGCAATCCCTTGCACGGCAACAATAGAACTAAAAAGGATATGTCGGTGCCACGCGGTTTGCGCGTGGTGCCTCCGTTAAATTGATCTGCCGATCAATTTTTTCAGCTTTGCTGAAACCACTCAGTTATCCTAAGCGCAGCGTATTGAACTAAGGCGAAGCCGCATTGAACTGAGCGTAGCGTATTGAACTAAGGTGCAGCCGCATTGAACTAAGCGTAGCGTATTGAACTAAACCGCAGCCGTATTGCCCAAATCCCTACCAATATCTCTCCTATAATAAGCTCCTTCAAAATAGATTTGGTCAATGGCCTTATAACTTGCTTTTGCAGCTTCATGAATTGAGTCGGCAAAGGATGTCACTGCTAATACCCTTCCACCCGAAGTGACCAGTTTACCTTCTTTTATCGTGGTACCCGCATGAAAAATCAGGCTATCCCCCTTGTATTCGATGTTAATTTCTTTGCCCTTTTGATAGTCCCCCGGATACCCATCCGACACCATCATCACGGTCACAGCAGTTTGTGGCTTCACCTCCAGTTGATATTGATCCAATTGGTGATTGGCACAGGCCTTCATCAATTCCAGCACATCAGAGCTGATGCGGGGGAATACAACCTCTGTTTCAGGATCGCCCATGCGGCAGTTATATTCAATCACAAAGGGAGAGCCTTTCACATTGATCAGTCCAAAAAAGATAAAGCCCTGATAATCGATGTTTTCTTTGGCCAGTCCTGCTACTGTGGGTTTTACGATGGTTTCTTCTACCTGTTGCATCATAGCCGCATCTGCAAAAGGAACGGGAGATACTGCACCCATGCCCCCTGTATTGAGTCCCTCATCTCCTTCTCCAATGCGTTTATAATCTTTTGCTTCTGGCAGCAGGATGTATTGTTTGCCATTCGTAAGTGCGAATACCGAAAATTCTATTCCCGATAGAAATTCCTCAATTACCACAGTAGCAGATGCCTCTCCAAACATTCCATTCAGCATCTCTGTAAGGGCTTCCTCTGCTTCTTTTAAATTGTCGATGATCAGCACCCCCTTTCCCGCAGCTAGTCCATCGGCTTTTAGAACATAAGGCCCGGGCATGGTCCTTAAAAAATCAATGCCCTGTTGTAGGTTGGTGGCATCACACTCAAAGTAGCCCGCCGTGGGTATGTGGTGCCTTTGCATAAATTTTTTAGAAAAAGCCTTACTCCCCTCCAGTTGCGCCCCTTCTGCCGATGGACCAATCACCTGAACATGGGTATGTTTCTTAAAATGATCAGCGATACCTGCTACCAGTGGGGCTTCCGGACCTACCACAATCATATCAATGCCATTTTCCAGCACAAACTCCTCCACCATGTGAAAGTCGCCCATATCCAACTTTACATTGGTGCCCAGTTTTTCCGTGCCTGGATTTCCCGGGGCTATGTATAATATCTCTAAATCCCTGCCCTTTGATAAGCCCAGCGCCAGGGCATTTTCTCTACCCCCACTACCCAACAACAAAACCTTCATTCTACAAAATTTGCACAAAGGTAAGGAAAGTGGGGGTGAGATTCAAAAGAGGGAGCCGTATCATGATTTCTGAAAAAAATGATGGGTGTGATATAATGAACCAAAATGACCTTTAGAAATCGGCATTATATTTTTTAATCACCTTACTCCACTTTTGCTCATTGAAACCCATACCCAAAAATCTAACAGGCGGGAAACAAAAACTTACTCACAAATAAAATTCTGTCGAACGGAAATTAAAATATATAAATCCATATTAAATTTCGAAAATTCATCTAAACATAAAATGTAATATTTATTATAAAAATAATATTGATCTTTTCAATTTTATCATTAACTTTACAATTGGTTGAGGGCTATATATGAAAAATATCTACCTTGTACCGAATGAATTTTTCCTGAACTTGTAGGCTATTTTTTTTCAGCAAAGGTTAAACTTTTTATGCCAAATCGATAAATGATGCTTTCACTTATCTAGTGATCGTATACGTTTTATTGCGTCTGAATTATAGAATAATTCAAGGCAACATAGAAGGTCATGGCTAAAAAATAAGGATATTACATATATGAAAAACTTCTTCGTTTGAATAAAGTTACTGGCAAATTCTAAAGTTCCAATTACAACTCAAGAAAAAGGGTAAAGAGTAAAAAGGGCCAAAGAGTATATGAACAAGAATCGATACTGACTTTACTTCAAAGAAGAAAGCCGACAATATTGTCAAACAAGATTGAAACCCGTAAAAATGAAAACCTGAATGAGCAACAGAAACGATTATTGTTAAAAGTCAGCTATGAGAATTCACTAAATAACGGCTTTTACCCATTCCTTTTATTAATACCGCTATTTATTTTTTAATCAAAAATAATTTTAAAAATGAAGTATCTAAAATTAATACAACAAACTGTATTTGTCTTACTTATATTATTAGACATGGATCTTTCGGGACAAATTGCCATTTCCTGCAACGGAGATATCATACCAGTAAACAGGATTCTTCAGGATGATATCAATCTTAATGGGATCAATTTTGAAGCATACGCGGAGTCTGACAAAGTAAGAAACGCATGTGGTGGCGCCAATGGAATTCATCTTGTTTTTTCAACCAGATTCAATGGCACCTCTAACCCTATAAATGCAACAATCTACCTTACGAGCAATGAAATCAATTATCAGTTTGTAAGTCATTCCGGCCTACAAAATGTGCAAACTTCAAACGGCGAATTCCAGGGAGATTTTGTTTTCTCAAATCAGGAAGATGGCTGTGCAGAAATACTTTTAGCCATCCCAGAAGTTAACTATTATGGCGACGAGCAATTTAAAAAATTCATAACTCAAAATTTAAACATAACTGTTCAAAACCACACTTTAAGTGCCACTTTTAGTAAATCGTTTCAACTATACAACGATCAAATTTTTGAAAATTATTATCATTTCTACGATAATACTACTGCCTCGGTCTATCTTAACTCCTTCAACAATGGTTTATTTATAGATGCACCTACGCTTCACTACTTTCATAAAAATTTCACCATAGATGAAAACTTTGATTTTTTTAATGGATTTAATACCGGAGACCCAGAATTTACACAATATTTTGATGTGAATTCAAAAATAGCGGTGCAGGGTGGATCTTTACTTGATATCACCGGAAACCATTTGACGGCATGCCCTTCGAATGTGTGGGAAGGGATTGAGGTTTTAGCAGGCGGGGAGTTGAAATTTGAAAAATCATGGGGTTCGGAAGCCAAAACCTTCATTACGTGCAATAGTAACTCAAATATCAGTGTGTTTGATTCCCGTATTTTTAACTCAGACAAAGGGTTATTGATAAAGGGCAATACACAACTTTCAAATTTCACAAACAATAAGTTAGAGGATTTGAATACGGGCATCTTTTTATCAGAAAATGCGACAAATATTAAAATTACACCCCTCGATATTACAAAACCCAATATATTTAATAATATTTCGCAAGCCGGCATTTATTCATCGTCTTCAATCAATTGTGAAGTAATGTTTAACAAATTTGAAAATATTGCATCTGGATCACCTCAAGGTTCTTCAAATGCTGCTATAAGAAGTGAAAATTCAAGTATACTGATTGTAAAAAACGAAATTAAAAATTGCAGCAAGGGAACCCATAGCCTTGCAGATAAAATATATGTAGTTTCAGATAATGAATATTTAAACAATACACTGGGGGCAAGGGTTAGAAACAACAATGCCTATTGCAGTATCTTGTCAAATACCATAACGGGTAAAAATGGCATCAATTATTCTTTTGCATCTCCCCTAATTGAAAACAATTATATAAACAACGATGGAAATTTCCCTACAGAATCATTCGGCATACAGGGTAATTATTCTTCTTCTGCAACCATAAAAGACAATAACATTTTCTCATCAGATGCAACAGGCGCAGTTGTTTTAAATAATTCAACGGCAGCTGTTGTAAGCAATGACATTTCCTTACTTTCTCAAAACACCATTACAGGTGTAAGTCTCAATGGCGGCGATGGAACCAGAGTATCCGGCAATACCATTGAAGCCGCCGATAGCCCGGGCACTGAATCATTTGGAGTTGTCTCATCCGCAAGCGCTGCCAGCGAAGTGAGCTGCAATGACATCTTTCAACTGGAAGAAGCCCTGGTGGCTAAAGACAACTCTATGGATATTGATCTGAAAACAAACAATTTATTTTCGTTGGGCACAGGTATAAAACTAGAACACAGCATTATAGGTGAGCAAGTCCACAACGGCAACCTGTTTGTAGGCCCATTTTCAACGGCAGATATTTACGCAATTGAAATGGCTACATATGAAGTTGATGGAAGTAAATTTATTGTTGATGGCGCAGAAAATCCCCTATTTGTGCCACATATTGTAGCTTCAAATGGAGATTTGGTAGATGATGAAAATACAGCCCTCGCAACTGAGTTATGCAGTAGTGCCATATATACAAATATTCTTAAAAATAGACTTCATTTACTTTGCATTACAATAACAAACATCAAAAACAATGCATCGCTCGATCCCCTGCGGAAGAAACACATTCTTTTATTTTATTATAACCTAATTAAAAAGTACTATAAAGATAAGTCACAATGGCCCGACTGCATCCGGCTATTTATGAATGAATTTAATGGTACAAACATCGAAAAGATGGTCAATTTGAATGAAAAGATGTCTTTACTATTAAAACCAGTAAATTGTGATATCACTTTGCAAAATAATTTTGACACTTATCTTTCAGCTTATTTAGTTGAGTTTCATGATGGTGTACGGAATGATCAATCCAGAACCAATTTCCAGCAGGCTTCCATGGCTCTTTTAAATGCCATTCCAGACAGGGATATAGCCTTTTTTGAATTTTTGGATGAAATGACAAATGATTTGGAATCATTTATTCCTGAGGATGAATATGATGCCACCTGGCTTGACCTGCAAACACTATGGCTAAAATCATGGAAAAATGAGGACTTGACTGAAGCCGAAAAATTCAGAATAGAAACTATTGCCAATCTTTGTCCCTTACAATATGGAGATTTGGTGCATGGTGCCAGAGCATTGGCCGGTGAATGGAGCGATACCAGGTTTGATCTGCTTTCATGCAATACAGACAGTGAAACCAGAGCGAGTAAAACAGTAGAGTCTAATCAGGGCGTGGTTTATCCAAATCCAACGAGTAGTAAAATTCATTTTAATACAAGGGAGAATATTGTAAAAATTACCATATACGATGTCAATAACATACTGGTTTTACAAACGCAAGTTGTGAGCGGTGAAGCCATCGATGTTTCAACTTTCCCTGCCGGTTTATACCTGATAACCCTTGAAGAGTTAAACGGAGAAATTAAAACAGATAAATTCATTAAAATGGAATAAGAATTGATTTTCCAGAGTGTGGCTAGCTTACAAAGCCACACTCACTTTTATGTATATTAAATAATTATTAAAGTAAATTTTTATGAGAAATATAACTGTCCTTCTCTCCTTCATCTGCACATTTCAATTATGTGCCCAAAAGCTCGACTACGTGTGGATGTGGGCTAATAATTCACTCGCTGATCCGGGTGTAGAAGCAAATATTTTATCTTTCAATAACCAGACAAGAACTTTGATAAAAGATACAGTAGTCTACCAAAACGATCAAGTAAATTCAACAATAGCAGACAAAGATGGTAACTTATTGTTTGCTTTTGATGGTTGCCACATTTCAGGAGCAGACCACCAACTAATAGAAAATGGTGATAGCATCAATTACAGCTCTTGGTGGTCCAGCATCAGCAATT
>CALMWS010000014.1 GCA_937870795.1 uncultured Bacteroidota bacterium | reverse complement strand
CCCTGGCCATCCTGCTGGTAGCCACGGCAGGGTTTGTATATTGGTATCCTGTATCTTTTGACAAGGCCATTATTTCATTTACCTCGGTACTCATTGTAGCTTGTCCGTGTGCCATAGCCCTCACTGGCCCCTTCCTTTATGGCAACCTGCTGCGACTGCTTTCTCGCCGGGGCATCTTCCTGCGCAATTCACAGGTAGTGGACAAAGCTGCCGGAATAGGGCATATTGTGTTTGACAAAACAGGCACGGTCACCACCCAGCTTGAAAAGGAGCTTTATTACCATGGCAAGGTGCTCACAGACGAAGAAAGAATCCTCGTCCATGCTCTGGCCTTTCAATCGGTCCACCCATTGAGTTGTGCCATTGAAAAAAACCTTCGCCAGGAGGAAATCAAAGAAGTGACCAACTATGAAGAGGTAGATGGTAAAGGAACTTCGTGCATTTGTGATGGCAAGCTGATAAAAATGGGCAGCGCTTCCTTTACCGGAGCTGAACCTGCTCCCTCCGGCGAGACCAGGGTCTACATTTCCATCGATGGCAAAGTGCTGGGCTTCTTCAACTTCAAAAATCAATACAGAGAAGGATTTAAAGCGGTGGTTCAAAATTTGGTTTCGGCAGGTAAACGCATTTCTCTGTTGTCGGGTGATAACGACAAGGAAAAAGCCCGGCTCACCGAAATGTTGGGCAGTGGCATAGAAATGAAGTTTAACCACGACCCCCATCAAAAAATGCAATACGTACAGCAATTGCAAACCAGCACCAAAGTAGCCATGATTGGAGATGGCCTCAACGACTCGGGTGCCCTCAAACAAAGCGATCTGGGCATAGTGGTCACCGAGGGTACCAACAACTTTACACCGGCCAGTGACATCATATTCAGGGCCGAAAAATTTGAATCCATGCCCGATTTTTTTGACCTCAGCAAAAAAGCACATTGGATCATAGGAGGGGCTTATATCATAGCAGTGCTTTACAATGTGGTGGGTCTGAGTTATGCCGTTGAGGCAGAATTGAGCCCGGTAGTAGCTGCCATTTTAATGCCCCTGAGCTCACTAACCATCGTCATTTATACAGTTACGGCATCTGCCTTACTGGTACGTTGGAAAATGGCAAAAAATGAGGAGAAGAAATGATGTAATGCATTGAAATGCTTTGATTTAAGTATAAAAACGACCGGTTTTTCAACGGAAAAAATTGGTTCCCCAAAAAAAGAAAAAATGAAAAATCAATGACCAGAATCACCAAAATTGACTACGATCAACAAAAACCATGATGGGAGTCATAAGGGTGGTGAAGGGTCAATTGTAGTTTTACACCAGATAAATTTATCGTGATGAAAATCATATTCGTATTAATTGCACTGAGTTTGATGTTGGCTGTTGGCTTTCTCATATCTTTTTTATGGGCAGTCAAGACTGGTCAATACAAAGACGACTACACGCCATCGATACGGATATTACACGATGACAACCATTCCACAAGTAAAAAACAAAACTAAAGAATATGGCTTTACCGGAAAAATTTTATTATGACAA
>CALMWS010000013.1 GCA_937870795.1 uncultured Bacteroidota bacterium | reverse complement strand
ATGAAGCGATGATGTTAATTAAAAAATTTGAATAGCGTAGGTTTTGACTAATTTAAATGCAGTAAATGAATAGGATTTAAAATATTATTGATAAGATCAGTTCGAATTAAATTTGAATGTATGGACGAAATGGTTTTCGCATCAGACCGAAGGTATTTGATTATAACATAAATATTTGAAAAGGCTATTTTGCAAGTTTACAGCTTAAAAAAAAGTTGGGAATTTCTTATTTGTAATAGTACAGATCTGGATTATTTTTCTGGAATATTAACGAACCTAGGATATTCATTTGTATGAATATAAGGTTACTTAATAACTGGTTTTATAAAGCGGATATTCTTTCGGATTAATATAATCCACTGATTAGATATGAAAAGCTTATGTCCAGATAAGAGAAATGATAATAGGGTTTTGATCAAATTAAAGTTTGAATTTATTAATAGCGTAAGAAAGTATTTTGAAGAATATGATAAGATGTATGATCACATTAATTTCCTTTATTACTTACTACCAAATAACTTTAAGATTTTCATATTTGTTTGATCTCCTAAATGTATATGATATTGAGCTTCGACTTATAAAGACTTCAAAAACAATAGAAAGGGTTATCATTGTTTATTTTTTGTTCTTTGGTAATATCAAAGCTCTAAAGTAAAGTTGAAGAAAAATAGTATAATTGGTATATTAAGAACCACGTAGATGCATATCGTTTTCATATAGTCCATTTAAATGTATCGACATATCAAACGAATTTATATAAAATTATTACAAGATTATTCTACTCATGAAAAACACAAAAAGTTCTTTCTTATTTATCTTGGCTTTAAAGGTTGTTTTTACAAACTTTATTTTTGCCCATTCAAATTTGAATTATAATTATCATTTTCCAGAGCTTGCAAATGATGAAATTGAAATATGGATAACAAAACCTTGTAAAGGCCAAAATAATGGTATTATTGACATTGTTTTTTTATTGGATCAGGGGCCTTATGAAGTTGAGTATTTAAGAGAGGAGGCAGATGGAACATTTCAAACTATTAAAGAAGTAAATAATATCCAATTTAATAGTAATGATGAGGATTTAAGGTCTGGCGTCTCTGCTGGTAATTATATTGTAAATATTAGAAATGCAGATTGTGGAGTCAAATCTTTTTCTGTAGTCTTAGTTAACAATGAAGATATTAGATTATTAGAGCCGTATATTAACCCTGAATGCAATAATGGACAAAATGGAAGTATAATTTTCAAACAAGGAATCGTAGTTGATGGTGGGACTTCACCATATACCTATTTATGGTCAAATGGCGCACACACACCTTCAGTAGCAGAACTAAAAAGTGGGAAGTACATCCTTACTGTTACTGATGTAAATAATTGTGAAGCTGTAGGTGAGTATTTTGTTAATCCTAAAAGTGTTGACTTATTAACAGACCATTCTTTTGATTTTGATTGCGTAAATAATAAAGTAATTTTAAGCAACCATGGAGGCAAGATGCCCTATAAGTACGTTTGGATGGATGGGTCGACGAATAATTATTTAGAAAATGCGAGTATTCGCTCTCAATACTGGGTAACCATAACTGATTCTGATGGGTGTTCAGAGCAAACATTTGGTGAAACTCCGGTAAAGCAAGATTTATTTAAGCTTGAAAGTTATGATCATCTAACAGATTGTAGTATTAATACTGGTAGTATAAGTTTGATACAGATTGTTCAGAATTCAGGAGTACAATACAATTGGATAGGACCCAATGGATTTTCCTCATCTAGTCTTAACTTAAGTAATTTGGCCCCTGGAAGATATATTTGTACTGCTTCAAGTGGGGAATGTCAGCAAGAGTTAACCATAGATTTATGTTGTTGCAATGGTTTGTTAGATAATTGTTATCAAGGATTTAATTCTCCACTTTATGTAGTTGGAAATGTAAAAAATTGCACTCAAAATAGGAATGATGGTGAGATTATAATTAATGCCTATGGGGGAAAAGGAAATTTAATTTATAAGTGGTCTGTTGGGGGGCTTATATTTTCTACAGAAAAGAATATTACCGGAATATTACCTGGAATATATTTACTTGAAGTAAAGGATGGATGCTCAACAGTTACCAAGGAATATATTGTTGGCCGAGAAGATATATGTAAGGGCTATACTATTGAATTGGATGAAATAACAAAGTGTATAGTAAAACCATACGACATAGGTGAAATTTCAGTAAATGCAGCTGGTGGTTTTTTACCTTACCGCTTTGATTGGTCAACAGGTGAGAATAAAAATGAGATCAGATCTTGGTATAGTGGAATTTACACCGTTACAGTATCAGATTTAAATGGATGCACAAACACCAAGAGCATAAAACTCCTTGAAGGAGAACCAATTAATGCGTCAATAAGAATTATTCAACATCCATATAAAGGCAGCAACGCCTTTTTTGATAAAGCGGGTGTGTTTGAAGTAGTCAGCCCCGTGGGAAGTAATTATTATTATGAGTGGAGCACGGGCAGTAAATCAGCAGGCACATACTTTTATAATGCAGGAGAATATAAAGTAACTATAAGCGATTACTGTAATAGGAAAAAAACGCTATCTATAAGATATGGTAATGATAAACCAATACCACTTCACGCTTGGGCTGCAGGTTGCTTTGATTATTGTGAATGGTGGGAAGGAGGTTTATTTAATTGCAGTATGATGAGAGTTGATTTGAAACTGGATGAGTCTGAATCAGAAGTTAGACAATATTTGAAAGATAATGATGTTTATATCCACTGGTGGGATGGGACAAAACAAAGGATTTTCGAAAATTCTGATTTTCCAATTAAAAGAGCAATACCAGCACCAGGGGTCTATTGGACAACTATTCATAATGAGACAAATGGAAGTATTGAAACGGAGAAAAGCACAGTATGGGATGAATATGTTTGTTATTCACAAAAAAATATTAATTATACAAACATGCCATTTCCTTTTCAAATTGCAACAGAAATTATAAAGGAGTCAGACACCTGTGACTATGTTGATGAAGATAAAGAAAAGCAAAATAAACTAATTCCCAATGATTTGAGCAACCCGTGTACTAGTGGTGGTTTATTAAAAATTTGGACTCCTTGTATAGTTCAGCCTGATGGAACAAAGTACCTGACAATAACTGTTCCTGAAAATACTTTTGCCTATCAGGTATCAAATTACTATCCTTCTGTTGATGACCCAGATGATAGCGAATACGATAATTGTGGTATTACTGATATTTGTGTATTTCCTCCGGGAGAAATTTTGGGAGCCACCAATGATCCATTTGTCGGAGTTGGAGCGGTTCCCTGCTCATCTTTCTTTGATTCAGATAATGATTATGATAGAAATTGTCCAACAATTATTTCAAAGACTCCGGAAAAACCATTCAATAAACTAACACTCTCTATTTATTCCCCTAAATTACTCCTACAAAACAAGTTGACTATTTATCAATTTGGAGAAGAAATAGATGAGTTTAATTTTGATCTGATACAGGGATTAAATACAGTTGAAATATCTGTTTCGGATCTTAATAATGGTGAATTCTATGATTTTGTGATCGAATATTCTCAAGCTACTTGTGGTTTTTATAATGGAGGGTTTGAAAAAAATTCAAATCCTTGTGTAATAAGCAAATGTATATTTGAAGATCCTAACACAAAGTCAAAAGCGATTGTAGAACACTGTGATTGTGAAATAATTGAATATGAATATCTAGACAATAATAACAGCAATTATCCTCCTTGCAAATCTTGTATTCAGCTTCCAAATAGTCAATGCCCAGGGCAGTTTTCTATAGTTCCCTCGAAGATTCCACAAGGAACAAATGCGAATATAAAAATCAGCTCACAAATTTATGCTAAGGCAACACTTAATTATGTCAATGCAAATCAAATTGATGAGTTTAATATTACCCCTGGAAATACTGTAAGAAATATATTAACAAGTGGATTACCATTAGGAAAATTTAAATGTGTGTTATCTTTTAACAACAATTGTCCTGATTTGTCATATGACATCGAAATAATTCAAAATTTAAACAATCCAAATCCAAATGATTGTGGTCAGTTTGCAGATATAGATGTTCATCAAAACCAACTAGTAGTGTTTAGAAGAAAGAAAATTGATGATACCAATTTTAAAATAATTGGTAGTTATATTGATTCAACAAACTTTGATAGCATAGCGCCATTTTGTGAATTTATATATAATGGGCCAACAGAAAATATTAGAATAGGGAACAATGATAATATTGTATTGGTTAATAATTCTGAAACGGAAGGAGTTAACGTTGTTTGTTTATATTCGAACGGATCTTTGAAATGGAATAAATCATTTGCTGGATTCAACTTGGAAAACATTCCAAACAACTTTAATTCTGACAATACCTACACAATATTACTGAAAGAACTTAACACGGATATTTATAAACGAATTAAACTTACATATCAAGGAGAAATTTTGTTTGAATCTTTTGTTCAATTTTCATCTTTTATACCTACGGGAACAAAGAAAGTATATGAACATTTAAATAATAATTATAGTATAAATGTTGTTGGAAAAAAGTATAATGAAATATATTCAATGATAAACAACAAATTGATTCCTATTAAATTGCCACAGAACACAGAAATATCAACAATTAGTTATACCAATGATGAATTAATAGTACTAGGAACAATATCAAAAGAGTATGTTTATAAAGGGAATAAGATTTATAATAATAATTATCCTAGTTTGTTTAGATTAAGTCAAAATTTTAATATAAATGAAAGCATAATAAAAATCAAAGACATTGGAAAGGGAGTTAAAGTTAAAAAGGCTACACTGGATAATTTTCTCAACCCTACATTTATTTATTCAGATTATCAAAACGAATTCAACGATACAACGCTAATGGATTCTTGTAATGATATTACCAATTTGAATCCCTTAATTTGTGGGTGTTTTGAGCATAATCTTCAGCTTAGTTATAATGTTGAAATGTGTGAAATTCAGTGGAGCCAATCTTGCTTAGGTTATGATATTAAGTTGCAGAAAAAATTATTAGATGAGTGGATAAATATCCCATTTACAGGCACATCAAAAACACTTCAAAATAACGATGGAGGAGTATATAGGTTAGTTGGTTCAAAACAGAACTGTCTTGATGTATTCGGCCCTGAATTAATTGCCACAATTTGTCAAAATCCTTGTCACAATGATATTCAATTTGTTAATTTGGGATGTTTACTTGATTGGTCGGGTTCTCAGAATTCATACGGGACCACTATTATTTTGCAAAGGAAAGTAATCGGAGGTACTTGGATTGATCTGCCTAATGCATCTGCCCCATATCAAATTTATAACAATGAAGGCGAGTATCGATTAAAGATATTAGCCCCTACTTGTCCAGTTAAGTATTCAGAGAGCATTACAGCAAGTTGTTTAAATACACAATGCAGCTGTTATATTCCCCCTCTAAATTTTAATGAGAATACTTGTAATTTGAATTGGGAGGTATTAGGGTGTTTAGATTATACAACTGCATTGGAAAAATGGAACGGAAATTCATGGGTTGTATTGATAAGTGGTTCAGAAGGATATTACAGTATTGAGGGTGATGACCCTACAAATTATAGACTCCATATGAGTTCTCCAGATTGTCAGGATATATTTAGTCAAGAGGTTTTTGCATATTGCAATCTGCCCTATTGCTACTGTCAAGAAACCACATTATCTTTTGATCCTCAAGACTGCATTTTAGATTGGCAACCACAAGAATGTAATGGATACACTAAAGAATTGCAATATAGTTATAATAATGAGTGGAATACAATAAATAGCGCCATACCCCCTTATGACATATCGCAATTAAATAATGTATTTTATAGATTAAAACTTACCAAGCAAGATTGTTCTTATTTAACAAGCGAGGAAGTATTTACAGATTGTTCAAGCAATTGTAATATTGATATCGATATAGAAGGAGAAAACAGTAACTCTTGTTCAAATCTATTAATAATTACTAATGGAGGAATACCTCCATATACATTCAGTTGGACATCCACAGGCACACTTGAATCAGAGGTGTTTTTGACAAATAATAATATTATTAATACTATTAATGAAAAGGGAGGCGCCAGCGGCTATTATTTTATTACAGTAACTGATGCTTTAGGATGTAGTTCTATAAAAAGTATCAGCTATTCAAAATGTGATTGTATTTGCGACCAAAACAATAATTGTAACTCACTAAATATTTCTGCAAATAATTATAATCAAGATTTTGGTCCCATGTTTATTAATCCCATTTCGGGAGATTATTATATTAACTTTAAACCTATGGAAGTACCCGACAGGTTATTAATTTGGAATGCTGACAATACCCAAGTCATATTGGACACTTGGTTTTATGGAAATGGCGGAAATTATATGTGCTCAGACATAGACTTTGAGGGCCTTGCCTTTCTTAAAACAAGTAGTGTGCCTACAAATTCTATTATATTACCACATTCTATAATTCCTGCTACTGCAACAGCAATACATGGAGTACATATATACAATAATGGCATGGAGGTAAAATCGGGAACACCAGAAACAAGTAATATACTTATCAAAATTCCATATTCTATACATTTAAATAAAGGAATAAATATTGCAATTAGAAGTGCTATTAACAGGTGTGGTTCAGGATTAGGTACTGGATATACTTTGAATGTAAATTGTAATCCATATACGGGTCAAACACTGATTGATAATACTTCCGATGACCAACTTATTGAATTGTTTCAAGACGATAATAATTATGATAAAAATAATTATTATAAAAGAATGGAAACAATGGAGGAAAAAAACAGCATTAGTATATATCCAAACCCATCCGATTCAGATTTTATAATTGATATTAAGTCACATAGAGAAGAATCAGCTACATTATCCATTTATAACAATGTTGGAAATTTAATATTTACCGACATTTTACCTTTAGGTAATGGTGAAAATAGATATATATTAAATGAAAGTATAAATTGGACACCCGGATTTTATTTTATGAATTTACAATCTAATAAATTATTATATATCCAAAAATTAATAAAGACTAAGTAAATTGAATTGATGTTATTCCGATACGGCGTAATTAGTGTGCATTAGCACCTATGGTATGCTCAACTTTTAGATATCAATATCTTATTATTGAAGTTTTTAATTTTAACAATACAATAACATTGACAATGAGAACAAAGAATGGAAAAAGTATCTCTTTTTTGGATCAATTTAATTTGTGGACTGCCTGGCTGAGAAATGACGTTAAATGTCAAGACGTTTATTTATTCAAATTGCAATTTGGGAAAACCGAAGAAATTATTGTACGCTTACTCCAATATTATACGGGATTTAACAATGAAATAAATATATATTGGGACGCAATATCTAGGCCAAAATGGATGCAATCAGGAATTAGACATTACAATTGAACAAGATAATCGCATTCTTTTTGGTTTATCCATAAAATCTGGTTTTGGTGGATATTTAGAGCCAAATGATTTGACTATTGATTACATTATCAAGAATAAAAATAGAATAACAAACTTTAAACCGAGGGGATTTATAAACGGAGTTTTACAAGACATGGCAAGAATGTATTGCCCCTAATTAAATGAACATTAAATAAGCTTACAACATTCATGCCTATT
>CALMWS010000012.1 GCA_937870795.1 uncultured Bacteroidota bacterium | reverse complement strand
TTTTTCATGATGGCTCGAGTTATGCCGGTTTGTTTGAAAACGGCAATTTTAATGGGAGAGGACGGTTTACAGAAGCCGATGGTTCGAGTTATGAAGGAGAATGGAAAGACAATGTTCTGGTGTCAAAAATCCAGAAGAATCAACCCATTTTTGCCGATGCAGATAGAAAAAGCCAGCCAACGGTTCCTTCGGGCAAGGTAAAAGATTGTAATGTCAACTTTTGTGATGGAGAAAAAGGACAATACAGGTACAGAGACGGGTCAATGTATACTGGAGATTTTGCAGCCGGCAAACCCGCCGGAGAAGGCAGCTGCCATTACGCCAACGGCGATGTTTACAAGGGCAGTTGGAAGAGCCATGGTCCGCATGGCTTTGGTACCATGACAAAAAAAGATGGCAGTATATTTAGTGGGATATGGGAGTTTGGAGCGCTCAAGCAGCGATCTTATGAAACCGAAGCCCTGGCCAATCTTAGCAAGGAACAAGCAGGTAATGCCAAAAGCAATGAGACCGAAATATACGCCGTGGTAGTAGGTATTGCCACCTACAATCATATGGCTTCGTTGCGGTATACGGATGACGATGCCTACCATTTGTATGCATTCCTGAAAAGCCCCGAGGGCGGTGCTATACCCGATGATCATATCAGCATCCTAATTGATGATGCCGCTTCCAAAAAGAACATTCTCAAAGAAATTGGCAATACGTTTAGCAAGGCTGATGAAAATGACGTGATTATGTTGTACATGTCGGGCCATGGGCTGGATGGTTCCTTTGTACCCTACGACTTTGATGGCAGCAACAATTTGTTAGCGTACGAAGACATGTTGCAGCTCATTGAAGCATCGAGGGCGCAGCACAAAATTTACATCACAGATGCTTGTCATTCGGGTAGCATGTACGCATCGAAAACGCCCTATCAAATGGCATTGACTGATTTTTACACCAAATTTTCAAAGAGTACCGGCGGCACGGCCATCATTACTTCCTCTAAAAAAGATGAAGTATCGCTGGAATATTCAGGAATGCGGCACGGTGTATTCAGTCATTATCTGATACAAGGCTTAAAAGGAGATGCCAATACCAATGATGACAACATCATATCTGTAGACGAGTTGTTCAACTACATTTACCTCAATGTAAGGCACCACACCAAAAATGCACAAACCCCCAGCATTTATGGTGATTACGACAAGGAGATGCCGGTGGCGGTGATGCGGTGAGATAATATTAATTGCCTTATCTTTGGATTGTAAGTCAAACCCATGAAGGTATACCTTATTCAGTTCGATGCCAGACCGGCAGAAACAGAGCAAAACCTGGACAAAATTGCTTTTATGATGAAAGGCGTGGAGCCTGGATCTATGGTGTTTTTGCCGGAGATGTTCAACACTTCATATGTGCTTTCAGCTGAAACACTTATTAGTCAAATTGAGCAAGATTCAATAAGCTGGATGCAACAAAAGGCAAATTCGCATCAAATCGTGATTGGTGGAAGCATGCCCATTTTTAATAATGGAAAATTGCGAAACAGGTGGATGGCCTTTGATCCGGAAGGCAATCAGGTTACCTACGACAAAATACATTTGTTTAATCCAGGAGGTGAGGGCAGAAATTACAATGCAGGTGAAGCTTTAGTTCAGTGCAGGGTGGGTGACTGGTTGGTGCGACCGCTCATTTGTTATGATCTAAGATTTCCATTTCTGTCATTTCAAGATGCAAGTGAACCTTATGACTTATTGGTTTATGCTGCCAACTGGCCCTTGGCCCGAATTCACCAGTGGAAGCAGCTGTTGGTAGCACGAGCCATTGAAAATCAAGTTTATGTAGCCGGGATCAACAGAACCGGTATAGATCAGTACGGAAATGTTTACCCGGGGTGTTCAATGTTGGTAGATTACGCAGGAAACGTTGTTCTGGAAGCAGGAAGTGAAGAAACGATGCTGTCATTTGAGCTGGATTTGAAGTCCATGCATCACTACCGGAAGGCATTTCCTTTTTTTGCAGATGCTGTCCAAAAATTCTCCATCAAGCCAGCGGTACATTTGTCGCTGCCACTGACAAAATAGATTTAGGGATATAGAAGAACCCCAAAAACTGGACTTTGCCTTAAATGTGTATTAACTTTGGAAAACGGAAAACCAAAATACACTCCAATGAAAAAGTTCCAGTTTTTTCTCCTAGTCTTATTGTTGATGGTTATTCATTCTTCCAGATTGCTGGGACAATGTTATAATTGTGAACAACTTTATGTCAATGACCCTCAAACATGGTGGTATCACAAGCAGGCTGCCATTGAGGATGTGACGATGGAAGTCCGACCTGCCGGTAAATTTTATGAAGTTGATTTGTACATGACCTACAGGGTCAATCCAAATGAATACACATCAGAATTCGATACATTTGAGGTTGTGCATTTTTTCAGATTGCCCAGCCACGTCTCCATTACTGATTCATGGTTGTGGGTTGGAGACACCATCATGAAGGCTGATATTTTGGAAAGGAGTACTGCCTTTAATATCTATGAAGGTATAGTCAACCGTAGAAAGGATCCCAGTGTACTCTATAAAAATCAGGAAGATGCCTATGAATTCAGAATATTTCCGCTTCCCGGTCAAAAGAGCAGGAAGGTCAAACTTACTTTTCTCATTGCCTCTGATGAAAATGAAGCTTTTGAATTGCCGCTTGCCCTCTTTTCTCTGAGTTATCCAAGACCGGAGGTAAAGGTGGTTGTCTACAAAAAGGACAGCGCATTGAAGCCCGTTATTGGCAATGGTATCAATTTTGAAACACACTTTGCCGGACAGGACAATGAATATGCCGAAGCACACATTCCGGCAACAAAATATTCTGCCGCCGGCGGATCGATCAATACCCATTCGTTTAAACTGGAGCAGGCTGTTGAACCCATTTCGCTTAAAACCGCCAAAGCCAATAACAACGCAGCCTTTGGTTATTATCAAATTTGTCTTGATCCGTCGCAACTACTGGGCATAGATACCCTTGAACAAAAGAAGGTGGTCTTTGTGGTGGATCACCAAACTGCCAATACTTTTTACAATAAGCAAGATGTATTGATTGCCTTGAAAGAGCACATCAAAAAAATGCTCAAACCAAGAGATGAATTCAGGATTATATACAATAATCTTACTTTGAAGGAAGTTTCAAACGAATGGATAAAATATGAAACGGCAAATCTGGACCAGATCATTGCCGGCATATCACTTGGCAACAACAGCTTGCTTGCTTCTTTACTTTATACCGGATATGAATATGTGAAAAATGAAGAAGAAGGAATCTTAATGGTACTTTCCTCAGATGCAAGTGTTTTGCAGGCACCGGAGGCTCAGGCATTAAAGGATGATTTAAAATCCAGTGTTGGAACCCTGCGGCCCACATATGTGCTGGACTACGCCAACTTTAACAGACACTACAGGGCTATTTACTATATTGACAGGTATTACTATGGCAACGAATTGTTTTATAAAATTCTATCTTCCAATACCAAGGGTGCCTATTATTCCCTGGAACAATCCATTGGCAATGTTTTGCTGTCTGATGGATTAAGAGAGCTTCAGAATAGTTTGGTGGAAACAAAATTTGATTACGTAAACTACTTTTTACGACCCAAAGAAGGTATTTGTTATGATGACTATAATGTGAGCAGTGGTTCAAGGATCATCAAAACGGGCCGGTTTGTTGGTAAGTCACCATTTAACCTCGAAGTAGTAGCCTTGTACAAAGACAGCCTCATCACTGCCAACTATGTATTGGATGCTGTAAATGACGAAGTGTTGATTCCAATCTACAGACAATGCCATGCCATGTCAAAAATTCTGGCATTGGAAAGTGGTCAGGTCACGGAGGCAGATAAAACGGATGTTGTTGAAATTAGCCTGGACAACAGAGTTTTATCATTGTATACTGCCTTTCTCGCTCTTGAACCGGGATTGGAGCCATGCTTTTCTTGTGTAAATGATGATGATGGTGTTTTGATCAATGTACAGGATGAGGCTGATGGCATTGCCCTGACTTCTTCACCAAATCCATTCCAGAGAGAAGTAGTGATTTTGCTCAAGGGAGTGGAGAGCAGCAAAGATATACAACAGTTTGTAATGACCGATCTTTCGGGCAAAGCCATTTCCATATCTCCGGAATGGGAGCAGGTCGAAGGAGGATTATCAGCAATGCTGGATTCAGATAATCTGATGTCGGGTGTTTACCTTTTGAAGATTGTTGTAAAAGATAAGGTATATACCCAAAAGTTGGTAAAAATATAATTGGTTTGGCGAGCCGTGTTTAGAAGGCTGCGCTATTTCATTTTTTTGGCTTGTTCATAATGTCTCCAGGCGTGTGCTACAATAATGTCGAGGGCAGTTTGAAGATCGTATACAATTCTTTCGTTGGCAGGCGAGGCCACTGTGACATTCCTTTTGATCAATGGTTGCAAATCCTCAATTTTGGAAGCAAGGGTATTTAAATGATTTTTAATATCAGGAATTATGGATGTGGCGTCGATGTTTTCTTTGGGTTGCCAAAGAGCTAGTGTTTTTTGTTTCTTTGGGTTCGATGGTTGTACTGATTTTAAAATGATTTTGCCAAAATATCTCCGAATGAAGGCAAAGTTGCCAAGCATGCTGTACACATATTTGCCTTTTTGAATTTGATCGAAAAGCGGATAGTAACTTTCATTTACAGTAATGATATGGGAAAAAATCTGTGCAATGTTCCACTCTTTTTCAGTCCTTTTTTTTAATAGGGTGTCAACGGGCAGGTCGCCAAATTCCAGGGTTATGGCTTCTGAAAGTTTTTTTAATTCCTGGATCCAGGGTTCAGATGTAGATGCCATCTTGTTGTTTTATAAGTGAGAATATAATTGATCTACTAGCTCTTCGATGTACTTTCTTGCAGTGGCATTGGATTGCTGGTACGCATTGATCATGATGGAAAATGAATACCAGCTGTTGTTTTTTGTCTGCATCAGGCCGGTGTAGGAAATGATTTTGTTGAGCGAACCACTTTTCATCCAAATATGCCCCCGGGCATCAGAGTTTTTGAGCAACCTCCTTACAGTACCCTGCGATCCTGCTTCAGGTAATAGACTTGCGGCATAAGCGGGTGATTGTTTGGCAGCAAATTTGGCCAGGTAACCGCTTAATAAATTTGGAGTAATGTAATTTCTGGCGGAGAGACCACTGCCATCTTCCATGTTAAGCGGTTGGGTATCCAATCCTTGTTCGTTGAGGTATTTTTTGATTTGCATAATGCCTTCTGATCCTGCACCCCTTCTGCCCAGTTTTATACCCAGGGTTTTAAGGAAGGCTTCACAATACAAATTGATCGAATGAAAATTGGCAGAGCGCACCAGATCTGCAAGCGGCATGGAAACAAGGGTGTCGATACCCGTAAGCGTGGGATGGTTGGCAGGTCTGGAGACCACCTGAATGTCGAGTGCACTGATGCCCAAATGACTGAGTTGGTGTTTTA
>CALMWS010000011.1 GCA_937870795.1 uncultured Bacteroidota bacterium | reverse complement strand
TTCATCACAAGTGCCTTCTACAAATGTCAGAGTAATCTTATGTCCCTGTCCTGTACTAGGGCCAGCCGCCACGGGATCGTACAAGCCGTCCGCATTGATGCCCCTGCCGCTCCATGTTTTCACACCTGTA
Organism: uncultured Bacteroidota bacterium; assembly: GCA_937870795.1. Lineage (GTDB taxonomy): Bacteria > Bacteroidota > Bacteroidia > Chitinophagales > Saprospiraceae > JADKBO01. The sequence goes on along the minus strand of CALMWS010000011.1, from coordinate 2,027 downwards.
CCAGTGCCCAAGCCACCGGAAATTAATGCATCAACCTGGAACGGTTTCGCATCGGCATCCAAACAGATGGTTGTATCTCCAACACTAAAATCAATGATGATTGGTGGACACAATTCTGCAATACATGTGATTGTGTCTTTTGTGCTTGGGCAAGCATTGTTGCTGTTGGCCCTCAATTCAAAGAACACTACGTCATTTGGCGTCAAGCCGGTAAGATTATAAGTGAGATTTGTGGTGGTTGTTACAGGAGTACCATTGATCAATAAAGTGTAATCATTGATATTGGCTATGCTATTCCATCCAACAGTAATCTCGGTCGCTTTTTGATCAATACATTCGATTGACACGGGAGGTACCCTTGGGTCTACTTCTACATCCAACTGATAAGGCTGAGACACACAACCATTTTTAGTGGCGGTGAGATTGATGGTCTTATTACCCGGATTGGTCCACTTGATATTAAATGGACCCGTTCCATTGCCCGGAGTCATCACATCATTACCAAATGTCCAATTGTAACTACCTCCTGAAGTTATTGAACCATTGTATTCCACTACCACAAAGCTATCCTGACAAATCACCGCTTTATCCACTATGAAGTCAGCTGTAGGTGTTTCATATACATTGATGATTCGGCTGGCGTTGTCTTTGCAATTATTAGGATCAACATATTGCAATGTGATTGTGTTAGGTCCCAGGTTTGCCTGCTTAGGATCAAAGACTCCATTAGAGGGATCTGTAATTCCCGGGCCTGAAAAGACACTGGTGCCTCCAGTAGTACCATTTATTATTGTAGTGAGGTTTATGGGTTGAGTATTTGCTGTCAGGCAAATATCAGCCACTGGTTCTATGTCTACAGATGGTGGAATACAATCCTGTGAAGAACAACCACTTAAACTCACCAAACTGCCACAAGGACTGTTGGTAAATGAAGTTAAGATGATGTCTACCTGAACCGTCTGGTTGGCAGGAACAGTCACAGTATAAGTATTGCCATTTAAAACTCCGGAAGGTCCATTTACTACCTGCACATCATACAATCCTGTAGCACCAGCCGGCGTTGGCCATGTAAACTGGATCTGACCCAGAGAACCTGAACAATCAATGATAGGTGCAGGCACTGGTGCTACTACTTCAACCTGAGTATTGGCCAGGTTTGATACACAGGCCTGGATGCCAATGGTCAAATCCACATCTTTGATACCAGGATCGCCCCATGACACAAGATGGGGTCCGGCTCCTACTGGAGGGTTAGTAACCAGAGTGCCACCATCAAAATTCCAGTTATATTGGAATCCGGCCAAAGAGGTTCCACTGGCCGTAATGGATGCAAGACTATCAACACAAACCTTAGGAATGGCTGGTAGTGCTGCTACAGGTACAGGTACAATATCAATGGTATCACACAATGGTGGACTGATACCACAGACTGTTTGTATAGATGCACAAAGTTTACCACCCATTGTACCTGCCCAATTAATGGTGATATTGGCTGTATCTTTTGGACCTATAACGGTTGTTCCATTGGGGTAAGTCCAAATGTACTTAAGGATATCACCCGCTGGCACAGTCGTTTGCATGGTATAGGTAAAAGTTGCATTGTCTTCACAAAGCAAAGTTCCCCATGGTGTAGCCTGCGTAACTTGTTGTGGAGCAAGCCCCGTTAAATCTACCGTAATCGGAGCCATATCAATCATACACATTGAATTCTCAAATGACTGCACTACGGTAAGCGTATAAGTTCCTGATGCAGGAACCAACAAGGTTCTGGGATCGTTATCAGGATCCCCATCGTCTATGATATTTCCGTTTTCATCTTTCCAGATGTATTCGTATTCAAAGAAAAAGTTGTTGTAAGCCGCTGGAATAAATGGATTGGGTCCTTGATTGAACTGAATTTGGTATCCACCTGTAACACATCCAACATCCACAACTTCGCCTTCAACCCCCAAATACAGTACTATAACATTTACAAGGCTGTCACATCCAACTGCATTGGTGAGAAAAACTTGTTCTGCCGGCCAAAC
>CALMWS010000010.1 GCA_937870795.1 uncultured Bacteroidota bacterium | reverse complement strand
TTTATCTGTTCGTGTATCATCTTCCAGTCGGTATTCCTTACGCATGGGATGGTAAGCCATGTCTTCAACATTCAATATGCGCATGAGATTATTATGTCCGTCAAAGTTTATTCCATAAAAGTCAAATGCCTCTCTTTCCATCCAATTGGCTGCCGGCCAAAGATCGGTTATGGTATCTAAATTCAGGTCACTCGCACCAGTATGCGTATACAATCTTACACGCTCATTGGTGTATAAATTATGCAACTGATACATTACCCAAAATTCCTGCCCTGCTTTTTCAGGAAAATGTATGCCACACAAGGTAGTCAAAAAGGTAAAGGCCAGGGTTTCGCTTTCTTTAAGGGCTTTTAGAAGGGCATGGATGTGTTTTTTATCAACAACAACTTCCGGAAAGTCGTATTCCACTGAAACATTTACCTCTGCCAGCCAAGGAAAATTTTGCAGAAAAGACTGCAATTTCTGCGATGTATCGTGGATTTCGGCTTTCATCATTGTAGGTTGTATTGTGCAATCTTTGCCTGGTATTCTGGTTTACTCCTTCGGTCTATGCCTTCTGATTGGACCAATTCCTGTATCTTAATGATGCCCTCTATCAATTGTTCCGGCCTGGGTGGACAGCCGGGTATATACACGTCTACGGGTATAACTTTATCAATACCTTGTAAAACCGAATAGGTATCAAATACACCTCCACTGCTTGCACAGGCTCCCATGGCTATTACCCACCTCGGCTCAGCCATTTGTTCGTAAACCTGTCTCAAAACCGGGCCCAGTTTTTTTGCAACTGTACCAGCTACTATGAGCAAATCCGCCTGACGTGGAGAAAAACTTAGCCGCTCCATGCCAAATCTGGCCAAATCGTAGTTTGACCCCATGGTGGCCATAAATTCTATTCCACAACATGATGTGGCAAATGGTAGTGGCCACAAAGAATTTTTTCGTGCCATACCAACCAGATTTTCAAGGCGGGTAGCAAAAAAGCCCTGCCCTTCGTAACCCTCTGGTTTGAGCATTGGATCTATCGTAACATTTGATGTCATGAGCAGATGGTATTAAGGATTATTAATCCCATTTCAGGGCATCTTTTTTGATTATGTAAGCAAAACCAATCAATATGATAGCCACGTATATAAACATTTCTACCAAGCCCCAAACCCCCAGTTGACGGAAGTTTACCGCCCAGGGGTACATAAATATGACTTCAATGTCAAATAGTACAAATAAAATGGCAACCAGAAAATACTTGATGGAAAACGGCGATCTTGCATTGCCAACGCTCTCTATACCACACTCAAAGGCATCATTTTTTACCTCCGATTTTTTCTTGGGACCAAGTTTATGGGTAACCCAAATGGTGAATACCACAAATCCCAAAGCCACTAAAAACATAAGGAATATGGGCAGAAACTCAATTACGGAACGATCTCCCAAGGCAATAAAATTTTGAAGTGCACAAAATTACATATATTAAAACAAATAAAAGATTAAAAAAGATTAGAAATATTATTAAAAATTTTGAGCGATTTTTCTTCTAAGCTTATGAAATCTCTTTTTGTTTTAAACTTTGTGGCTTTTCAATTTTTATTTTGGGTCCTCGAAAAAGGAATAAATCTTATTTGTCTGTGGTCAGGCTGGCATTGAAATAGGATCTGTTCATCCTGGCAATATTTTCCAGTGAAATTTCTTTCGGACATTCAGCGCTGCAAGCCCCAATGTTGGTGCAGTTGCCAAAACCTTCTTTGTCCATCTGGGCCACCATCTTCAACGTTCTGTGCTTGTGTTCGATGGCTCCCTGTGGCAGCAATCCCAAATGAGAAATTTTAGCAGAAGTGAACAACATGGCCGAACCATTGGGACAAGCCGCAACACAGGCGCCACATCCAATACACGTGGCCGCATCAAATGCCTTTACCGCCACATCTTTTTCTACAGGAATGGCATTTCCATCAACTGCCTGACCAGTATTAACAGATATATAACCACCGGACTGAATGATACGGTCAAATGCAGATCTATCTACCACAAGGTCTTTAATCACCGGAAATGCCTCAGCTCTGTATGGCTCAACCGTGATGGTATCTCCGTCTTTAAAATGGCGCATATGGAGCTGACAGGTAGTGGTAGCCTGAAGTGGGCCATGAGGCTGGCCGTCTATCACCATACTACACGCCCCACAGATCCCTTCCCTGCAATCGTGTTCAAAGGCTACGGGCTCCTTTTTTTCTTTAACCAGTTGTTCGTTCAACACATCCATCATTTCCAAAAACGACATGTGCTCATTGGCATCTACCTTATAGGTCTCAAAACTTCCAGAGGTCTTTGCATTTTTCTGCCTCCATACTTTGACCGTCAATTTCATATCTGACATGACTGCTGTTTTTCAGTTAATGTTGATTATTTATAACTTCTTTGAATGAGCTTCACATTTTCAAACACCAGGTTCTCCTTGGTGAGCTCGGGCTGTTGGTCGTCCCACTTCCAGGCAGCTACATAGGTGTAGTTTTCATCATCCCTTTGCGCTTCGCCTTCTCCCGTTTGGAATTCTTCTCTGAAGTGACCGCCGCACGATTCGTTTCGCTCAAAGGCATCTATCATCATAAGTTCTCCCAATTCAAGAAAATCAGCTACCCGATATGCTTTTTCCAATTCTGGATTGAATTCTTCGGAATTTCCCGGTACATAAACGTCTTTGTAAAATTCATCTCTTAATTGGCGAATCAACTTCCTGCCTTCCTGCAAGCCTTCGGCGTTTCTCGACATACCACACAAATCCCACATGATTTTGCCAAGTCTTCGGTGAAAACTCTCCACACTTTGGTTGCCCTTTACATTCATTAGTTGATCGATCCTCGCCCGCGTTTGCTTTTCGGCTTCTTCAAAAGCAGGCAACTGTGTGCTGATGTCTCCGGTTCGTATCTCGTTGGCCAAAAACTGACCTATGGTATAAGGCGCTACAAAATACCCATCAGCCAACCCCTGCATCAACGCAGATGCACCCAAACGATTGGCTCCATGGTCTGAAAAATTAGCCTCCCCCAATGCAAATAAACCGGGTATATTGGTTTCCAGGTTGTAGTCAACCCACAATCCGCCCATCGTGTAATGCACCGCTGGATAGATTTTCATTGGGTAGATATAAGGATTTTCGCCCGCTATCTTTTCATACATCTCAAATAGGTTGCCATATTTGTCTTCTACCACTTTGGTACCCATGGCTTTGATTTCTTCAGGGCTGGCATTGGTCAGACCTTGTGTATTGGCCTCAGCCTTACCATAACGCTCAATGGCCGATGAAAAGTCGAGAAATACGGCTAGCCCGGTAGGACTTACTCCCAAACCTTTATCACATTCTACCTTGGCTGCACGGGATGCTACGTCACGTGGCACCAGATTGCCAAAAGCCGGATATCTTCGTTCCAGATAATAATCTCTATCCTCTTCTTTAATATCTAGAGCAGTTTTTTTGCCTTCTCTGATGGCTTTGGCGTCTTCAAGATTTTTTGGCACCCATACCCGACCATCATTTCGCAATGACTCTGACATCAAAGTTAGCTTTGATTGATAATCACCACTTTGGGGAATACAGGTAGGGTGGATTTGTGTAAAACAGGGATTGGCCATCAATGCACCTCTTCTGACTGCTCTCCAGGCTGCACTGGCATTGGATCCCATCGCATTGGTTGAAAGGTAAAACACGTTGCCATAGCCTCCCGTTGCCAACAGCACGCAGTGGGCTGAATGCCTTTCCAATTCACCAGTCAATAAATTTCTTGCTATGATGCCCCTTGCTTTTCCATCAATTACCACCAAATCCATCATCTCATGGCGATTGTACATTTTGACGGCTCCTGTGGAAATTTGTCTCGATAATGCCTGATAAGCTCCGATTAACAGTTGTTGGCCTGTTTGACCTTTGGCATAAAATGTTCTTGATACCTGCACGCCACCAAAGGATCTGTTCTCTAAAAGTCCGCCGTATTCTCTTGCAAAGGGTACACCTTGTGCCACACATTGATCTATGATTTGAGTGCTCACTTCTGCCAGTCTGTAAACATTGGCTTCTCTGGCTCTGTAATCTCCACCTTTGATGGTATCATAAAAT
>CALMWS010000009.1 GCA_937870795.1 uncultured Bacteroidota bacterium | reverse complement strand
AGTTTATAAGAACTGCTAAAGGAGCACACTTAGTATTTTCTCCTTTTCTTTCACAATACAAAGGTATAGCGCGGCTAATGAGTAAAAAATGCCAATTAATAGATAAAAATTAAGTAAAAAATTGGCCTGAAAATTGATATATTAAAGTGTAATATTCACAAAATCAATGTTATAGTTTATGCAAAATTTGAATCTATTTTCACAATCTGATCTAAAAAATTGATTTTTTAATGAAAACTCTTTTACCATTAGTGCAATTTTTGGTCCAAAATTGTAAAAAACAGGACTTAGAGACCGCAAAAAAGATATTGTCTAAAGATGAATTAGAACTATTTACTGGGATTTCGCAATTTAACTTTAAGACAGATATAATAGCAGCCCAGCAAATTTTTGGGATAAAATCAAATACTCCGAAATATCAAAAGGTTAAAAGAGAATTATTAAATAAACTATACTCTAGCATTTTTTTAATTACACCATCATTAAAAGGGTTTGCTAAGGAAATTGACGACATCGTTGAAGTTATAAAAGCAGGGGCTATACAAAATATTGTTGGGTACTATCAAAGGAAAGACTTAATGATGCCTATTATTGAAATGAATTTTGACAATGCTTATAAGTATTTTTTGCATAATGAAGTTCTCATAATGGCAAATTTGCTACGATTACATTATGGAATTACTGAACCGAATGTTTCCAAACAGAAATACTACAGTACAATTTATGCAAATGCCATAGAAGACCAATATTGGGAAAATAAAGCAAGTTTGTACTATGAATCTATAAACTTACAATTTGGTAAGAACAAAAAAGTAAACAAAGATTTAATGGTAGTTGAGATTGAAAAATACTTACAAGAACTTTCACCATTTGAACATAAAATCAGATCACTTAAATTTTACCGAAATTTTTATAATTTAAATATGGTGTTCCACCACATCCAAAACCAGTATGAAGAGGTAATACATTATTGCGACAAATTGTTGGATTACATAGAAACAATTGGTTTTCCATCCATTGTAATTAAAAGAAATACAATCAGACAAAAGGCAGAGCATCTGGTATTGTTGAGCAGGTATGATGAAGCTTTGGTTGAAATGCAAAAAATTATCAATCTTGAAAGTGAAGGTACTTCTACCTGGATCAATGCCCAGAAAATGCTTTTGTTGATTTATCTCAATAAGCAGGAATATGCAAAAGCAAATGTTATTATCAACGATTTAAGCAATAACCCGAGCTATAATAGAACGGTCAGTGCCTTTAAGCGACAGATAGCCTTGATAGGTGTTTACTTGTATATTTTCCGATTAATGCGCATCATCCCGGGCTTCCAGGAAGACCAAAAGTCGGAGGTAAAAAAATACATGAATGAATATCCTGAATTTGGTAGGGATAAGTCAGCCATGAATGTTCCCATTATCATAGCGCAGCTGCTCGAAGCCATTGTGTTGAAAAGAGAAGGAGAAGTGCTGGATAGAATTGACGCCCTTAAAAAATATTCAAGCAGGTACATCACTAAAAGTGATAGCATACGAAGCAATTGTTTTATCAACATGTTGCTCGAAGTGGTACGCAATGGCTATCATGTGGTAGCCATCGAGCGACATACCAAAAAATACTACACAAAGTTGTTGGCCAATCCCAAGTTGACTTCTGATGAGGCGGCAGAAGTGGAGTTTATTCCCTATGAGCACTTGTGGGAAATCATCATGAATTACCTTAAAAATCGAAGACTGCAGGAGGCAAGGCGATAATGAAAGGCCTTACTTATGATCATGTATTGAGTAAGTGCTCAAACAATTCAAAAAACTGACCGGCATGGTAGCCATCTGCCAGTGCATGGTGCAAGTGTAATGATACCGGCATAAAACTTCGTTCACCTTGCAAGTTGATTTTGCCCACTGATATTTTTGGTACACCGTCACTTTGTCCGACCTTACCGGCGTGACTTAAATGGGTAAAATTGACCCATGGCAAGGCCGAAAAGTGTATCACATCTTTCCTTCCTGTGTCTGGTCTGAGGCAAAGGCCGCTCTGCGAACGGATGTTAGCTATTTCTACTTCTGCACGCGATAAAAAAACCGAAAAATCGGCATCGTACTCTATGAAACTAAAACCAAATGTATGATCATCTCTGCCAATGGTGGGAGACACACTGATTTTGGATTCAATTCTTACTTTATCCCCTTCTATCCGGTATTTGAAATTATCCAACTGATTACAAGCCAATAGGCATTTGTGCAGGTAATAAATAAAAAATGGAATGCCATGATCTTTGCAGTATTCCCTTGCCAGACTGCAATCTAAATTGGCCACCAAGCCAAAGTAGGGCACATCCATTGCTTTGAAGAAATGAAAATGCTCTTTGCGATTCCAACCCTCTATGTCCAGAAATGTAGCCATGGTTATAGGAGATTCAAGAGGTCAGTTATTTTTTCCCGCTGAAAAAATCGATCATTGTCAATAGACACATCAATGGCCTCATGCGCCCATGTGGTGTGGTAAGGAATGTGCACGCCGTAGCCACCAATATTTAAAACGGGTAACACGTCTGATTTCAACGAATTTCCTACCATCATCAGCTGGTCTGGCTGAATATCGAGGTGGCGGATCAACTTTAGGTAATCATCCTCTGCCTTTTCGGTCATAATTTCGATGTGGTGAAAGTAGCCGGCCAATCCTGATTTTTTCAACTTTCTTTCCTGATCCAGTAAATCACCTTTGGTAGCAACTACCAGTTTATACCTTTCTGCCAGGGTGGCCAGAACTTTTTCTACATCTTCAATGAGGGTCACGGGCTTACTCAACATCGTTTTACCAAGATGAATGATTTCATCAATCGCAGTTAAAGGCAAATGGTGGTTGGTCTCGCGTATGGCAGTTTCAATCATTGATAGTACAAAAGCTTTGATGCCGTATCCGTAGAGGGGTAAATTGTCGATCTCTGTCTTGAGCAAAGCCCTAAGGGTGCTGTGGGGAGGCAGGTAGTTTTCCAACAGGGAAACAAACTGCTCTTCTGCTTCTCTGAAGTACGTCTCATTGTCCCAAAGCGTATCATCCGCATCAAAGGCAATAACTTTTAAACCGCTGAATAAAATTTCCATACTCAAAAATAGAAAAACTATTAACATCTATCAAATCGAAGCTGAAAGTAGGGATGAGCCAACACTTGTTGAAATTGAACTATCTTTGGCACTATGAATTCAAAAAACGAAATTGGGTGGGCAAGTTGGGTGCAACTCATTGTATTGGGCATCATTTGGGGCAGTTCTTTCATTTTGATCAAACGCTCTCTCGTATCACTGACACCCGTGGAAGTGGCATCTTTCAGAATTTCCATTGCCTGTCTTGCTTTGCTGCCGTTTGTAATCAGCCGTTTTGCTGCCATTGATTGGTCGTCGTGGCATAAATTTCTATTTGTTGGGCTTACCACCACGGGCATTCCTTCTTTTTGTTTTGCTTTCGCTCAAACCCATGTGGACAGTGCTACTGCCGGTATTCTCAATTCGCTTACACCAATCTTTACCCTCCTCATCAGTGTGTGGATGTTTAAGGCACCCTTTGAATGGGGTAAGTTGCTCGGTGTATTAATAGGTTTTGTAGGTGCCGGTATGTTGGTGTACAATGCAGGTGGCGGCGTGCACGGCAATAATGCTTTTTATAGCCTGCTTATTTTACTGGCTACCCTTTGTTATGGCTTTAATGCCAACGCGGTAAAACAATTTTTTCCAACCACCAACTCTGTGACCGTCTCGGCTGTAGCCTTTGTAATGGTGGGCTTCCCGGCTTTGCTCTATCTGCTGTTTTCAGGCAGTTTTGCAAGAGTTGTGGCGGATTCGGCTGCCTACCCATCTTTGCTTGCTGTAACGGTTCTTTCATTGTTGTGTACCGTTTTGGCCAACATCGTTTTTTACAAACTCATCCAAAATACCAATGCAGTTTTTGGGTCGACCGTCACCTTTCTCATTCCGGTAGTAGCATCCATTTGGGGACTCATAGACGGAGAGGCATTTGGCATCTTTCACATCATTGCCATGATTTGCATATTAATTGCCCTGTTGATCATTCGAAGAAAATAACGATGGCTAGTATCCCAGCTTTTCAAACAAAACATCTAAGGTATCAAAAGATTTGATGCCTGGTCGATCTTCATGGCCTGCTCGAATGAGTATCCCAAAATTTTCATAGCCAGAGAGTAAGCTGAGCCATTCATCTGTTAAATGAGAAATATCAAAATAAAATTGACCCTGCTTGTTTGAGGAATACAAGGTTGCATCAAAATTTACGGGACTACAGGTGGAGTCTACCAAAATCACGTAATTGCCGGGTTCTGTCACAGGCTGTCCATAGGCGTTGGTGTGGATTGTTTTTGTTAAACCTGTTGAGGGAACTTCAAATGGCTTCAGCAAAAAATCCATACCACTTTGTTGAAAAAGGAGCTCTGCGTCAACCTCTGGCAAGTCGGCAAGAGGCTCTGCAACAGAGCTGGGACCCTCAATCCACTCTTTAATTGCTTTGATGGCGGGCAGGGTTTCAAATGTAACCTCAAAACCGGCAAAATCAACCTGCATGGCTGCAAAATAACGGGCTACGGTGAGGTCTTTGATCCCTGAAGCATAAATTTTCATCATGGTACAAAGATACAACACTGTGTGTGGCATTTAAAACTTGTGACGCTTGCTTTTGCAGATGGTATTATTTTTTAATAAAAAACATTCAAAAAGAGAGTGGTTTGTTTTTTTTCTTGAAATTTGTGATCTCTAAAATTTAAACCAGTGGCAAAAAAACCAAAATACGTAGTAAAAGAATCTCCCGTTCATGGCAGGGGGGTCTTTGCAGCCAAAGACATTAAAAAGGGTAAAAAAATCATCGAATATACAGGCAATATCATATCATGGGAGGAGGCCAACCAGAGATTTATTGACAACGAAGGCCACTCTTTTACCATGTTTTTTGGCATTGATGAAGAAAGAGTAATCGATGGTGCAGAAAACGGTAATGAAGCCCGTTTTATCAATCACAGCTGCAAGCCCAATTGTGAGGCCAAAAACAAAGAAGGTCGCATCTTTATTTATTCCAAAAAGAAGATCAAGGAAGGCAAGGAACTTTTTTATGATTACCGACTCGAAATCGAAGGAAAAATCACCAAAAAGATTCTTAAAAAGTATGCCTGCTTTTGTGGTTCAAAAGAGTGCAGAGGAACCCAACTGGATATTAAAAAGAAAAAAGAAGAGTCCTAACCTCGTTTTCTTCTTTTTGCACCAATTGCCTGGAGTACGTTTTCAATTTTATCATTGGGTACCGTCATAGAAAGTACGTACTGTTTGATTTTTAATTCACCGTCGGAAATTGAAATCCATCCGGATCCTCTGCAGGGACCCATCCAGGTATCGAGTACTTCATCAAACCAGATAAGTTCTCGTTCACCTTCAAAATGCAGGTGCCTGCTGATTTTGGCAAAGTCCCAGGCCTTACCCTTCTTAAAGTAGGGGGCTGCAAAATTTAGAAACTGGGTTTTGTTCCATACTTCACTGCTATCGGTACCAATGAAGATGGCATCATCGGATAACGCATCAAAATAAGCTGTACTATCTGCCCGTGCGGCTGCTGCATGCCATTGATCCAGCAAAACATCAGCCTTGGCTTTCATTTCACCCATGCAAT
>CALMWS010000008.1 GCA_937870795.1 uncultured Bacteroidota bacterium | reverse complement strand
CGAAGAAATGCCAGAAAGGTAGATTGATTGGCCAATCGGGTGCGTTGTAGTGCCAACTCTTCCCTTAAAATTAAATCTTTGTTGAGCTCCTTTTGATCCATGCTATTGAATACAAAAATAGGGAATAAAACAAACAATATTTTTATATTGCCATCGATTCGTAACTTTTTTTTGCCAATGCCCGTCTGTCAAAAATAGTAAAAAGGTTAAAATAGCTCTAAAGCGCAATTTTTCCCTATCACTATATGTAAGTTCGACGTGCACACGTTATCAACAAGGTCTCCTTTTTTTCATCAAAGAAAAACACTGTCATGCCTCTAAACTGCGCACCTTCAGACCTGAGTCCTTATCAACCAAGTTCAGCAATGCCGTGGAACCGTAGACGGGCCCTCCACCTTTACCGCAGAACCGCCTTTGGGGCTTCCAGACCGATTATTGAAAATGCCCTTCTGCAAAATCCAACAGATTTGGTGGCAACCATTGTAGATCAGGCAAAAAACCTGCCACCCGCTACCCCACCGGAATGGGCCAACTGGGCCATCAGCAACTACAGTGCCAACGAAGAAGAAAGAAATGCACAAATCGTGCTTCAGATCGTTTCCTGGGTCAACGCATGGATGAAAGATTTTCGCACCAATGGGCTGCGTGATCGCATGGCTCTTTTCTGGCACAACCATTTTGTGACCAAACTTGATAAATACATATGCCCGTCATGGATGTATCAGTACCATCACCTGCTACAAAAACATGCGCTTGGCAACTTCAAAGATTTCCTTCGTGAGATGGGTACCAATCCGGCAATGCTGGTTTTTTTGGATGGTGTACAAAACACACGTTTTCAACCCAATGAAAATTTTGCACGCGAATTGTTTGAATTGTTTACACTGGGCGTAGACAACGGTTATACCCAAGCCGATATCGTCAATGCTGCCAGGGCTTTATCTGGCTGGAATGGCATCACTTTAGCCACACTGTGTGGTGAGATAGGTTTTGTGCCTTCGTTTTGGGACAATGGTCAAAAAACCATCTTTGGCAAAACAGGTAATTTTGGTTACAATGAGGTCATCGACTTAATTTTCACCGAAAGACCGGAACAGGTAAGTAAATACATTTGTCGCAAATTGTATGCACATTTTGTAAACCCTGATGTAGATTCCCAGGTCATTGACAAATTGGCCATGATCTTCCGACAGAACAATTTTGAAATTGCCCCCGTAATGAAGGCCATTTTCTCATCCGTTCACTTCTTTGATGATGCTACGGTTGGCACCATCATCCCCGGTCACATCGAACATTTTCTTACTTTTCTCAATGAAATGAATTTGCCCAACAACGAGGT
>CALMWS010000007.1 GCA_937870795.1 uncultured Bacteroidota bacterium | reverse complement strand
AGGATTGTCTTCTATCAGAATCCACTTGGGATAAAACAATAGGGAAGCATACTGAAAAAAATGATTCAATACTCTAAATTCAAAGCCTTCAATATCCATTTTCATAAAATCAATCCGATCTAAACCCGCTTCATTGATCAATTCCATTAATGGTTTACATGTCACATCAATTCTGGTAGACGACCCGGAAAGAAATGAATTTCCACTTGTGTTGCCGGTTGTACTAATGCCCATTGAAAGAGTTTCTATCTTATCAGACACCCCGTTTATCAACAATTTAATGTTTTTTAATTTAGGGTTTAACTCAACGTTTTTTTGAAATCTTAAGGCATTGGATGGGGCTGCCTCAATGGCTAGAACTGATCCTTGACTGACCAAATTGGCAAGTGTAAGAGAATAAAATCCAATATGAGCGCCAATGTCAACAACAGACCAATCATCCTTCACAAGGGTCTTCAAAGTATTTAATTCTTCAGCGTCATACATTTGAGGTAAAAAGAGTAAAGCCGCATCAATGAATTCGGCGGGATCCAATTCCATGTTTATGCCATTAACTTCTGATATAAACATAGATCGAGTCTTCCTTCGGTAAAAAGGCAATACAACTCTGTTGACAAAAATGCGAAGTACTTTCCAGCGAGGAAGTATTTTTGTAATTGATGATAATATCCTTAATTCTGCATCCATTCTACTCTTAACTTAAACTTTATCTGAATCGAAATTATCTTAGACAACACAATGTCAAATGCTCATTAAACTATATTTAATGCTTTGAAATAGGCTGTTCTTGTTTCACTCCATGCATATTTCTTCACATCAACATAATCAGGTTGGTATTCTATATTTTTGCCTAACAAATCTCTGGTCAAAAAATTTGAGATGGCAATTTCTTCATTCCTGATAAAATGCACCCATGGATACTTTTGTGCTTTCAAATAGTTCTCAGATTCAAAATTATACAGAAACAATATGGGCTTGCCCAATGATAAAAGCTCAAACAATTTACTCGAAGTTTGAATACCGGTAGTATTATCAATATAAACCAGTAAGTTTGCCCGTTTATAAAAGCCTTGTAATTCATCATGATTCATACGCGGAAAATACTTAATATTATTAGCATCAAAGTCTGGTCGATGATTGGAAATCAAAACCAATTCCATATCATCATAGTATGATTTAATGACATTAAGTAAAGGTTTGATGGGACGCAATTTTTCATACAATGCACCGGCATAGATGGCAGAAATACGCTTATAGGAAAGATATAATTTCAGAGGAAATGAACCCGAAGAAGGCCAGTACCCATTTGGAATTATAGCAATTTGACCACTATAATTGTACTGCTTTAAGTAATAATTTTTGGTGTACTGATTGGTTACAATCAAACCATCGGCATGCTGTATACCCTCTGCTTCATATTTATAAAGGTCAACCCTGTTGTGGATATCCAATGCCGGATTATCTGCTAATGGATCGCCAATGTCAAGCACTAACTTACCTCGATATCCCCCTTTCCTTATTTCACTGCACAAAATTAGATTAGAAAATGGAGCTACAGAAATAATAATTTGTTCGAAATTTCCTTTAACTACAGATTTTACAATTTGATGGTGGTAAAATTCCCACTTATCCAATTTAATCGATGTATTACAAATCTTTTCAACCAGACCCAGAAATTTGTTCACGAGAAAAAAACGACTGCGTTTTTTACAAAAATCTCTAAATAATGTGTATTTGGAAAACAGACCAATGTGTAAAACAATAAGGTGATTAGACAACAAGTTGGGTTCTTTGCTGCAATTGTCGAAATATAAAATTACATTATTTTCACAACCAGATGACCCTGCAATCGCTCTCACCCGCTCGCTCCTGGGCACATTTAGTTTAAATTCCTGGCAAATAAATAAAGATTTCACTTTTCAATTGTGTTTTCTTTCATATCAAACTGATGAACATCGCCATACCAGGTATTTCGCACCACTGAAAATTTATTTCTTTCAATTCGCCCTCCCAATTTAATTCTATTGCCTCCAATAGCACTCAAACCGGTTGTACAATCCGAAACTTGATTGTTTGTGAAATCACATTTTGATCCAGTAATAATAGCTCCGGTACTGCATCTGGTTATGATATTTGAATCCACAACTGATGCGCCATTTACAATGCTTATTCCTTCCTTTTTACAATCAAAAATCTGATTTCCATGTACTCTTGTTGTGGCAAAATTGTTAGCATAAATACCCGCTTCGCCCACCCAGTTTATTTGGTTTGAAGTCAATGTTACAGAGGTGATGTTTACTGTGTTGCCATTCAGCCAAATACCTGTTTTACTGCATCTGCCGATTTTGTTATTTTTAATATAACCATCTTCTCCGCTATAATGTATGCCAATCTCAGCACTTTCAATCGAGTTGTTTTCTACCACATTTTTGTCAATAGGTGCATTGTCGTACCGCACAGATTGAATACCAAACAATCTGGAATCAACAATAGAATTTCCTGATATCTTTGTTTTTGTAGATGCAACAAACACCCCGATTTGACACCGCGACACCACATTATTTAGGATTTCAATTCGCTCAGGTGTACCTTTTTGTGAGGTCATAATGCCACAGCCTTCATGGTCGAAAAATTTTGAGTTTTCAATCACAATTTCTCTATTGGATGGAATAGGTTTTGTAGCATCTGATTCCACATCTATTCCTGCTGCAGGGCCAAGGCCTTTTGAATGGCTGATTTCAACTGACCTGATTTTTACTCCATAGGCATTGATGATAGAAATACCATTTCTGCAACTGGAATCAATCCTGCAATTTTCTATTAATATGTTCCTGCAATAGGTTGAAGAATCTCCTTCTGAACCAGCCCCAAGATAAAAGCCGTCCACCGGGCTGTTTTTAATATTAACATTGGTTAAACCAACATTTTTTGAACCCACCATTATAAAAGTATGAGCATACTGTTCTGCACACTTTCTTTTTTGTTTGTTGCCATCCAAAGTAAATCCAGTGAACTTTAAATCTTGACCATCTCTCACGTTGAAAATAGAATAGCCATTTTTTACGGGAGCCTTTTCAGACATTAAAATGGTACTCCCAGACCCCTCATATTGGATATCCCTCTTATCCAATAACTGAATACTTCTCTCTATTTCATAAACCCCTTTTACCAAGATACACCTCTGGCCCCTAGTACATGATTCCAGCTCATATGGGTGATATATGTACTTATTTTGATATTCCATTTTTACGGTTCCACAAGAAAATAGCGTGATCACGATTCCAATTACGAAAAGAAATTTTGACATCCCTATACTCTTTCTTTAGATTTAACAGCAACAACCATTGCGTATGAAAACAACATGGAGTATGCATCCAATAAATTGTGACTTTGAATTCCTGCTATTAAAAATATTATGCCAAATACTACCACGTCCCAATCAAAATGCCATCTTGTATTAAAATAAAACAATGAAACTGGTAAGCCAAACAACAAAATCAATCCGGGTATTCCGAATTCATTGAGCATGTGCAAATACATAAAGTGGCTGGAGTGACCTGATGCCGAGTATTGCTTTTCAAAATATTTTGAACTACCTAGTCCATTTCCAATAATGGGTGATTTTTGGTAAAACTGGAAATGCTCTTCAAAAACTGTCTTACGTATTCCAATTTTTGTGCTCGAAGGATTTACTATTTGGGCTAACCTGCTTTCAATTCCATTGTTGTACTTGAGATATTCTACCATTCTGTCAAAAGACCTGGTAGTTTTGAAACTTCCCCAAACAATAATGGTGAGTGCCGACAAGGCAACAAGCCCCATCACAACGGCTTTGAGATTAAATTTTCTGCCAATTATCAAATAAAGCAAAACCAAAATCAGAATAGGTATTGCTCCCCTGGAAAGGGTAAGCAGTATGCCAATAGAGATGATTGAGATATAAACAAACCTCAGGTTAGACGGCACCATGCCAATTGAAATAACCAAGCCCATCAGTAAAATTTGTGCTGAAGCATTTGGATTAAGATAATTACCGGCCGCTCTGAAATCATAACCATAGCCGTAATCATCCTCAAACAATGTAATGTCGTAAATATTGTTTAGGGCTCCAAAGATCAAAGCAACAGGCAATAACCAACGCAATAATGATAAATTGGTGGGCAAGGCCAAAAGCACCATAAAATCAAACAATAAAATATAAGAAGTAAGGTTGATGGAAGCAATGTCGTCTATAATGCGCTCATAAACATTGCCATACAAAGCCCATGTCAACACATAGTTTAACATAAGCATCACTAGAGCCAAAATGACCCACACTCCCAGTCCTTTGCTGAAAACCTGTAAAAACAAGCGAGGTTCAATGACACTTCTAATTGCTATATAGCTGGTCAACAGATATACTCCGTTGATAGGTGGAAAAGTACTTAAACCATGGAAATAATTATGCATGCCAAATTCACAGTAAAAAAAGAATACAGCAGCCAATAGTAGAACATTGTCTGCTATAACTACCGGGCTTTTTAAGGAAAAACTGATATTACCCAAAGATACTGTCATATGCCTTTACGAATTTACCGTGTCCGGTAACCGACACAACCATTTTTCTTACCAAGGATGAATTCATCCATTCCAATTTTAAAAAAATCAAATAACACAAAAGAATATAAGGAATAAAAGCAAGAATAAAATAAAATGGATGATACAAATATACTTCTCCTGTAATCAATAGCAAATTTAGAGGTACGGTAATTAGAATAACCCGGCCGATGTTCTTCCATGGTACTACTTCACTTAGTTTCATTTGAATCAATCGAAAACCGTAGTAATACACCAATAAGATAAGCAAAATTACTCCAGAAAAAGAGGCTAAAACAGCACCATTTATACCCCAAAGGCTAATAAACACATAATTCACAATTAGTACATAAATACAGGTGATGGCATAAATATAAGGTAGTCTTGATGCTTTATTAGCCACAATAAATAAATCTTCAGCATTGCAAATTCTAAAAAATAATGAAACATTATAAATTTGAAATATAACCGTACTTAATACATATTTTTCCGAAAATATTAAAGTGACAAGATCTCGCGCAAAAAACAAAAAAAAGATCAACACAGGATATACAATCAGCACAAATAAATCTGCAATGGTTCGCTTCATACTTGCAATTTGTGACCATGCATTATTTTTATACAATTGAGATACATCGGGCAAGATGATTGAATTGATGGCTCCATACAAATTCATGATCAAAGGCAGGTACATTGCTCCATTGCGATATAACGCATATTCTTCGACATTCAACAATGTGCTAACATAGAAGCCATCAGCAATTGTAATGATTGAACTGATCATTACCGTAATCCCTAATGGCAATGCCGACTTAATCTGGCTGCAGATTTTAGATCTGCTCACCAAATTAAAATAATATTTCCAATCAACTTCCCTCCACAATACCAAAAATTGCCCCAATGAAAGTATTGTGAGGAAGGCAAAAATAATATTGAGATTTCGATCCAAGACTAAACTAATGAAAATGATTCCAAATAGTCTGATCAAATTGGTAATTACACTTACCAAAACTATAGACTTGCTCTTGCCCAGGAAAATCAAAGCAGCATTGCATGAACTTATGGCTATGGTTAGTGGTATATAGGGTGTATAGAATCTAAGCGCCGATACCAAGGTCGGATTTCTAAAATAAGTGCCAACGATGGGAGCAAAAATCAGCACGACCAGCATGCCGGCTGCACCTACCAAGATACCCGAAAATAAATTATTGTAAAAGACTTCTGCTTTATTTTCGTGCTGTGAAAGATCTCTCAGCAGGATGCTATTTAAACCCATGGACAACAATGTCACAAAAAACCCAGCCAACATCAAAACCTGGCCATAGGTGCCATACGTTTCTACGTCAAAGGTTCTTGCCAAGATTGGGATCAACAAAAAATTGAGCACCAAATTGATGCCGTCGCCCATTGCCAATGCCAGTACTTTAAGTGGTTTTGACATTTTTCTAAATACTCAATAAATTAGTCTTCAACATTATAAATTTTCATCCACCTGTCGAAATAGATCAATCTGATAAATTTAAGGTAATCTTTGTAGCCCACTTGCCTTTGCTTGTCGAATGCCAGGACAGCAGCAGAATCTGCTACTCCTGATTCGCATGCTTGCTGAATCAATGCTCTAAAAGCGGTATGATTATCCTTCATCCAAACTGCGAGTGGTGCTGGAAAGCCAAGCTTACCATAACGGGCATATACTTCATTGGGAAGAACATCTTTAAATGCCTCTCTCAAAATGTACTTTCTTTTTCCATTGTGAATCTTGTATTCCACAGGTAGTGCTAAAAAAAACTCTACAATGCGATAGTCAAGAAAGGGTGATCTAGACTCAACACCATAAGCCATGCTGTTTCTGTCCTGGTGGTGTAAGAGAGCCGGTAAATAAAGCTTTTCAATTTGAAAAATACAATTCTGGCGATACCCTTGTATCTCCGGTATTTGAACTCCGATGCCGCCTTTCAAAAATCTATTGCCTAATATATTTTGCTCTGCCTTACCTCGTGAAAATCGCTGACTCAATAAACCTTTGAATAAATCAGGATAATAATAGGCAAAGCCAATCATTTCTTTTAAAAAGAGTAAGCTCCTTTGCTCCTTCAACTGATGCAGGTAAATAGAATTATATGAGGTATACCCACCAATCGCCTCATCTACTCCTTGTCCATCCAAAGACACCCTTACGCCATTTTCATGAATCAATTTAAATACAGCCTGTTGGGCATACATGCCCGCTGAATAAAAAGGTTCATCCTGTATGTAAAGCAGTTGATCCATTCCACTTATAAACTTACTTACATCGGGAGAGATAAAATGAGGATTGAGTGAAGGAATTTTCTTCAACACTGCATCAATGTAATCCTTTTCGTTGTATTCCCTCATTTCAGCTGATGTAAATACAGAAGAAAAGGTTTTCAACTTAGTGTTTTGAGAAGGGAATTTCCCTTTAAGAATTGCGGCAACAGCGGTTATGATAGAACTGTCTATTCCTCCGGAAAGTGCAAAAGCTACATCTACATCAGACCGCAACCTCAAAGCCACTGAATCCATTACCAGTTGGCGTATCTCATTTTTGGCATCTTCAAAACTCAAATCACCTGACCGAAGGGGCTCCTTTTTTTTGACATCGTAATATGATTCAATACTTATTTCTTCTGTCAAACCACGACCAACAAAGGCATAACTACCTTTGGGAAAATGAAACACCCCATCAACCATGGTTTCATGGCTTTGTTCCTGCCATCCAAACGCCAGATACGCATAAGCGATGGCAGTATTCACTTTAAATTTGCGTACTTCAGCAATTGCTTTTAGCTCAGATGAAAAATAATATACACCATTATGATTTGTATAATAGAGTGGTTTTTTACCAAATCTGTCCCTGGAAATAAATAGCAAATTGGCATCTTGATCATACAAGACAAATGCCCACATTCCGTTAAAACGGGATAGAGCATCGACACCCCATTCCAGGTAAGCTTCAATAACTACTTCGGTATCCGATTCTGTTACAAAATGATGCCCCATACCTTCCAGTTCCTTTCTGATCTCGAGATAATTATAAATTTCTCCATTGTACGTTATTACACAATTGCTTTTGTGCATTGGCTGGTTTCCCCGCTCAGATAAATCTATAATGGAAAGTCGAAGGTGTCCAAAATAAATAT
>CALMWS010000006.1 GCA_937870795.1 uncultured Bacteroidota bacterium | reverse complement strand
TAATATTTGGTATCTGTTAAAAATATGCTAATTGTTCGAAATCAAAGACTTCAAAATTTTAGAATAACCTATTGAAAATATCGAAATGGCCAAATGACCGATTTTTGTCAAATTACATCACAAATCTCTATTCCTTCCTTTAACGATTCCAATGCATTTTTGCGGGTAGGGATAAATTCCTGAGCCACAAAACCCGAAAATCCGGACTTAACAATCGCTTGCATAATGGCTTTGTAATTGAGTTCCTGTGTTTCATTGATTTCATGCCTGCCGGGAACGCCCCCGGTATGAAAATGTGAAATGTATTTTTTGTACTTTTCTATGGTGGCTATGACATCCCCTTCCATGATTTGCATGTGGTAGATGTCGTACAAAAGTTTGAAATTTTCACTTCCCAGCTTATCTACCAGGGCTGTGCCCCATTTGGTATTATCACACATGTAATCGCCATGATCCACTTTGCTATTGAGCAACTCCATTACCAGGGTTACCTTATATTGAGCTGCCAGTTTTACCAATTTATCCAATCCTTTGGCGCAGTGCTCCAGCCCCATTTTATCGGTGATGGTACCCCTGTTGCCGCTAAAGCAGATGATTTGTTTGATGCCGGTATCAGCAGCCATGGGTATTAGTTTTTCATAATCCGCATACAGTTGGTCGTGGTATTGTATATCATTGAAGCCCTTTGTAATGCCCAGCTTACTGCCATTGGAAATCGCACATTTTAAGCCCCTTTTGATTACTGTATCCCATTCAGATGGATCCAGCAATTCAATGGATGCAATGCCCATGTCCTTTGCTTTATCTGCTAATTCTTCCAGTGGAATTTCACGATAACACCACCTGCACGCACTGTGCTTGATCTTTCCTTTCAACTTTGCAGGAGTTAATTGACTAATAGATTGGGCCATTACTTCTTGTGAAATGACGCTCACAGCGGTAGCCGCCAATGAGGTTTTAATTAATTCTCTTCTGTTCAACGTCTGTTACTTTTACCCAAAAGTAATGCGTTGAAAGGAAAATAAATAATTTTTATTTTCCCAAATAAAATTCTTTTTATTGCTCAATATATCTTGAATGAGATAATAACGCACTTAATTTTAGAACATATTGAAATAAAATTTGGTTAATTTCTACTGTGATTCATTTAAATCCATTGATAAAAGGCAACATTAAATCCTAAAAGGAAAAAAGAATCATGTTACAAAAAACCTACACCCTGGTTTTAAATTACATATTCGGATTTTTGAAATCACCCATGTTACACAATTCAATGATCAAAGTTACCCGCTACCAGATCAACTTTTTTTTTTAATTAATTGTATCTTCGTTTTACATGTTTAAAAGTTGAGAATGCGACGTTTGTCTTTGGCTTTCATTGTTACTCTTTTATTTACTACTGTTCTCTCCAGTCAGTCCATTACAGGGGTAGTAACAGATATCAAAGGCAAGGCATTGCTCGGTGCAAATGTTCTATGGCAAAACACCTCTATAGGCACCACCACCAATGAAGCAGGCGAATTTTCCATACCAGACAAACACGACGGAGAGAGAATCCTCATCATCTCTTTTGTAGGTTTTACAACTGAAAAAATAAAAGTGGGAAAATTAACCCACTGGACTGTACAGCTCATCGAAGATGCTAACATTGTCGAAGTAAATGTTTCCGCCAAAGGCCAGGCAAGCCGATTCGCAAATGAGCCCGCCAAAGTAGAGGTCCTTGGGGTCAGGGAGATTCAAAGAGCTGCCTGTTGTAGTCTGGCAGGCTGTTTTTCTACCAACTCCAACGTGGACGCCAACGTTACCAATGTGGTTACAGATGCCAAAGAGCTGCGAATCCTCGGCTTATCGGGCGTGTACAACCAGGTTTTGGTTGACGGTCTGCCCCTCATCCAGGGACTTG
Organism: uncultured Bacteroidota bacterium; assembly: GCA_937870795.1. Classification (GTDB taxonomy): domain Bacteria; phylum Bacteroidota; class Bacteroidia; order Chitinophagales; family Saprospiraceae; genus JADKBO01. The sequence continues at coordinate 159 of CALMWS010000006.1, read as the reverse complement.
CCTATCCCTATGGACCGGGAAGTTATCCGGGAACTATGATCGAAAAAATATTCGTGACCAAAGGGGCAAATTCAGTTCTTCAGGGCTTTGAAAGCATCAGTGGACAAATCAACATAGAATTTCACCGTCCTGAAAATGCGCCAAAGCTTTTTCTCAATG
>CALMWS010000005.1 GCA_937870795.1 uncultured Bacteroidota bacterium | reverse complement strand
GCTATTGGCCATTCCTTTTAGCAACAGTTCATCCAAAATTATTACAGGCTTTGTCACTACACTGCCTTTCAATGAAATAAGTTTGACAATCTCCCAACCTTTGGGCATCAACTTAAATACCATCAGTATTTATAGATCAATAATCAAGCGTTATTGTGAAGGCCCACCATTAAGTTGTAACCTTTCAAGTGAATTATACCAACCTGATTTTCCTGTTGAGCTGTCTTCTGATGAAACGGGTTTTTCCGGTCTTGCCTGCCTGGCTTGTGAAATAAACTATCCAACTGCCTTAGTAAATAACGATACTTCAGATTATACCGAAGTCAAGTTACTAGCAGGTGTAGGTACCACTGCCAGTATAGCAATTGAAAAAATACTTCATCCTTGGGCAGACTCTGTCTTTATAGGTTTCGATATTGAATCCAATCACTTGCTTGATGTCAATATTTTGGATGCCATCCAAATCTGCATTTATGAAGACGATGTTTTGAAAGAATGTAAAACCGGAAGCTCAGGCTTACTTCAAATTGAGTCACAACTTTTGTCATCTTCCAGCAGGCGCACCATTGGTTTTGTAAGCAATTATACCTTTGACCAGGTTAAATTATCACTTTACAATACTGCATCTATTACTTTGGGAACTGTCAAAGTTTATGCTTTGCCAATAGACAGCTTATGCAAAACGAATATTGAATGCGATAGCACCTATTTTTTAAACCAGCCCAATTTTCCGGTAGTCATCAATGGTTTTAATTCAGGAATCAAGGGGGCTGTTTGTGCTTTGTGCAGCATACAGAATGAGCAAAATGTAATATCGCCCTCAGCCACTGACTATGCTGAAATTGTGCTGTCTGTTGGCACACTGGCCTATGGATCCATTTCGGTTTTAGATGGCCTTTCAACTTTCCCATCGGGTATCTCTGCAGGATTTACCATTAGAGATATGGCAGGACTAGCCCGCATAGACTTGTTTGAATCTATCACAGTTTGTACCTGGTTAGATGGTAGCTTACAGGAATGCAAATCTGGTGTTGATTTAATCGATCTGTCTTTACTGGTTAATTTATTTGGACCTGGTTCAGGTATGTTCAATGTTGGCTTCCACACAACCCTTCCTTTTGATGAAATATCAATCAAGGTGTCATCGCTGGCATCGGTTATCAATACAGTCAGGGTCTATGGAGCATTCATAGATACAAGAGGGGGCAATGTCAATGGCCTTTCCTGTTGTGTTTATCCAGCTACTGTTGAATTGGGTTCGTATTGTGTGGGACAAATCACGGCCCTTGCAGGACATCCTGCCGGTTTTTGGACAAGCTCAAATCCAGCCATTATTTCAATATCTTCAGGTTATCTGGCCCAGGGTGTTGCAGCCGGCACAGCTCAGCTGTCTTATTACAATGCAACTTCTCTATGTTTAGAATCTAAAAGCAATTCAATTACCGTCAATGACTTACCCATTATATCCGGCATATCACCTGCTTCTTTATGCATAGGTGACACAGCGCACATTTTACCGGCCAGTGGCGGCACCTGGTTATCAAGCAACAATGGCATAGCTTCAATAGATTACAATGGCAAAATTACTGCCATCGGTGCCGGTTCTTGTTCTTTTACTTTTACGAGTTCAGCAACATCGTGTGTGTCAAATCCGAGTTCTCTTTTAACAGTGAATGCCAAGCCAATAATTACGGATCCTTTGAGTCCGTATCTTTGCTTGGGAGCTACCATAAATTTATTGCCTGCATCGGGAGGTAGCTGGTCTAGCAGCAATCCGTTGGTGGCAAGTATCGACAATGCAGGATTGGTGACATCGCATTCTGCTGGATCCGTTTTTTTTACCTTTGTTTCAAACACTACGATGTGTCCATCAGACCCGTCCTCATCCTTATGGGTGGTAGACAGACCCGATATATCCAGTCCACCTGCCAACCGTCTTTGCCAGGGATCTCAAATGCAACTACAATCAGACACCTCCGGGGTATGGCGGTCACTCAATCCATCAATTGCCACCATTGACTCTATTTCAGGTATCGTTTCAGGCATAAGCAGCGGCATAGCCTGGTTTTACCTCCAGTCATCATATACGCTGTGCAGATCTGATTCTGCAACATCATTACTGGTATTGGCAGCCCCCAACATAAGTTATACAGGCAATACCTCCATCTGTCAGGGTCATGCTGCCAAAATAACATCCGCTACTGCTGGCACGTGGTCTTCTATGAACAATCAAATAGCGGCCATTGACAATGCAGGAAACATCTCTGCCCTGGCACCAGGCAAAGTTGGCTTTACTTTTAGAGATACCGCCACTCAATGTGAATCATCCTCTTCAAATGACCTGCTTACCATCCTCCATTGCCTCGACCCTGATTTCAATGTAGGCTTTACTTTGCTTACACTAACCGGAAATTTGGCTACCAATGATGAGGTTCCGGGCACATCGTATTCCAATGCCA
>CALMWS010000004.1 GCA_937870795.1 uncultured Bacteroidota bacterium | reverse complement strand
AAAATTTTGACCCCAAAATGGAAACCATCCACGAGGAATTTTTTAAAGTAGATGTTGATTATTATTTTGAAGCACCCGATCAAATCATTTCCAAACGGGGTAGAGACAAAACAAAGACAGTATTGTTTAGGATGAAAGATGTAATCAATGGTAAGATAAAATAATAATATCAAATTTAAACTGGAAGGACGGGCCTCAACTTGTCCTTCCAGGCTAAATTTTGGTTTTTTCTTTTCCAGTCTACAATTCGTCTTGTAATTTATTTTTTTATCAAAGAGCTGGCTTAATTTTCCTACGTTTTACAGTGGCAGGTTAAACTTAAACCCAATATTATCCTATTTGCCAATTATATTTGTTTTTCAAATGGTGGAATTCTAATTCTAATGAGGATATTGTATTTGTTAGCAATAGACTGCAAAATGTAATTAAAGTGGTCATACATTGAGGTTAGCAGTTATGCCAATACAGATTCGAAGTTGGACCTGTCCCTTTGTATCTAAAGGGAAACTTCGAATAGCTCGTTGGAAGAAGGGAACAATGTAATAATGAGGAGCTGTAAGTTATCTTAGAAGAGGACCCCAATTTTGATTCCTTATTTTTTCAATTTGTGGAAGTTTGATTCTAATGATTTTAGCAAGGTATTTGTTAGCAAATATTCATAATTATTTAAAGAAATGCATCTAAATATGATACCATGGAACTTTAAACAGTACGATACAAATTTGGATTGGAATGAAATTAGAGAGATGCAGAAACAAGGTTTATTTTTTTTACCATCTGATTTTATTTTCCTTGGAATTAATTGTAACAATCTAAGTTTTAATATTCAGGCCAGCGATGATTATAAAGTTAGATTAGCCAACGGTGATTTAACTTCTTTTGATGTAATTTATAGTTTAAGAAAAATATTTGATGAATTATATATTTTAGACATGTATAAAGAATCAGATGGGCTAGATTTTAAAACTCAGTTTTTGCCTTTAGCAAACAATGGAAATACTGGGGTGTTTTTAATTGGATGTAGTCTTGATAATTTAAATCAGATTTACTATTTTGATCCTAATCATTATGATAAAATAAACAAACTTAATTACTTGTTTTTTAAACAAGCTGAAAATATATTTGATTTAATAAATCATCAAGTATTTAATAATCAACCTACATAATCTTTTAGAATTTGTTTTTCTTATTTGAAAATTGAATATAGGAACAATGCAATCATAGCAAGTTTAAACTCTGGTTGCAATTGAACAGTAGAAAAGCTATATTTCATTTATGCAAGTTTAAGTTTTCTTTGTTTTACAGGGACAGGTTTAACTTAAACCCACTATTGGCCTATCTGCCAATAATCTTAGTGGAAGTTCAATTCTTATTATAATTGAAATGGGTTTGTCAGAAATAGATCGGAAAATGTAGGTAAATAGGTCACACACTAAAAATAGCAGTCATGCCAATATTCATTCGAAGTTACACCTGTCCCTTTTTATCAAAAGGGAAACTTCGAATAGCTCGTTGTGTGAGGGGGATAGTGCTTCAAAATTTACTGGGATATTTTAGTCATTTAACAGATTTTGGATGGTTATTCAATCAAAGAAATTTTACCACATGTTTAAAATTGCTAAATTTATCCCATGAATCCACGTGTATACATTTTTGTACTGAATATATTCCTTATGGCTAGTTTGCAAGTTGAGGCGGCTTATAGTGCAGGAGGCGAAGCGGCGGGGAAACAGCTGTGTAAGTATGGTCAAGCCTGTATGATTTTGTTGTAAAAGTAGCAGAAGAGGGTATTTCTTATGAAGCGCTGAATAAAGCTGCATTTGAATATGCCAATAAATATTTTGAAACTTTTAAATCAGCCGTAAAATACGCGATAGAAATAGGGGAAATATTATTTAAAACCCTTAGTTTTGACTATGTGAAAAATATGGCCATAGAAATTGTGAATTCGATATATTGTTTTCTACAAGATATGTGGGAGAGCGGAGCAATTGTAAAAACACTTGCCTATATTGGAGGTTTAGTCCTTTTTGATGCAGTGGCTTCCTATCTAACCGGTGGCTTTGCACAAATATCTAAGGTGCCGGAACTTCTTTCTGTTATTAAGAATAACAAGTTAGGTGGTTGGTTAGTGAATCTGATCAATAACAATCCGGCAAAGAGGTTTGCTTGCAGACTTGGGATTAAGGGAGGCTGTTTTGTAAAAGATACACCTGTCTTAATAGCTAGCACGTCCAATCAATTTTTTTTAAAAAATGCTCTACCAGCAATGGGAATTGCAACCATGACGATAGTAACACCTTTACCGATACAAGATGTTCAACTTTTCGATTATGCAGTCGCTCACAAAATGGTAAACTCATCCTATGGCCTCACTGCAAATGCAAACGAAACATATGCTATAAACAAAGATCCTTATACTAGCGTTCATCAAAAATTAAGAGACCTATACGAAATCAACAATACTGATTGGAATGAAGTCACCTTTGAACAATTAGAAGGAACTTCACAATGCAAGTTAGCTCTACATGGTGACTGGATTGTACAAAATAGCTATGCAGTTGGAGAGTTAGTGAATATGAATCTCCCTGAACAAGGTATAAGTGGACCATTTAGGATTACTTCAATCAAACACATCTCACCACAGAAAAAACCTGTCGATGACGATGAGACGGACAATTACGAATATAGACTTGTTACAGGTTTATTTACCCATCAGTCAAATGATGTATGGAAGTTAACATTTGATGATGGTACAGTGCTAGGAGTTACAAATAATCATCCTATCTTCTCAATCACAAAAGGCGACTGGCAACTTGCTGGTTATCTTGAGATTGGTGAAGAAATATTGGCTATGAGTGGAAATGTAAAAGTTGAATCGAAAGTGAGAGACCTTACTTTGCAATTTGTGTATAATCTTGAAGTTATAGATTTGCATAATTTTTTGGTGGGAGCTATGGGGGTAGTGGTGCATAATAGTTATTTGGACGAAATCTTAGAAGCATATAAGGACATAATTGGAAGTACAGGAGTAAAACACATTTTCCATGGTGAGATTAAGAATGGAAAGGCTTATGGTTGTCATCATATTCGAGCTGTTAAAGATGGTAAAGCAAAATTGCTTTCTAACAAAATTGAAATTAGTTCGCCAGGTTTAGGTATTTATAAAGCCAAGGTAGAGGTTGATGGCATACCAAAAATTGATAATGATGGATATTCTACTTTTTTTCCTGATAACTGGAATGAAATGAAGACAATGGATAAAATTAAGGAGGCTCAGAATAATGTTTTGAAGTTGTGACTGAAAATTCTGGTACTAAAGTAATAATAGGTCAAACAACAGAAGGAATTAAAATTAGGATTACAATATATCCTCAGTAAAAAAATAATATTTATATTGCCTTCCCATATTACGACTAACATGGCTATATTGGATTATTATTTCAAAATAGAATTTCAGTTTAAAAGCGGTAAATGGCTTTCAAACAAAGGCAGTTTAAGGGCTGTAGTACAAGCGTCGCATGATGTATTACTATATAACTACGTTAATTACAATATATTAGGTGAATTCATAGTGCTAACTCCTGAATTTCATCAGTTGACAAAGGCAGAAATTCTTATAACTAGATTGAGACAAGAGTTGTTCGAAAAAAGTGAAACTTATTATGGGAACGAAAATATTGGATTAGAAATTAAACGTGATTTTTGTCGACCAATCGATCAATTGACACCTGAAGTATTTGATGACAAGCATTCAATAAATTGGAATATTAACACACCTCAAGAATTGCAATTTATTCCTACACATGAGGTATTTAAACTTTTTGATGATTGGATTGAATTTTTAAAACACGTGGAGATAGACGCTCCAAAATTTATATGAATTCAATTTGCCATTGAAATGAATTAGTTTAGACTTAATCTGACAGTTAGTAAAAAACAAGGTAAGTAACTGTCATTTATTGAGTGTATATGCCGCTACGTTTAATTTTACAATCCCACCCCACACAATATCCCCCTCATTTTTTCCGTCTTATACCCACACTCGCACTTTTAGGCACGAAATTTGAATATATTACAATTAATTCTAATATGTTTGATATGAGGGTTTGGTTTAGTATTGCCTTTTTTGGCCTTTCGTTGCTTTGCAGAGCAGGGGATCCGGCTGTGTTTTACATCAAAACATACAGCGATATAGCGGTTAAGGAGATGCAGCGCACGGGCATTCCGGCCAGCATTAAGATGGCGCAGGCGTTGCTGGAATCTGAGGTGGGCAAGAGTCCCCTGGCGGTGCGGGGCAACAATCATTTTGGCATTAAATGTGGCAAGGACTGGGATGGAGGCACGTATTTTAAAATCGACGATGACACCGACAGTACGGGCACACTGGTAGAAAGTTGTTTCAGGGCTTTTGAAAAGGCGGAAGATTCTTTTGTGGCGCACAGCGACTTTCTCACAGACAGTAGAAAACAACAGCGATATGGCTTTTTGTTTCAGCTGGCACCTGCAGATTATGAAGCATGGGCCAAAGGGTTGAGTGCAGCGGGTTATGCTACCGATCCGGCCTATCCTGAAAAGTTGATACGCATCATTGAGAAATACAGACTCGACACCCTGGACGACAGTGGTGTGGCTTCTGTACCTGTTGCGATAATTTCCAGGGTTGAAAAGAAAGAGGAGGCTGAAGTGGTGGAAGTATCTGATTTTGATCTGGCAAGGCCTTCGGGCAGGTTGCGCACGGCTGCAGCACCCGTAAAGACGCACAACATGTATAAAATAATTTGGGTCAATGACAGCCGCGCCATCCAGGTGACGGCAGATACCGATGTGGAAACACTGGCCGGAGACCTGCACATGCCAGTGTCGGCTATTACCGCACACAATGAAATGTTGCTCGTGCCCTCGGAGGTAATCAAACGGGGTACCACGGTGTATCTGGAAAATAAAAAGCGGGATTATGAGGGCAGAATCACCCACCACATCGTAAACGAAGGGGAAACCATAGAAGCCATCTCCAATCTTTACGGGGTGCAGGCAAATACACTTTACCAGCTCAACCGCATAGAAAAGGGCTATCAGCCATTATCAGGCGAAACTCTGGCACTCAAAGAAAAGGTGGCAGGTAATAAAAAGCCAAAGGTGGCAAGGGCAGGAAAAAAAACCAGAGGTGTCTTATTTTCTCAACTATGATGCAGAGAAAGAAGTGCCGCAGCCGCAGGTGCTGGTAGCATTGGGGTTGTTGAACTGGAAGCCCCTGTTTTGAAGGCCGTCGACCCAGTCGATTTCCATGCCCAAAAGGTAGATGGCATGGGCCTTTTCCATTAAAACACGGAAGCCGGCAACCTGGTACTCATCGTCTTTTTCTTTTTTTTCATCAAAGCCAAGTACATAGCTAAAGCCACTACAGCCACCGCCTTTAACGCCTACCCTCAGTCCATAAGTGGCTGGAACCTGTTGTTCCTCCATGATACGACGAAGTTGTGCAACAGCACCTTCTGTAAGTTGGATCGGTTGTATGGTGGTAGTGGTACTCATCAATGAATTTTTATACAAAGTTAGATGATAAACACTTTTTGGCCCCCAAAAGTTCTCTTCTTTTGTGAAATTGGAAAATGAATGAAATATTAAAAGAAGACCATTGAATGCCAGCACTATACATATTTTAATATCAAAATATTGCACCCGACCTCAAAATTATTGTTATTTTTAACTCAGGCAACAACACCTTAATATGTCAGCTATTGTTTTGGAAATTGTGCATTATACCCTGCCATCGCTGGTGGTATTTTTCACCATTTATTTTTTAATGAACCGCCAGTTTAAACAGCAAATGTATACGCAGCAAATGCGTTATGGCAGCAAACGCCGGGAAAAGAATGATGCCGTGAAACTGCAGGCTTACGAGCGTCTGATTCTGTTTTGTGAACGCATTGACCCGCAAAATCTCTTTCTCAGACTCAACACCGGCGAGATGTCGGCTCAGGAAATGCAACAGGCCATGCTGGTAGCCATCAACCAGGAGTTTACACACAACTACACACAACAATTGTATGTTTCTGCCAAACTATGGAAGATCATCATCCTGGCCAAAGACCAGGCCATGGGCATCATCAATGAAACCGGCAACCATTTGCAGCCCGGCGATGCCGCAGTGCGGCTTTTGCAACTTTTGGGCATGGTAAAAGTAGACCTTAGCATGGATCCGCTCGAACAAGCCAAAACAGCCATTAAAGAAGAAGCCGATCTGTTGCTTGCATGAGAAAATATACCTATATATTATTTGTCATCTCCTTTGTTTTTTTGCAGGCTTGTCAGCGCAAGCAGACTTATTTTGCCTACTATGAAAACAACACCATCCGGGTAGATGAAAAAATAAAAGCAGAAGACAGTACCACGCTTGCCATGATTCGCCCTTATAAGGTGAAGCTAGATGAGCAGATGAATGAAGTCATCGGTCAAAACAGCGAAGAGCTGGTAAAAGCCAAGCCGGGCTCAAACCTCACTAACTGGATGGCAGATGCTATGGCAGAAAGTTATGAAAGAACGGCACGGGAAAAGCTCGATTTTGTGGTAGCCAATTACGGTGGCATCCGCATCAATTCGGTAGCAGGGGGCGATCTTACCCTTGGAAAGTTGTATGAAATCATGCCCTTTGAAAATGCTTTGGTGGTCATGGATCTCAATGGTGATCAGGTGAAATTATTGTTGGATCGAATTGCAGCTTATGGTGGATGGCCGGTATCAGAAGGATTGAATTTTGATATTGCAGACAGCACAGCCACCAACATCATGATCCAAAACAAACCCTGGAATGCATTGGGGCAATACCGCATAGGTCTGCCTGATTACGTAGCCAATGGGGGCGATGACTGCGACTTTTTGAAACCACTGCCCAGGGTCAATACTGGCTTGCTGGTGCGCGACCTGCTCATCAGCGACGTAAAAAGAAATAAAATCATTACTCCCAAAAAGGATCAACGCATCAAAGTAAAGACACCATGACAGCAAGAAGACAATTCATCAAACAATTGGGTCTGGGCGGTGTAATGTTTGGGCTAAATTATGTGCCCTGGCAGTCTTGGTACGACGATGCCGAAATGACCCGAATCACCATTTTGCATACCAACGATGTGCACAGCAGGATCGAACCGTTTCCGATGGATGGTTCGCGAAATGCAGGACTTGGGGGAGCGGCCAAAAGAGCTGCGCTGATTAAAAAAATTAGGAGCGAAGAAAAAAATGTTTTGCTCTTTGATTCAGGCGATATCTTTCAGGGCACGCCCTACTTCAACCTGTATGGAGGTGAGCTGGAAATGAAACTCATGCGTGAAATGGGCTACGATGCAGCCACCATGGGCAATCACGATTTTGACGGAGGTATCGAAGGTTTTGCCAAACACCTGCCTGCGGGAGGATTTGATCTGTTGTGTGCCAACTATCGATTTGAAAATACACCATTGCAGGGCAAGGGTAAAGATTATAAAGTTTTTAAGAAAGAAGGCATTAAAATTGGTGTTATGGGCCTGGGCATTGAACTCGATGGTCTGGTACCCAAGGCACTTTACGGAGAGACCCTTTACCAGGACCCCATAAAAGAGGCAGAGCGTGTGGCGCGTGTGCTGAGGTACGATGAAGGTTGTGATTACATCATCTGCCTTTCTCATCTTGGCTATAAATATGAAAACAACAAGGTATCAGACCTGGTTCTGGCTGGAGCTACCGAAGAGATCGATCTCATTTTGGGAGGACACACCCATACATTTCTAAAAGAACCAACACAGGTTAAGAACAAGTCAGGCAAAACTACCCTCGTCAACCAGGCGGGATGGGCCGGAATACAGCTTGGCAGACTCGATTTGCATTTTGAACGAAATAAAAAAGGAACTTGTGTGAGCTGTAAAAACCTTACTGTGGGTTAGGATACCGGCCGGACAGATTTCATAAAGCATTGAAAAATTTTCAGTAAGACTTGTGGTTTTTTAATATGTGAAACTATGTCAATTTTTCCGCAGTAATGTGCTGAAAATTAGAACGATTTTTTTGTAGCTTAGCTTTGCAAATGCCAGATAAAAACCCTTTTTTTGTGGCCCTTATAAAATACATTGGAAGGATTTACCTGCAAAGCTGTGAGAAAACAAGTATTCGAGAAACTGACTAATTCATTAACCACCCCTTGGGGCATTTCCTTTTTTCCTCGTTGCATGAAAGGAAATGCATCCCGGAACATATAGACTGATGTATGGTAAATGACCACAACATAATCTGGAACAACTGTCTGGACATCGTTCGAAAGAATGTCAATCCGCAAAGTTACCGCACCTGGTTTGAGCCCATCAAACCCATTAAAGTACAGGCAGGAGTTTTGACCATCCAGGTTCCCAACAAATTTTTTTACGAATGGCTGGAAGAAAATTTTGTAGATGTGTTGAGTCTTGCTCTTCGAAAGGAAATGGGTGAAGGATCCCGCCTGGAGTATCAGATTCTGATGGACAACCACAAGGCTACGGGTAAGGCCCTTACCGCACCGGTACCTGAATCTGAAGAGGTGAGCAGTGAAGAGATTACCAATCCCTTTGTAATACCCGGCATTAAAAAAACCAAGATTGATCCCCAACTCAATGAGCGATATACTTTCGACAATTTTGTGGAAGGTGAATGCAACAAGCTGGCCAGGGCAGCAGGTCTGGAAATAGCCGGCAGACCGGGTACTACTTCCTTCAATCCCCTGGTTATTTTTGGAGATACCGGATTGGGCAAGACCCATTTGTCGCAGGCCATAGGCAATGCCATAACCAAAAAATTCAACAACAAACAGGTCCTCTATATTACTACGGAAAGGTTCACCAATCAGGTGATCCAGGCCATCAGAAACAATTCGATCAACGATTTCATGAATCACTACCAGATGATAGACGTGCTTATTGTTGATGATATTCAGTTTCTTGCCAACAGACCCAAGACACAGGAAATCTTTTTTAATATTTTTAACCAGTTGCACCAAAGTGGCAAGCAGATCATCCTTACCTCTGACAGGGCACCTAAGGATTTGCAGGATGTTGAAAAGCGATTGATATCCCGCTTTAAGTGGGGCCTCACGGCAGATCTGGGAGCACCGGAATACAAGACGAGGGTAGACATCCTGAAGGCCAAGATGGAACTGGAAGGCATCAGCCTAACCCAGGATACGGTGGAATACATCTGTCACCACATCAAGAGCAACATCCGAGAACTAGAAGGTGTGCTGATATCGCTGGTGGCAAGGGCCTCGCTCAACAAAAAGAGAATCGACCTCGATCTGGCGAGAGAAGTGGTAGGGCAGTTTGTAAGCCAGGAACACAAGGAAATATCCATCGACAACATTAAAAAGCTGGTAGCCGACCACTTTAAGGTGCCAGTTGAAAAAATGCAGGGTACTACGCGTAAAAGATCAATTGTACTGGCCAGGCAGCTGTCCATGTATTTAGCAAAAAATTACACTTCGGTTTCTTTGAAAACCATAGGTAGTAACTTTGGTGGTAAGGACCACAGCACGGTGCTGTATTCCATAAGAGCGGTTCAGGATTTGATGGATACCGACAGCCTGTTCAAAGACACGGTCAATCAATTGGAAAAACAAGTGCAGCTGAGTCTGACACCCGCATAGGCTCAGTTAATATTTCGATAAAACGGTATAGAAAGGTTACAATTAAAAGATGCACTTATAATTTTGCACAAAGTCAGACCATGAAGTTTTTAATTACACCGGTTGCCCTTTTTTTGTTAGTGATGCTGGCAGGATGCGGGGAAAACAAAAAAAATGAATACCCTGAAGGCAAGGAGGGAAGCCTCAACTGGATCGACATGAAAACGGCGGCGAGCCTTGCCAATACGGAAAAAAAGATGTATTTTGTGGACG
>CALMWS010000003.1 GCA_937870795.1 uncultured Bacteroidota bacterium | reverse complement strand
CTAAAAAGCTTCACCTCAAAAGCATCATTTACGAGCTGCTTTGGTTTTTAAAAGGGGATACCAATATAGGCTACCTGAAAGAAAATGGTGTTCGAATCTGGGACGAATGGGCCGACGAAGAGGGTAATCTGGGGCCCGTTTACGGCAAGCAGTGGCGTAGCTGGCAAGGCAGTAATGGAGTCACGGTTGATCAGATTGCGCAAGCTGTTAATACCTTAAAGACAAATCCCGATTCCCGAAGAATCATTGTCAACGCATGGAATGTAGCAGAATTGGGTGAAATGGCACTCACTCCATGCCACGCAATGTTTCAATTTTATGTAGCGGAAGGCAAGTTATCTTGCCAATTGTATCAGCGTTCTGCCGATGTATTTTTGGGTGTACCCTTTAATATAGCTTCTTATGCTTTGCTCACCATGATGATGGCTCAGGTGTGCGGGCTGAAGCCTGGCCATTTTGTGCATACATTTGGAGATGCCCATCTTTACCTCAACCACCTGGATCAGGCTCGGTTGCAATTGTCGAGAGAACCCAGGCCCCTGCCTAAGATGCTTATCAACCCTTTGGTAAAAAATCTGGATGAATTTAAGTTTGATGATTTTGTTTTAGAGGGCTACGATCCGCACCCTCATATCAAGGCTGAAGTCAGCGTTTAAAAAAATAAAATTTCCTTTTTAATAAATTTGGCAAGGTATTTGTCTATTTGACAATAACTACCTCACTTTACGGGTTATGGATCGCTTTAAGGTCGTTTGCCAGGGGAGGTTGGGACAAAAAGATAAAATATCAAACCCAATAAGGGTAAATATAAAAGAACTATTGTGCTGTAAGTTTTTTCTAAGTGTTTGTGTGAGGATTGAGGGTAATGATCTTTGGTCCTTGTAAGTTGTGGCTTTAAAAAGCTAAAATCCCAAAAAAAGCCCCTTGGTATTCACCAAGGGGCTTTTGCTTTATATCTATCAGAATTAAGACGAATTACATGTTTTTGATGATTTCATCTCCAAATTCAGAACATTTAACCTTGGTGGCTCCCTCCATCAGGCGCTCAAAGTCGTAGGTAACCCTTTTGCCGGCAACCGCGCCGTTGAGACCTTTGAGAATAAGGTCTGCGGCTTCTGTCCAACCCATATATCGCAGCATCATTTCACCAGACAATACCACAGAGCCAGGATTTACCTGGTCTTTGTCGGCATATTTTGGTGCGGTGCCGTGCGTAGCTTCAAAAATGGCGTGGCCGGTAACGTAGTTGATGTTGGCTCCCGGAGCAATGCCGATACCGCCTACCTGAGCAGCAAGCGCATCAGAAAGGTAGTCGCCATTTAGGTTGAGGGTCGCAATCACATCAAAATCTTCCGGACGTGTCAATACCTGTTGCAGAGCAATATCTGCGATGGCGTCTTTGATGAGGATTTTTCCGGCTGCCAGTGCTGCTTTTTGTTCTTCGTTGGCAGCTTCTTCACCCTTCTCTTTTTTTGTTTTTTCCCAGGTAGCCCAGGTATAAACCTTATCTCCAAATTCTTTGTCTGCTACGGCATAACCCCAGTCGCGGAAGCCTCCTTCCGTAAATTTCATGATGTTGCCCTTATGCACGATGGTCACCGATTTGCGTCCGTTGATAATGGCATATTGTATGGCGGCACGAACCAAACGTTCGGTACCCACCTTAGAAACAGGTTTGATGCCTATTCCTACTTCTACCTTATCTGACCCTTCAAGTCCGGCAGCCTGGTTCCATCCGGCTACTGCTGCTGAGCTGCCAAATCTGATTTTGTTGAAGAATTTTGGATAATTGGCCTGAAGATAATCGAGCATTTTGGCACTGTCTTCTGATCCACCCACAAACTCGATTCCAGCGTAAATATCTTCGGTATTTTCTCTAAAAATTACCATATCTACTTTTTCAGGATGTTTAACCGGAGAAGGTACGCCTGCAAAATATTGTACGGGTCGCAAACACACATAAAGGTCAAGCATCTGGCGCAATGCCACATTGAGGGAAGTAATACCTCCACCAACCGGCGTAGTGAGCGGACCTTTGATTGAAACCAGGTACTTGCGAATTTCGTCCAATGTTTCATCCGGCAACCAGTTGTTGAACATTTGGAATGATTTTTCGCCTGCATAAACCTCTTTCCAATGAATTTTTTTTGTGCCTCCGTATGCCTTTTCCACGGCTGCATCCATAACTCTTACTGATGCTTTCCAAATGTCCCTGCCGGTGCCATCGCCCTCAATAAATGGGATGATGGGGTCGTTGGGTACATTGAGTTGGCCATTTGATATGGTAATTGCTGATCCACTCATGATTTTTTAAATTTTTGCGCAAATGTAACGAAAATAGCCCGTAAAAGGGGATCAAAAAGTTCATTATTGTGGGTGACCGCCGTCATTTTTGAAACATAGTATTGAAAACAATAGTGGCACCAAAGCATGCGATCATTGTATCTTTGCCAATTCCCAGGCTTTGCATTAGATGGCTGAACAAACATTTCTGGATTCCGACATAGAGTTTCTCAAAGGGGTTGGACCCATGAGGGGCGAAGCCTTGCGCAAAGAATTGGGCGTCAAATGTGCACGGGATCTTTTATTTCAGTTTCCATTCAGGTACATAGATAAGACCCAGTTTCAAAGCACACGAGATGTCAGGGCAGACGGCGACGTGGTCTTGCTCAAGGGTACACTCATCTCCATTGAAAAAATCAAAGGAAAAGCCAATCGTTCCCGACTGGCGGCCCTGCTTAAGGATGGTGAGGGCTTTATTGAGCTCGTGTGGTTTCAGGGTGTTAAAATCCTGGAGTCGGTCTTGAAAGAAGGCAAGGAATATATTGTTTACGGGAGGGTTAATATCTATGGAGGAAAACGAAGCATTGCCCATCCCGAAATGGAAGAATATGTGGCCGACATTGAGTTTCACAAAACACTGGATCCTGTTTATTCCAGCACTGAAAAACTAGATAGCCTGGGTCTGGACAGTAAGGGCAGGAGAAAGCTGCTCAAAGCCCTACTCGAGAAGCTTGGTCCAAATGACATACCCGAAAACCTGCCTGATCATTTGCTGAGCCAATTGCAATTTCCAGATCGATTGACCACACTTCGATGGATCCATTTTCCAAAAGACGAAAATCAGCGGGATGCAGCTCAGAACCGCATCAAATTTGAAGAATTTTTCTTTTTGCAACTTCAGCTCATTCGTAAAAGGGATGGGAGAAAACAGCTGTTGAAGGGGGCAAAAATTGAAGTGATTGGAGAAAAGTTCAATCGTTTTTACAGTGAAAAATTGCCCTTTGCCCTTACCAATGCACAAAAGCGGGTGCTCAAAGAAATAAGGGCAGATCTGGGTGCCGGTTTCCAGATGAACAGATTGTTGCAGGGTGATGTGGGCAGTGGCAAAACGGTGGTAGCCCTGATGACCATGTTGATGGCCATCGACAATAGTTACCAGGCAAGTTTGATGGCACCTACAGAGATACTTGCTACACAACATTTCGAAACCATATCCGCCATGGTTGAAGGTTTGGGTGTAAGGGTGGCGTATTTATCCGGATCGGTCAAAGGCAAGAAAAGACAAGACACATTAAACCTTCTGGCAGAGGGCTTTATTGATATTTTGATTGGCACCCATGCGCTCATTGAAGACCACGTGGTATTCAAAAACATGGGCTTATCTATCATCGATGAGCAGCACCGGTTTGGTGTGGCACAGCGGGCCAGCCTATGGCGAAAGAGTGATCAGATTGCTCCGCATATTTTGGTGATGACGGCTACACCGATACCACGCACGCTGGCCTTGTCTATGTATGGCGACCTTGACGTATCGGTCATTGATGAATTGCCGGTAGGAAGAAAAGAGATAAAAACCATTCATAAATTCGAGACAGCTCGGCCTCAGGTGATTGCATTTATGCATGCAGAAATTGCAAAAGGGCGTCAGATTTATGTGGTATTTCCGCTGATCGAAGAATCAGAAAACTTTGACCTTAAAGACCTGATGGCGGGCTATGAAATGTTGTTGCAATATTTCCCTATGCCCGATTATCATATATCCGTTGTCCATGGCCGCATGAAGCCGGCGGATAAGGATTTTGAGATGAAAAGGTTCCTCGAAAAAAAGACCCAAATCATGGTGGCTACCACCGTTATTGAGGTGGGTGTCAATGTGCCCAATGCCTCTGTGATGGTCATAGAAAACGCTGAACGATTTGGACTATCTCAACTTCACCAGCTAAGGGGCAGGGTAGGACGGGGAGCCGAACAATCGTACTGTATATTGATGACAGGCAATAAGTTGTCAACAGATGCGAGGAAAAGAATTGGCACCATGGTCAAGACCACCAATGGCTTTGAGATAGCTGCAGTAGACATGGAGTTGAGGGGGCCGGGTGAGTTGGATGGGACAAGGCAAAGTGGTGTGACCACCTTTAAATTGCTCAATTTGTCTAAAGATTATGGCATCATTGAAGGTGCTCGTAAATGGGCAGAAAAAGTATTGGATGAAGACCCTGCGTTAGACCAGCCAAAAAATATCCGCTTGTATAATTATTTGAGGCATATCAGCCGCAAGGATGCGGATTGGAGGAGGATATCATAAGTAGGGCTTCTTTTTTTTCTCTTCTCCACTTTTGAATTTGTTTTTCGCGGTAGAAAGCATGATCGATTCTGCTATAAACTTCTACGTAAACCAATATTACGGGTAATCGTTTCTTGGTGTGATTGGCACCTTCACCAGCCTGGTGTTGGGTGAGTCGGC
>CALMWS010000002.1 GCA_937870795.1 uncultured Bacteroidota bacterium | reverse complement strand
TCGCCGGAGGCATACATGTTGGAAAACCAAATGGCATTTTGGGTCAGCGAATCAATGGTGGGTATCACGCTTACACCTTTGTGTTGCTTATTGTACATCTTGGCGGTAAGGCTTTCCCAGATCACGATGATCACATTGGGCCTTTCTTTCTGATGCACATAAAATTCAGGGGCTGCTTTTGTAGTTAATGAATCCATGGTGGCCCTGAGCTCTCTTTCTGAACACACCACAAACGGATTGTTTTTCATTTTTTTGTGCACTGCCGTATGCATAAAATTCCAGCAGGCGTTGAGGGCCAGTACGTTCAAAAACGACGATTGTGAGAAATACACACTGCCGGGGTTCAACGGTGCCACGCCCCAGCCTCCCCGCATGGGTAAGATCAACAGGGGCAATACCAGCAACAACAGCGGTCTGCTCTTTTTACTTTCCCGCTCCTCTACCCACCGCACATACAGGTAGCCAAAGCTGCCAGCCAGCACCACAAATATCAATGCCAGCCAGCCCAGGGGTGCTGTAGCGGTAGAGGCCAGCGCTTCTTTGGGGTGCGACAAATAATCTAATATTGAAGCGTCCAGCCTAAATCCCCAGGCTTTGTACGAGCCTAGGTCGGCAATGACCATCCATGTGGCCAGTGCCAATACCACAAAATGATAAAGCCTCAGGCTTCTCACCACAAAGGGCCTGTTGATAAATGGGTATAAAATAAACGGAATGATGGAAAGATAAGCACTCATGGAGGCATCCATGCGCACGCCGTGCACAAATGACTGCAGCACTTCCGCACCACTGACATCGGCACTTTCAAGACTGCTACTGTGAAACACCAGAAAGACCAGCCTGCACACCGTGAAATAAAGAAGCCAGAAAAAATAATACCTGAATATAAACCTCATTTTTTCCCCTTGTAGTTAAGGGCAGGGTCAAAGGTAAACATATCTACAAAAAAGAACAGGATGCCGCCACCCTAAATGGCTTTGGCATCCTGCATAACCCCAAAAAACCAATTGAAAATTGTTAATTAGATTTTATAACTCCAGCCGGCAATTTGGATTTTGATCTTGGCAGAAACGCCTGATTTCATTTTCGATTAGGGTAGATTGTTTCAATAGGTAAAAATACAGTTTTTTTGAATTTTATTGAAATATTTGACTGAAATAGCTGTTTTTCTAACTGATTATCAAATTTTAACTTCTTTTTTATACACTTGATTGTCAATGTTTTGTGATTATATTAAAAATACAACTAACTTATATTCAATACCTTATAATCGCATTACTGTATTAAACCATTTGCAAAACTTACTTTATTGCGCAAAAGCAAATTGCATTGGTAAAAAAGCCGACGTTTTGAATTTTCGTACAGTTGTTGAAACAAATTTAAATGACCCTCTATTGTAACGGTGGCGCAGCATTTTTTTCAACTACCAGGGTATAACCCATGCCCCTGGCCATGGTAGCCATCATTTCTATCATGGTGTTTTCCTGAGCGGCAGCTTGCTGCAGTACTTCATTCTGTCCCGCTATTTTTTTGATGTAGTCCTTTGCATTGGCATTGATCTTATTGTAATCCTGCGGTGTAAAACTATTGAACACACCTTCCTCTATGTTGAAATAATCGAGGCTGTGATCCACGGCCAATATTTCTACCGCGGGCATAGGACCTATGTGTATGGTTTTGGTCTTGCTGTCTACTTTGATGTTGAGTTTTTTCAAATCGTAGCCCGCACTTACCTTGGCATTTACCCGAAGCAATGCTTTTTTTCTCAGCCAACTCCAATCGTAGTTATAATAATCCTTATATGAATATATTTCCGACAGATGGGTTTCTACGGTGATCAGCTTGGCTACCTTTTCAATTTTTTCTACCACCACGCTGGTGTTTTCTTCTGCCTTAGGAGTACCTACCTGGCTGCCCCAGTACAGTCCCGCTATCAGGCCACCGGCTATCAGCAATAATACCAGCAGCAACTTTACAATCCATCTCATTTTTCTGCAATTTTTGAACTCAGCTTGTGCCTGAGCCCCTTGTAACTTTTTAATACAGCCTTGGCCGATCCAATCTTCAGCGGACTTTCGATCAGGAGTGGCAATTTGTTGGCATCGTCTGATACCCATATTTTCATCTTGTCTCCGTCTTTAAAGACATTGCCCACCACAAGATCGGGTATGACCTTGATGGTGTGGTAGGTGCCCAATTCTTTGATTTCCTTTTTGGCATCTTTGCCATCGTACCGTACTTTGATAGGAAAGGTCTCATTGTCAAACAACACCTGTGTAGGTATGTAGGAGCCCTTTTTGTATTGATCCACATCGATGTTTCTGAGGTAGTACAGCACCGACAATAAATCATGCATACACGAGCCATAATTGACTTCCTGCATTTTGGCTGTAGCCCTTGTCTTGCCGTTAAACGAATACGCTTTTTGCCTCACCTGGTCAAAGGCTATGCTGTCAAATTTGCGGTAGTCCCCTTCTTCAATGATCCGTACAAAGTTTTTGGGGTAAAGCGTTTTTTTATCTATGCGCGAATAAAAATAATCCCTCACCTTAAAAAAGTAGTCGTACGAATCATACGTCTTACCCACCACCTTGACTTCGTAATCGTTTTTATTTTCAACCACATCAAATACAGCTTCTCCTGCAGGTATCCATACAAACTTCCAATTGTAATAAGCCTTGTACACCAGGCGTTCTCCGGGAGCAAAGCTGGTATTGTCAATGGCACAGCTATCATAGGGTTTAACCGCCTCTGGCATGGTTACAAAAGCTTGTTGCAACAAGAGGATCAGTGCAAGCATCAACAACTTCTTAGTCATTTGAAATTTGTTTTTGAATGTTTGTACTTATTAATACCAGGCCTCCCAGCAGAGAGGGTATTACCAAATTGATGGTATACAAAATCATGGGTACCACCAGCATGGTGAGCTGGTCTGTGCTGAAGACCGACCACACAATCACAGAAAGCTGGGTCCTTGCCACCACACCCAAAAGTGGAGGCATCGGCAGGCCGGTCTGAAATACAAAAATGACAAACACGCCCATCCATCCTTCCACAGCATTGACTGGCATGCCCAACAAAAAAAGCAGCGATAGGTACTGGGTGGCAAAGATCAGATACCGCAACAGTGAAAGTATCATTACCTGATGCAACGTAGTGTTGCCATACGCAACTTCTGCCTGCACCCTTGAAAATTCATGAAACCATTTAAAGCCAATCAGCCATTTGGCAAGGGCCTGGTGCTGTACGTACAGCAGGGTCATAAATACAGCCAACAGCATAAGAATGCATGCCAGGGCATTGGCTACAAAGGCATTGGCAAAATAATACTGGCTGAAATACCTGGAAACGCCCAGCGCACCAAAAACAAAGACAGGAATGTTTTGCGACAAGCTACCCACAAAATGTGCATAGAGGGTAGAACTCCTGTGTCCCTCCGCAGAGTGAAGCAGTCGGCCCCCATATTCACCGATGCGGCCAGGTGTTAGCACACCAAGGGTAATGCCCGCCAGGATGGATTGTGATGCTTTGTGCCATGAAATTTGCTGAAACGGAGTGGTCAGTTTTTTCCACTTTACCACCTCAAGGGTCCAGTTGATAGGAGCCAGCACCACGCAAAGTGCCAGCCATGCCAGCTTGCCATTTGACAAAGCAGCAAGGAAGTGATCCAGATAACCCGTCTCTACCTGCTGCACCCAGATGCGATCGTAGATCAGCCACGACAAGGCAAGCAACAATAAAACCTTGCCCGCCAATATGGCTGAAATCCATTTTTTTTGTATCAGGATTTTGTCCAACATTTCTCTTTTATTACCAACGTTTGTGACCACCCAAAGGTATCACATCCACAGGCAATAACGCATTTTATGCGCCGTTTGGTTTCCTATTTTACTGTTTGCCGCTGCCGTGGGCATTCCTGCCACAATCCAAAAAGTCCTGGTAGCCCTTAATGCCTTCTTTAAATGGCCTGGGCTGGGTCAATACCTGCTCTGAGCCTGGATCTACCATGACGTACAACGGCTGGGAGTTTTGCTCAAAATTGACAATCTGAAAGTCGGCCCATAAATTGCCCACATTTCTGATTTTATTGCCCCTCGATTTGGAAACCAGCGTGCTTGGCAGTTTTTTGTCGTCGTCTACATACAGCGAAACCAGCACTACATCGTCGTTGAGGTTTTTGCGGATGCTGGGATCTACCCAAATGTGTTCTTCTGTCTTGCGGCAATTGACGCAGCCATGGCCGGTAAAGTCAATCAACATAGGCTTGCCGGTTTCACGGGCATAAGACAGTCCTTCGTAGTAATCTTTGAAACAGTTGATGTTGTTGGCACATTTTTGATACGAAGGATACTTGGCTTTGATCACGGGATCTACCTGCTGTGTAGTGAGGAAGAAGTTGTAGTGGGCGGGGGGGGCCAGTCCACTCATCAGTGACAATGCATTGTAGTTGGCTGTGGCTGGATTGATGGTAAAGCCATAGCCCAGGTAAGCCACAATGACCAGGGCAAGCGTTCCAAAAGCCTTACGTGTAAGGCTGAGTTTTTTAATTGGGCTGTCGTGTGGAAACTTGATAAAGCCAAACAAATAGGCTGCCATGCCCAAAAAGACCAAAATCCACAACGCCATAAATAGCTCATATTTCAATACGCCCCAGTGGTTGGTCATATCCGCTACTGATAAAAACTTCAGGGCAAGGGCCAATTCGAGAAAGCCCAGCACTACTTTGACAGAATTCATCCACGATCCCGATTTGGGCAGTGTATTCAACCACGCCGGAAAGGCAGCAAACAGGCCAAAAGGCAGAGCCAGCGCCAGAGAAAAGCCAAACATCACCAAAAAGGGACCCATGTATTCACCCTTGGAGGCAGCGGTCACCAGTGCCGATCCAATAATGGGGCCGGTACATGAAAATGAAACCAGGGCCAGTGTAAATGCCATAAAAAAGATGCCCAGCAGTCCTCCCTTATCCGCCATCTGGTCACTCTTGGTGCTCCATGAACTGGGCAGGGTAATTTCATAAAAGCCAAAAAAGGAAAGTGCAAATACAATAAATATGATGAAAAAAAGCGTGTTGGCAATCCAGTTGGTAGAAAGTCTGTTGAGCGCCTCCGGACCAAACACGGCAGTAATGAGCAGGCCCAGCAGCACATAAATCACAATGATAGATGCTCCGTAAATCAGCCCATTGACCCAGCCTTTTCTTTTGGTGTCTTTGGTAAAAAAGCTCACCGTGATGGGAATCATGGGGAAGACACAAGGGGTAAGCAGGGCAAACAAGCCGCCCAAAAATCCAAAAATAAAGGTCCACAGGTAGCCGGTGTTTTGCACCACACCATCATCGCAACTGGCCCTGGGCTTTTTGAAGGTGTTGTACAAGGCAGGGATCAGCTGGTCGATAATGCCATTTTCTATCCGCGCCTTTACCGGAGCCGCACTGGCGGCTGTGGCCATTGCTGTATCTTTTTTTGTTGTGTCACTTGCGGCAATCACCGGCTTGTTTTCTTCTGCTGCAACAACGGCTGTCTTCTCATCCGCCTTTGCTGCGCCAGTAGTAGCTTTGTCGAAGGTAAGGCTGAAGTCAACATCCTCCGGTGGCAAACAACGGTTGTTGTCGCAGGTCATAAAAGTAAGGTAGCCCGATACCGGTTTACTGGCATCTACTACTTCTACCTTTTGTTTGATGATAAAGGCTTCTTTGTCCAAAAACTTAACCACGTTTACATTGTCAAAAAGGGGATCGGGTCCTTCTTTTTTATATCCTTTTTCTGTTGACTTGCCCAACAGTTTGACCCCACTCTTTTCTTCGTAGGTGATCGCCGTAGGTACCGGTCCTTCGTCGCTCGTATATTGTGAGTACACGGTCCAGCCCTTAGAAATGTTGGCTTTGAACACCAGGTTGTAGGTGTTGTCGTTTATCTTTTCTGTTTTGATTTCCCACTTCACCGGCTTAAGCACCTGGGCGGGCAGGTAAAAAGCAATCGCGGTTAGTAAAAAGGCAAAATAAATCCTTAGTCTCATGGTTTTTGATTTGAATTCGATCATTGTTTTAATGCAAAGGATACCGTTGCGGGTGGCAAACACCTTTCACTGTCGCAACACATGAAGGTGACTGAGCCCGACAATTGAAACCCCGGCTTTGTTATAAAGGACTGTTGGAAAACAGCCTCGTTTTTAAATTTTACAACCTCCATTTCAAAGAGTTCGTCGTAGCCTTTGATGGGTGTTGATGCTTCTATGACCTTGCCGTCAAGAGCACCATTGTCAATTTTATCAAAAGCAAACGATGTGGGTATGGGTCCTTCATCACTCATGTAAACGGCATAAATATTCCAACCCTTGTTGATGGTGGCGTGGGCCACAAAAGTGGCTTTTTCATTGCCCTTGGGCTCTAAGGAAAAGTTCCAGCTGACGGGTGATTTTTGAGCAGATAGACCAAGGGTCAATGCGGTGAAAAAGAACAGGGATAGATAACGCATGAACGATGTTTATTTTATACTCCAACGATGTGTTGTTGTACAATGAGAATGCAAAAATAGCCCCAAAAATGGCGTTTTACAAGTTCGGCACCCTGTTTTAAACTAAGATTAACGGCAGCGGCCTTTTCTTTAACTTTTTAAAAGCACTTGAAGGCCATTTATGGCTCTGCTGTTAATGTCTTACTAAATTGCTTTTATAGCATCGATCTAAAGAATTACTTAAAAAAAGGCCAAAAACCATAAAAAAGAGTTAATTATTGGCGTTTTGGCATTTTTTATTTTCCCTTTTTCATAACTTAGCTTTATGAATTTTGCTATTGACCTCTTACACAGTGAAGAAGATTTTATCAGAGCCTGCGTCGCCAAAGAAGGTTGGGCCCTGAAAAAACTCTACGAATACCATTATCCGGTAATGTACCCGGTGTGCAGACGTTATGCCAACAACGAAGAAGATGCCCTCGACATCCTGCACGATGGCTTCATCAAGGTGTTTCGGCACATCGAAAAATACCAGTCGGGCACCTCGCTGGTCTCATGGATCAAACGGGTAATGATCAACACCGCCATCGACTATTACCGGCGGGAAAGCCGGAGGCGGTCGTTTGACATTGAAGACGCCAAGAACCTGGCTACCGACGAAGCCGATGCCCTGTCTATGATCTCAGCCGAAGAAATCATCGATTTGTTGCAGCATTTGAGCCCGGCCTATCGTTCTGTATTTAATTTGTATGTCATAGAAGGATATTCACACAAAGAATTGGCAGACATTCTCCAAATAACCGAAAGTACTTCCCGGTCCAATCTGGTCAAGGCCCGGAATAAGTTGAAGGAACTGATTGCAAAAAGGTTCCGCATGGAGTCATTTCCCCACACCGATATCAACAAACCGGGGGATGAAGAATAAAGATTTTGACAAGCTTTTTCAGGATGGGCTTTCCAATCACCAATCAGGGTCTCAAACACCCGACTGGGATGTGTTTTCTGAGATCCTCAAAAATTCTGAGGGCTTTGAAAACGTTGATTTTGATCAAACCATCAAAGAAAAAGTAGCCAGGCACCAAAGTCCGTACAACGACGGGCACTGGCAATTGCTAAAATCAAGGTTGGAAAAAGAAGAACGCCTGCGCAAAAAGATATTTTCCATCAAATCACTGGAGCTGATTGCCCTGCTCATGCTCTTCCTGGGCTGGCAGACCTACCAGTCGAGCCTCAATAAAATACCGGTGCATTACGCCATGACCTCGTCAGCGGTGCCTTACACAGGTAAACATGCTATGGCAGATGAAGCCACTGATGTAGATGCATCTGTGCTGGCTTTTTCTCACCTGGCCTACCAAACCAAGACCGCTGTGGTGGTGGCAAGCCTCACTCCGAAAAACAGCATAATACTTAAATCAAACACGCAAGCTGTTCCCCTTTTGGACAGGGCTGTTTCTCAAACTTCTTTTGCGCAAACCTCCCAGCTACCTGGCAAATTGGCAGCACCCCAATCGCTGGCAATAGCGGCAGAGATGCCATCGGTGGCATCAGGACTCAATCCAATACAAGTCAAGGCTGCTTCGGGCAAAAAATACATCATGCCCATCGTTTCGGCGGGTGTGGGCATCACCCAGAGTGGCTTCGATCCCATTTACAATCTGAAAAGTTATTCTACTTATAGCTCTCAATTTGCAGGCGGCCTCATGCTGGGCTTTCAAAACGATGAGCTGGAAACCACAACAGGGTTAAAATACACACGAAGAACCCACACGCCTGCTGCCATCGTTGAAACGTATGGAGATTTTCTCAACAATTACTACGAAATCAGCCTCGATAAAATCGGCTACGACATTGTTGAAATTCCCGTGGCTGCAAAATACCATTTCAAAAAAGGCGGCAAAACATCGTGGTACGCCAAAGCCGGTGTAAGTGCCAATCTCACCCTTGCCAACCATTATACCATTACCAACAAGCCAGCCGGCCTGCAACCACTGGCTCCGTCTAATGTGGGTTATGTGTCTGATGGCGATGGTAAATCTACCTCTGCAAGACTCAGTGAAAAGGCCTTTAATCCCGGGCTCTTACAAGGGGGCAAGCTGGCAGAAAACTGGTTCCTCACCGTTTCAGGAGAGGTGGGCATGGAGCGTAAACTCAACGAAAATCACGCCTTGGTCCTGGGTGCAGAATACAGCAAATTTTACTGGATTGATGGCATTGGCCCCAACAAAGACAAGCTCAATGGCTTTGCCATCAACCTGGGCATCAAAAAGTATTTAAATTAACTATTCAGGGGACTGCTTTCAGATAAAAAATTTAGGCAATTTTGAGTCAGATGAGGCTCATTTGAGGAATCATAGCAGCGCTATGGTGACGAAAATAGCCGAAATATCACACAAAATTGTCATTTTTTTATCGAAATTGAGTTCACCTGAATAGTTACAAATTATAAAAGGGGCCTTAGCCCCTCTCTCTCGATTTTACATCAATAAATTGTGTAGTCCCGGCCTCAATTTTTTGTATTTCGGCTGTGGTTTTTCTTCTGAAGACTCCTTGTTTTCATACCTGCTGCCGGATTTTATAAAAGTGATCACCACCACGAGTACAAAAAACAAACTTACTTCCAGTATCATTTTATAAGGTTTAATTGTTTGAATGCTTATATACATCAACTACGTACTTATTGCCGTTGAGGTATCATACATTCAGATCAACCCATAAATACCTTCGATAAGTCAACCGAAATTTCCGACCAAGCAGAATGTGTCGGAATTCATGTTTTAAGCCCTGTTTACTTCGTCTTTATTCTTTGACCCCGGTTACGCCTTCAATGTTTAAAGTACCGGTGTTTATAATCATATTGCCCCCACTGCCGTTGATGTGGTCGTTGATTTCCACATTTTTCAAAGTCAATGTACCTGCATTGTCAATGGCTCTTGCTGTGGTGCCAGTACCCGATAGCAGCCTCAAATTGTCAAACGTCACAGTAGCCGGTGCATTGATTTTAAACAAGGGTCCACTGCTCATTATATTGATCAATACCTTGCTTGCTGCTGTATTCACAATCTGAAAGTTTTGATTCAACTCAATAGGCCTGTCCAATTCTATGGTGTCTCCGGCGAGGGCCACATTAAATAGAATCTGACTACCTGCTGTATTGCAATTGAGGGCAAACCGTAAGCTGCCCGGACCATCGTCATTGGTATTGGTCACCACATTGGTGCAAACGTTGATACAACTTATGCTGCCTGCCCAGCCTGCACCGGTCACGCCTCCGTCACTCAGAAAGTGGGTGGTCAGACAACCCGATGCATGGGTTGAGGTAAATACCGGAGGTACGGTATTTCCATAATACCCGCCCGCCGGATAGCCGGCCTGTGTTACACCGTTGGCACTGGCAAACAAGACATTGTCGGTGGTGTTGCCATTGTGCACGTAAAGAGCATCCCAATCTTCTTCGATGTCTATGCTTGTAAGGGTCAGGCTTGCCATGTAGCCATAGGTAGTTGGACAAATGGTCTGCACCCTGTTTTCATTGTTGCTGTAGTTGGCTGAAGCGCCCCCGCTATCGTAATAGTTGGTGCCGCAGGTATAACTGGTCTGAAACTGCTTGCTTGACCATGAAGAAAAACCATCCGTACCGCAATTGCCCCTTACATGAAAGTAATAATAAGTGGCTGGCGTCAACCCTGTAACCAAAACACTGTTTTGAGCAACAGCTGTGCCACTTGCAGGAGGGGTTGCGGTTGAAGTCACGGCGTATTCATAGCCGTTTGACGGTGGTGTGATGACCACCCACTGCAAGCCCGCTTTGTTGGGTCCCGGATCAACAAGACTAATTGACAAGACCTTGGGGCATGGTTCAAGTGTGGTCACAGGGCCAAATCGTACCCAGGGTGAGGTGTCGGCTTCATTACAAACAGATCTTACAAAAAGGTAATAATTGGTGCTTGGCGTTAGCCCTGTGATGTCAACTGAAGTGTTGGTGGTTGTCTGGGTGGTGGTGGGCAGGTTTACATTTGTGTTGATGCCCCACTCATAGCCCAAACCGGGTGCTACCGATGGGGTCTGCCACTGCAAGGTCATACTCACATTCCAGAGATTGGCTACAGAAACCGCCTTGGGTTGGAAACACTCGATCGGATTGTAAAGATCAGATGACCAAAGACCCCTGCCGTAGGTGGCGGCAAAAATTTTGTTTTCATCATAGTCGATCTCAAGTTCTGTCACTTCTACATTGGGCAAGCCCGTATTGAACAACACCCAATCTGACAGGGTATTGTCGCGGTAATAAATACCTACATCCATGCCTACATATACACCGTCCTGGCTGCCGTTTTGATAGACAATGCAGTTGGCCGGTATGTTGGGTAGGGTGCCTGAAATATTGGTCCAGCTGGTACCACCATTGGTTGATTTGTACACCTTGCTGCCGGAGGTATAGTTTTGCCTTACTGCCCAAAGTGTATTCGCATCGTTGGGGTGAATGGCCAGGTAAGCCAGGTTGTTGCCGGGAGAAGCAAGTGCCGTCCAGGTGGTACCGCCATTGGTTGTCCTCCACATATTGCCATTGGATCGGGCTGCATAAATGATGCTGTTGTTGGAGGGTGCTATCTTTAACAGGTTGAGTGTACTTCCTGAAGAAGGGTTGCCAATTGATGTCCAACTGTCTCCTTTGTCTGTAGATTTGTATACTTGTTGATAAGCAGCGTATATAGTAGTGGGCATCATTGGGTCTATCTCAAAAGGGGTAACCCAGGCTCCTGAGGGTGTGCCCGGCACATTATCGGATATGTTTTGCCAGCTCGAGCCTCCATTGATGGACCGGTTAAAATCGCCGTTGTACAACGAGCCATACAATACCTGTCCGTCGTTTTGTTGGACTGCACATTCCATGCCATCGCCTCCCAACACATCAGACCAGCTGCCGGCCGTTTGTTTGAGTTTGGATCCATTGTCCTGCAGCCCAGTCATCACTTTGCCATCTGCCTGCGACAAGCCAAGTTTGTACATCTGTGAATTCACAATGCCACTGCCCTTGTGCGACCAGGTGGTGCCGCCGTCTGTGGTTTTATACACACCTCCATCATTGCCCTGCCATAAAGTGGTGGAGTTTTGCCATTCCAGGGCGTGTTTGTCGGCGTGTACTTCTGCTACTCCTGAAACACCATACCACATGCTGCTGATGGTCCAGTTGACACCTCCATCTATGGATTTCCAGGTGTTGACCCCTCCTGTAAATACTTTTTCTGCATCCAACGGGTCAACAGCCACCACCAGGTCATAGCCTCCCTGCCCTCCTGTGTCATTTCCGGTAAGGTTCCAGCCCAATAAATTGGGGGTGGTTGACCTTACCACATACGTATCGCCACTGTCTGTGGATCGGTATAGACCGTTGTAGCCGCTATTAGAACTTTTGGAGCACAAAGCATAAACATAAGTAGCATTGGCCGGGCTTACACCCAGTGCAATGCGGTTGGTACTGGCTATGGTTTGTTTGAGGGTCCAGCTCGCTCCCCCGTTGGTAGATTTGTAGATCGATCCCTGAGCGCTGGCGTAAAATATATTAGAACCCACGGTAGGGTTGGCTTCTATGTCATCAAAATCGCCGCCCTGTACCAATGACCAGCTAATGCCTTTATCTGCGGTTCTGTAAATGCCAATGCTGGTAGCGGCCAAAATGACATCGGTGTTGGATGGGTCAAACAACAGTTTCCGGATCAAATCTGTATCTGAAGTATTCCAGTTGAGTCCTGTGGTGGAAAAGGTGACACCGCCATCGAGCGACAAGAGCACGCCCACAGAATAGTTGTCTGCACCATCACCATCTCCTGTGGCTATGTAGATCCTTTCCGGGCTGTTTGGATGAATGATAATGCTTGAAACCCCCAGCGTTGCCAGGTTGTCGGTATTGGTAAACCAGGTACTGCCGCCGTCATTTGACTGCCAAAGTCCGCCACCGGAAGTGCCGGCATAAATGATGTTGCTGTTGGTAGGGTGGAAGGCAAGCGAGTTGATCCTGCCCGTGCCTGCATATCCTCCATTGGTGCTGGAGGGGCCCAATGAAGAAAAGTTGGCCGGTTGAAATCGGCCTGCCGTTCGGGGTCCCCTATACTCTCTGAGAAAATCTTGAAAGCTGTTGATCGTGCGGCCTGCTTCAGGAAAACTTCTGTCTTCGAGCAATCTTGGCTCCCAGTAATGCTGCCACCGTCTGAAGGCCTTATAACCCTTGCCTTTTTCTACTTTTTTATCAGACCAGTAGGTTTCAAAATTACTTACCAGCTGGTCAAAATTGAGGTTGTCACCGTAGTTTTTACCCCACGGTTGCATATACCCTATCATCGGCATTAAACCAATGATGCACGCCAGAAATAGTTTTTTCATCAAAAAAGAATTTACCACTTATTCTTCCACATCATGCTTTCAACGGGTCTTACATTGACCTCGTTGTACTTTGCATTGTGCTTTTTGTTGTAATAGTTTTCGATTCCCCCCTCTACTTTAAAGTAGATCAACTGTCCGATGGGCATGCCGGCATAAACCCGCACTGCCTTGCTACAACTGATTTCAAGTGTCCAGTGATTGCAAAAACCAACATCTCCTTTGCCGGCAGTAGCATGAATATCTATGCCGAGCCTTCCTACACTTGATTTGCCCTCCAAAAAAGGGACGGTAGCGTGCGTTTCGGTGTATTCAACAGTGGAACCCAGGTATAAAGTTCCGGGTTGGAGCACAAAACCCTCTTCTCCCATCTCAAAATGTTGGATGGCATTGTGCTGCCGTGCGTCCAGTACATCGTCAACATAAGTGGCCAGATAAGGGCTTAAATGAACATCGTAAGAGTTGGTTCCAAGACACGTGGGATCAAAGGGAGAAATCAAGATCTCTCCCCTGTTGATGGCGGCCAGTATTTCTTTGTCGGTTAATATCACCGAATATAGTTTTTATAGTCCAAAAACCCTTTTTACGTCTTTGACAGCATCGAGCTTTTCCCAGGGGAATGTTTCTACGTTTACGGTCTTTGACTTGCCCGATCCGTCTGTGAAAACGAGTTTTTTCTTTTCCGGTGTTCTGCCCATGTGGCCATAAGCGGCTGCTTCTGAATAGATGGGTGTGCGCAGTTTGAATCTTTTCTCAATAGCATAAGGCCTCATATCAAAGGCTTCCATTTGCTGGATGGTGTGGGCAATTTCGCCATCGCTCATGGCTACCTTAGCACTACCATAGGTGTTTATGTAAATGCTCGTAGGCCTGGCCACACCAATGGCATAGGATACTTGTACCAACACTTCATCACATACACCGGCAGCAACCAGATTTTTGGCTATGTGCCTGGTAGCATAAGCCGCTGACCTGTCAACCTTGCTGGGATCTTTACCGGAAAAAGCACCACCACCGTGTGCTCCCTTGCCTCCATAGGTGTCAACAATGATTTTTCTGCCTGTAAGACCAGTATCTCCGTGCGGACCACCAATCACAAACTTACCCGTGGGGTTGATGTGGTAGGTTATTTTGTCGTTAAACAATTTTCTAAGTGATGGCTTGAGTTTTTTAACAACTCTGGGTATTACAATCTGGATAACATCGGCCTTTATTTGTTTCAACATGGCCTCTTCTTTGCCAAAATCATCGTGCTGGGTTGACACTACGATGGTGTCAATTCTGATGGGCTTGTTGTCATCTGAATATTCAATGGTCACCTGTGATTTTGCATCCGGTCTCAGGTATTTCATCAACTTGCCCTCCCTTCTGATGGTCGACAATTCCTGGAGGATCTTGTGCGACAGGTCGAGTGCCAGTGGCATATAGTTTTCTGTCTCGCTGGTGGCGTAACCAAACATCATGCCCTGATCACCAGCGCCCTGCTCTTCTTTGTTTTGTCGCTCAACCCCCTGATTGATATCGGGCGATTGCTCGTGAATGGCTGAAAATATACCGCAGGAATTGGCCTCAAACATGTATTCAGATTTGGTATATCCAATTTTCCTGATTACTTCTCTGGAAATTTCCTGAACATCAAGATAGGTTTTTGATTTCACTTCTCCCGCCAATACTACCTGTCCGGTAGTAACCAGGGTTTCACATGCCACCTTGGAAGAGGGGTCAAAGGCAAGAAAGTGATCCACCAATGCGTCAGAAATCTGATCTGCAATCTTATCCGGATGTCCTTCAGAAACGGACTCAGATGTAAATAAGTAAGGCATATTTTATTTTTTTATGAAGCAAAAATAAGCATTTCCTCAAAATAATATTCTTTGAAACTTCAATCCACTACATAATATTGCAGATTGAGCCAAAAAACCTATTTTGACCAAATATTGTATTTCAGAATACAGTAGATGGCCCTGAAACCATCTTTCCAATTGATCTTTTTACCTTCTGCATAGGTGCGGCCATAGTATGAAATGCCCACCTCATAAATGCGCACGCCTTTCAACCTTGAAATTTTTGCAGTTACTTCGGGCTCAAACCCAAACCGGTTTTCCTTCAATTGTATGGTCTTGATCACCTCCGCTTTCCACATCTTATAACATGTTTCCATGTCGGTTAAGTTGAGGTTGGTAAGGGCATTGGACAAAAAGGTCAATATTTTGTTTCCAATCGAGTGCCAGAAAAATAAGATACGATGTGGCTTACCACCCATAAAACGGGAGCCATAGACCACATCTGCTACGTCTTCGTCAATGGGCTTGAGCAACAAGTTAAATTCATTGGGGTCATATTCCAGATCGGCATCCTGGATCACGATCACATCACCGCTTGCTTTGTGGATTCCGGTTCTGAGTGCAGCTCCCTTGCCCTGGTTGTATTCGTGCTCAAACAATATTATGCCACTGCCCGGATGATTTTCTATATAGTTTCTCAACACATTTCCGGTATCATCTCGGGAGGCATCGTTTACTACAATAATTTGTTTTTCCCACCCCGCCAGCAATTGGACTGAGCCTACTTTGTCCAGAATCCTGTGGATGGTTCTGGCCTCATTGTATGCCGGGATGACGATCGATAACTTCTTCAATTCCATTTTTTTAATGAAGTGCAAAAATAGCCCTTTTATCCATGGTTTGGGTTGTCATTTGGTTGTTTATGTCTGCATTTGTTCCAATTATGACACAGGTCAGCATCGTTTTTTTGGCATTTATGATCTTTTTATGTGCCTGCGTGTTAATTTTGCGGCCATTTCAACCCAAAATACCAGGTATGAATTTCGTAAAACTTCGCATTCACAAAATCCAGTTGGAAACAGCTGACACCGTTTCTGTTTTTTTTGATGTCCCCCACGACCTTGCCGAACAATTTCGTTTTGTGCCTGGGCAATACCTTACCCTCAGGGCAAATGTAAGTGGCTCTGAGGTCCGAAGGGCGTACAGCATCAGTTCTGCACCCCACGATACACACATTGGCGTGACCATCAAAAGACTTGCCGGTGGCAGACTGTCTACCTTTATTCATAGCAACTGGAAAGCCGGCGACCTTGTAGAAGTGGCGGCACCCGAGGGCAATTTTATCCTTCACACCGATCACGATAAAAAAAGAAAACACTGCTTCATCGCAGCCGGCTCTGGCATTACACCCATCGTATCCATGGTCAAGACCCTGCTCGAAGAAGAGCCCATGAGCCAGGCCATCCTTTTATACGGCAGCAGAAATGAAAAAAACATCATTTTTAAGGAAACCCTTGATGCCCTCGAACAAAAGTATGCCGGCCAATTGAAAGTGGTGCACACGCTCAGTTCGCCGGTCAAACAAAGCGAACCCGGCTTGGTTGGCCTTTTCAAAAAAGCCAAAACCACCTGGAAGGGAGAAACGGGCAGGATCTCCAAAGAAAAAATCGAAGCTTTCATTCAGGGCAATATTCTTCCCGATAGCAATACTTCTCAATATTACCTCTGTGGTCCCGGCGACCTCATTGCCAACGCCGAAAAAGTGTTGGAAAAATTGGGCGTTGAAAAATCACGCATTCACAGAGAATTTTTCTCCACACCTGCTGAAAAGGGAACACCGATAGCCGGCAGTGCCTGCCATGTCAAAGTACATTTGAATGGTAAGGTCATTGAAATGGATGTGGATGGCAAAAAACCCATCCTCGACGAGCTGATTGCAAGAAAGATGAATCCACCTTATAGCTGTACCAGTGGTGCCTGCTCCTCATGCATGGCCCAAACCATTAGTGGAGAGGTCAAAATGGAAGCATGTTATGCCCTGGATGACGATGAAGTTAAAAAGGGCCTGATCCTTACCTGCCAGGCAAAGCCGGTCTCTGCATCTTTGGAAATTACCTACGACGTTTAAGAGGCTATTTGTTCACTACAAAGTGTGTTGACCGATAGCCACTTTGACTTGCAATTTTTACTGCATACAAGCCCGATGGTAAGTCTGCAACCCTGAGTTGTAGCTGAGCTTCCGTGCTGGTACCGCGCAGGGTAGTCCGTCCCATGGCGTCCACTACTTCATATTCAAAGCCTGCTTTTGCCAGGATGTTGATGTATTGGCTGGCCGGATTGGGATATACCTTTACCTCCTGAGTCAAATCGTTGGTAGCTACTATCTCCGATTTGATGACTGCATTTCTGGTAGACAAGATCCACAAATCCGGGTCGAATTCAATGCTATCTACCCATGTGACACCAGACAATTCATAGATCTGATCGTTGGTAAAATGATCCAGTCGCACCATGCTGTCTCTTCCCTCTCCGATCAACCGAATGGGTATTGGCATTTCAAAAAAATTGACTTTGGGGTGAGACGTTTCCTGATTGACTTGCAGATACAGTCCCTTTTCAGTCGGTTGCCAGTGTATGGTATAGGATGGATAACCCTCTCCTGCATACCAGTCATTAAAAAACTCCGTCAGGTCTCTCTGTCCTTGTTGCTCTAAATGAAATTTGAGACTTTCAGTTGTTCCAAAATTGTATTGCCTGTCGTTGAGATAATTGCGCAAGCCGGCAAAAAAATCATCGTCTCCCAACACCCAACGCAACATGTGTAAAACATAAGAACCTTTGTTGTAAGAAAGGCGACCGCTGAAAATCCTGTTGATATTGGTGGGGTCGTTGACCCTTACTGAGCCGCCGGCTTGTGAGGTGACACTGGTGATTTTGGATTGTTGCCACTGTCTGAACGACAAGATGCCTTGTATCCTTCTTCTTGCCAGACCTTCCAGGTAGGTAGCAAAACCCTCGTTGAGCCAAATATCTTCCCAGCTGCCGCAGGTTACCATGTCGCCAAACCATTGGTGGGCAAGTTCGTGCGCCAGCAGACTAAAGCCATAGTTGATCACATAACTGGCAGTCTGGTGTTCCATGCCGCCGCCCCAGCCAAATTGTACATGACCGTACTTTTCTGCATGAAACGGATAGCTTACAAACAAAGAATCAAAGTATGCCAATACATCTACCAAAGCCGCTGTTCCGTTTCTGGCATCACTGATGTTTTCAGGATATACGTAGTTGTCCATCGGCAGGTGCGTGCCATTTGAGAGGTGTACAGTATCTGCGTAATGCTCGTAATTGGAAACGGCTATGGCTACCAGATAAGGGGCAATGGCATAACGGTGTTTCCAATGATAGGTAACTGTTGAATCCGTAGTGTTTACTTTATCCGCCAACACCCCGTTGCTAATGGCCTGGTACGCCTTCGGAGTAGTGATGTGCACATCTATGGAGTCGATTTTATCGGTTAGTCCGTTTTTACAAGGCCACCAGTCTCTGGCACCAAAGGGTTCTGAGAGCGTCCATATTACCGGTACACCACTGTGGTTGTCTTTAATAAAAGAACCCAACCCTCCTGAAGCTGGTGCACCATGGTAGTAAAAATCCAGGGTAAACAACTGACCTTTAATCAAGTTAACAGCTGGAAAAATGTTAACTTTAAAATCACCTTCTCTGGTGTAAATCAGGCTTTGGCCTTCGGCTAATATGCTATCAATTGTCAGATCTTTGCCCAGTTCAAGCGAAAATTGGTTGACATTGTCTTCTGTGGCTGTCAGACTGATCTTTGCCTTGCCCGCTATTTGATATACCGCCGGGTCAATGTACCAGTCAAAGTTGTAGTAAACCAAATCAATGCGCTGGTCGTCTTCTCTGCCCGCATCCTCCATGAGGTCTTGATGGTGGGCCAGCAGTGCGGCTTTATTGCAATGATCAAACTCGTGGTGATAGTCGTTTTGACCATATACAAAGCCTGCTGCCAAAAAACATAATAGAATGGAAAAATTAAATCTCATTAAACCTGATTTATACTACAAATGTAAGGTATTTGGTAACATAAAATCCTTGTATTCATGTCGGCCAGGGTATATAAATAAAAAAGGCCGGTGGTGTTCCGGCCTCTGGTAACTTTTAAGTTTCTATTTACAATCCCTTTTGATTTGGGCCAATTCTGCCCTGCTATTGACAGTTACCTGGCTGCCATCTTCCATAGTAATGGTCAATGGATAAACCAACACCGGACGGATGACTGCTGTCGGGTTTGCTTTTTTCCAGGCTCTGAGTGCCATTTTCATTTCCTTTGGAGTTGCATAGCTGGTGATGGTGCCATTGGGGTATTCTACTGATAGCGGGAAGTTGAGCCTGAAGCAAGGCAGTCCGTTGCCATCGCCATTGAGGATACATTCTTTCTTGAGTTGCAGCAATTCGAGTAGTGAATCTATGGTAACGGTTTCTCCATCAGAAGTGATGACTTCTATGGGGTAAACAAACTGTGGCCTTACGATGGGTTTTCCTTTGGGTACGTTGTGTTGTTTTCTCCAATCTCTGATGGCGTTTTTCAGGCTTGCATATCCATCTACTTCTACCTGTTCGCCGGTAGAAAATTCGATAGTAACCGGAAATACCAATTCAAAACAACCACCTCTGCCGGTTCTGGTCTGGCTTTCTAGATTTTGTACGGATTCATTCACAAAGTTGTCGATTTCTGCTTCTGTAGCAGCTTCGTCTTTGTTGCAGCTGGTAAATGCAATTGTAAATAAGATGAGCGACAGCATCCAAATCATTGATCTTTTCATGGTATTATTTTTTTTGTTACGACCCTTTGATCTTATAATTTGGAAAGGGTTTAACGGCCGGCAAAAAAAATTAAAACCAAAGCTCACTTTCGTCACCGGGTTCGCCGTGATAATTGAGTGTAATTTCTTCGCCTGCTTCAATGTCTCTGATGGCTTCTATGTCAATGGTCAGATTTTCGAGGTCAAGGATAAAATTGGCATTTGGGTGCAATTCGTGGTTGTACAATGAACCATAGCCCAATGCAATGGCGCAATCATCCAGGTTTTCGCCCCACAAAAAATAGTAATCGTGTAATACAGTTTTGTGGATGATGGGCAATTCTCTTTTGGGTATGATGATCACAGGGCAAACCTCTATAACATCACCGGCATGCAGGGCCTCTGCTGTAAACACACCACGACCCCTGTTGGTGGTTTCTGCTATGTACAAGGAAGCGAGCCGCTGCATTTCAAGGCTTCAGCTCTGCCATGAAGGCCTTGATGTCCATGTTGTAGTGAGCCTTGCCATTGACCATGATCACGGGGGTTTGAACGGAGCTGTCTTTAAAACCGTTTTCCATCAACACCTGCCACATGTACTTTTGGTCTGCTTCGCTTTTGGAAATGTTGAGTTCCTGGTATGGTATCTTCTTTTCTTTGAGGTAGTTGATGGCATATTGGCACTTGCCGCATCCGTCTTTGCTAAATACCACTATGCCTTTTTTGAGTTCTGGTCTATCCTGCGGACCCATCGACACTTTGCTTTCTGTACCCGTTATCTGCGGACCGGAAGGTGGCGTGGCTTTTTTATAGGTCCTATACGATACGCTATAGCTCGAATTGCCAGACGGATCAAGCGTGAGTTTTATCAAAAATTTCTTCTCATAAGATTTGAGATCAATTTTGGCCGGCAGGGGCACATTGCACGTAAAGCCGCTGCCTTCGATATTGATCTCTACTGTCATGGCTTCCCGTACATTGCTTTTGGCATAATAGGTGACTTCGTTCCCCATTTCGGATTTCAACAAATCCACTTCGTTTTTTTGTGCCATCAATAGATTAACGCAAAAAAGAATCGCCACAAGTATCAGCTTTCTCATATTCAAAATTAGCATGCAAAAATATAACTTTTTAAAGCCAAAAGCTTTATTAATCATAACGTAAAATCGTCTAAATGGTATCTTTTTA
Organism: uncultured Bacteroidota bacterium; assembly: GCA_937870795.1. GTDB lineage: Bacteria > Bacteroidota > Bacteroidia > Chitinophagales > Saprospiraceae > JADKBO01. The sequence continues at coordinate 12,191 of CALMWS010000002.1, read as the reverse complement.
TAGCGCATTCTTTACAAATGAATGACTTGAAGCCTTGCTGCAAAAGTCGTTTTTCAATACTTTTGTACCATGAGTAAAACAGAAAGTTTTATTGCCCTTCAGGAGGAATTACAGCATTACGCCAATGTTATGGGCAAAGCGGCCGATGTTATACGGGATCAGGATGTATCCAAATACCCTGTTTTTGTAGCCCATCAGCAGGAAGTGGCCATTGGTCTTCCGTTAATTGAAAAAGAGAAAAACGGTGGAAATTGGAACATTCATGCCTCTACCCTCGAAGAATTTGCAGCCAAAAACCTGATTTTTGACGAAAAAATCAATGATTTTATCAACACCTACAAAGATCCGGATGCCTTTGTCTGCGTCTTTGTACTTAGTGAATTGGGCGCCAATTTTGTTTTCCTGCCAAGATAGTATTTAGACTTCCTCCTTTTGGGATATCATCCATAAGCCTGCAAATGTGAGCATGCCATTGAGGATTAATATTTCTATGCCCAGCTTAAAGCCGTGAAAGGTGTTTTGAGAAAGGGTCTTTAGCCCCTCGGCCAGTGAGCCTGTGAGTCCCATTTTGCCGGTAAACCACTCTGCATTGTTGATAAAATCAAGACTCAAAATCAGCAGCGGCGAAGCAAGGCAAATCCACAACACCATGGCGTCTTTGACTTTTCTGCGGGTAAAGATGCCAAAAGAAAACAAGCCCAGCAAAGGTCCATAGGTATAGCCTGCCAGCTTGAGGATTACGTCAATGATCGACTTATCATCTATCCATTTAAACACCATCACACAAATGAAAAAAAGCACGGCAAAGCTGATGTGTACAGTCCATCGTCTTTTCTTCTTCTCCTCTTCAGACCAATCGTTCCGGTTTTTAATATCGAGCAAATCAATACAAAATGAAGAGGTCAGTGCCGTAAGCGCTCCATCTGCACTTGGAAACAGGGCAGAGATCAGTCCAATGATAAATACCACTCCAATGATTGGCGACAAATAACCCCCCAGTGCTATGCCCGGAAACAGGTCGTCGCCCTTGAGATCCAGGCCTTTTTCCTGGGCATACAAATGCAATAAGCCACCCATAACCAAAAACAAAAAGTTGACAACCAACAACACCGTGGCAAGGGTAAACATGTTTTTACGCGAATCTGTCAGTGTCTTTACACTGATGTTTTTTTGCATCATTTCCTGATCCAGACCCGTCATGGCGATGGTAATAAATGCTCCTCCCAGTACTTGCTTCAGAAAAAAGGAAGTAGCATTGACATCAAAATTGAATACCCGTGTGAGATCTGCCTCACCCAATTTTTGTACAGCCTCTCCAAAACCCAGGTTCATCTGACCGAGAATGGCGGAAATACAAACAACAAGCCCCAGCAGCATAAATGAAGTCTGCAAAGTGTCTGTATAAACAATGGTTTTGACCCCTCCTTCAACTGTGTACAAAAGAATGAGCAACAGGATGACCGCCGCTGTCACCCAAAAGCTAACCCCCATCTTGTCAAGTATAAAAAGCTGAAGAATATTGACAACCAAAAACATCCTGGCAGTTGCTCCCAGAGTACGGGAAATGATAAAAAATATAGCCCCTGTCCTATATGAAACCCTCCCAAACCGCTGTTGCAGATAATTGTAAATAGATGTGAGATTGAGTTTATAATACAAGGGCAAAAGCACAAACATAATGGCCACATAACCCAGAAAATACCCGATCACTACCTGATAATACTGAAAACCCGATGCCCCCACCGTACCCGGCACACTCACAAAAGTGACGCCACTCAGCGAAGTTCCCACCATGCCAAAAGCCACCAAAACCCAATTGCTATTTTTATTCCCAATAAAAAAAGACTCATTATTGGAATTTCTCGACGTTCTCCAAGCCACAATCAGCAGCAGAGCAAAATAAGACAACACAAACGAAAACAAAAGCTGTGGCGACATATCCTTTTCTTTGGTTGGGTGAAGATAGTGAAATGATTACAATCCTCGTGAAATTCGCCTACACCTCAATGCCCGTCCCTATACGCGAAGGCCCCCCCTTCGCAAGTCGCCCGTCCCTTGTCGCAAGTCGCCCGTCGCATGTCCCTTGTCGCATGTCCCAAAACGCGATGGCCGCAGGCCCAGCCTCCCTCGATTGTCCCTTGTCGCTAAACGCGATGGCCGAAGGCCCAGCCCGTCGCAAGTCCCATGTCGCATGTCGCCCGTCCCAAAACGCGATGGCCGAAGGCCCAGCCTCCCCACGCCCGTCGCATGTCGCCCGTCCCATGTCGCCCGTCGCAAGTCGCCTGTCCCTTGTCGCATGTCGCCCGTCCCTTGTCGCCCGTCGCAAGTCGCCTGTCCCTTGTCGCATGTCGCCCGTCCCTTGTCGCATGTCGCCCGTCGCATGTCCCTTGTCGCTAGTCGCATGTCCCATGTCGCCCGTCCCTAGCCCCTAGCCCCTAGCCCCTATCCCCTAAATTACACAATCGCCTCCCCCTTAAGCTTCTCCGCATTTTCCGCCATAATCAATGCATCGATAATGCCATCAAGGTCGCCATTCATTACCCTGTCAAGATTGTATAAAGTAAGGTTGATGCGGTGATCTGTCACCCTGTTTTGAGGAAAATTATAGGTGCGTATTTTATCTGATCGGTCACCGGTGCCCACCAAAGATCGACGGGCTTCCTTTTGTTCGTTGTAGGCTTTTTCTTTAGCAATGTCGGTAATGCGCTGGTAAAGCTTTTGAAGGGCTATTTCACGGTTTTTATGCTGTGATCTTGCCTCGGTGCTTTCGGCCACAATGCCGGTTGGCAGGTGAGTAAATCGTACGCCCGTTTCCACCTTGTTGACATTTTGACCACCCGCACCACTTGAGCGGAAGGTGTCAACTTTTAAATCTTCTTTTCGGATGTCAATCTCTTCCTCTTCAAAGATAGGCAATACCGCTACCGTAGCTGCCGATGTGTGAACGCGGCCCTTTGCCTCTGTTTCAGGTACGCGCTGTACCCTGTGTGCTCCGGATTCAAACTTGAGTTTGCCAAAGATGTCTTCTCCATGTACTTCCAAAACCACTTTGTTGTAGCCACCCACTGAACCTTCGTTGGCATCGATTACTTCGGTTTTCCAACCTTTGGTATCAAAATATCGGGTGTACATACGGTAGAGATCTCCGGCAAAAATACTGGCTTCGTCTCCTCCTGTACCAGACCTGATTTCCAGAATCACATCTCTGGCGTCTTCAGGGTCTTTGGGTACGAGTAGCCATTTGATTTTTTCTTCCAGCTCTGCCTTCTCATCCGTGAGTGTACTTTCTTCTGCAGCGGCTATTTCCCTCATTTCAGGGTCAGGATCCTTTTGCATCAAACGTGCATTTTCCAGGTTGGAAAGCACCATTTTATATGCCTGGGTTGTAGTTACAATTTCATTCAGGTCTTTGTATTCTTTGTTGATCCTGGCAAATTGTTTTTGATCTCCGATTATGGCGGGATCCGAAAGTTTTTCTTCCAGATAATGGTACCTTTCTACAATGGCCTCCAGTTTTTCGATCATGGTTTACGCTTTCTTGTTTATTAAAAAATGGGCTTGCTAAAAAATGCAAATGCCCGGCATCCATTGATTACCGGGCATTATAAGTTATTGGAAAAAAACCTAAGCTTCTTTCTCTGAATCCTTTTCTTTATCGTCGTCTGAAGAAGTGAATGATTCAATGGCTTGCTCTACCTTGTCTTCAAGGGCATCCATCTTATCTTCAACTGCATCGGCAATGGCTTCCAGTTTTTCTTTGGTAATGCCCAACTTGCCTCCTACACTTTCCAGTACTGATTCCACCTTGTCTTCCGCTACATCCATCTTATCATCAAGGCTGTCAACTGCTTTTTCTATCTTATCTTCCGCTACTTCAGCCACTGCTTTGACCGTGTCTACCACGTCTTCAAAGGTCTCAGTAAGGGATTCTTTCATAGTATCAATAAACGATTCTTTTTTGCCGCCCTTGCTTACTTTGATCCTGGCTGCTGCATTTTCCAAAAGGTCTGCCATGGTCTCGCGCTCTTCTTTGGCTGCTTCAATGCTGCTCGCAATTTTTTGCTTAACCACCTCTTTGGCTTCATTTCTTTTATCTTCTACAGCTTTGCGCTGCTCATCTCTCGACATGCGATCTTCCAGTTCTTTTTTGACCTTGTACATATCCTGCAGCTTGTCATTTTTGGAGTTGATGCGCTCTTCCAGCATTTTCAACTTTGCTTTCCTGATTTGCATCTCAAGTTGACCATCGGTTTGTTCGATCTTTTTAACCTGGAAATCAAGATCCTGCTTGTCGCGCTGTATGGATTTTTCCATCTTACCAATGGTATCTACCAGACCATCATACCTGGCCTGCAATCTTGATTTGTCGTGCTCCCTGTTGGTAGCTGGACCTCCTGCCGGTTTTTTGTCTTTCAACGCCTTGAAAGTACCATCCAGCTTGTCCCAAACGCTCTTGCGATCGTCTTTGGTCATTTGTGCCTTGTAGTACTTTTCCTGGATGGATTTCATTTGCTCAAACAATGGTTTGAGCCCCAGTCCTTTTTCCAGCTTTTCTTCTATCTCCCTGATTTCTTCCATAAATTTGGCAGAAACTTCGGCTGAAGTTTTTTCAAATTCATTCTGGAGATTCTTTTTAAGGTCCTTCAGCTTGTCAAAAAGGATGTTGGTCCTTTCTTTCAATATAGCAGAATGCTCTTTAAAGAGGTTTTGATCTTTTACCTGATCCTGTACCTTGCTCCAGAAACTTTTGGCCTCGGCCCACAACTTGTCATCGTAATCCGACAACTTGTCTATTTTATCTTTCAACTCATCCAGCTCGGTCTTGTACATTTCATACAACTTGGCAGACAGCACCACAAAGTGCCATTCGGCCTGAGCCCTGCTGATGAGGTCTGTTCTTTCTACTTTGATGTCGTCTGGCAGCAAACTTTCGCTCACAGACAATGGTCGCTCAATAACCTGATGCGGTTGTGGAAAATCAACGTGTTTTCCTTCTCTCCATAAATCCAGCAAAGACTGGTAAAATTCTTCGGTGGCTACCTCCAGCGGAAAAACATACAGCATTACTTTGTTGTCCCTTTCCAAAAGTTCCATTGCCAGCAGGATTTTCTCATTTTGGGCATTTTCTCCCCACAGAACTACTTTCGTTTTCATTTTTTACTTGTCAGTTAAATAATCATTCAATATATACTCACGGCAGAATACGATCTGCTACTGCAAAAACTTAGCCAATCAGCTTTCGTTCTATTAAATTTTTTACAATTTGTATGGCATTTGTAGCCGCCCCCTTCCTTAGGTTGTCAGCTACTATCCACATATTCAACGAATTTGATGCAGATTCATCCCTCCTGAGACGACCCACAAAAACTTCATTTTTATTTTTGGCAAAAAGCGGCATGGGATACTCAAACTTTGAGGTATCATCCAGTACCACAATGCCTGCTGTTTCTTTCAACAATTTTCTTACCTCATCGAGTTCAAAATCCCGACTAAAAGTTACGTTTACACTCTCAGAATGCCCCCCGTCGACAGGTACCCTCACTGCGGTGGCTGTCACCTTAATGGTTGCATCGGACAAAATCTTTTGGGTTTCATTGACCAGCTTCATTTCCTCCTTGGTGTATCCATTTTCGGTAAAAACATCGCACTGTGGAATACAATTTTCAAAAATGGGATAATGATAGGCCATTTGGCTCTTTTCCAAAGACTTACCATCTCTTTCCGCCTCATATTGGGCAACTGCCTTGGCGCCTGTACCTGTAAACGACTGGTACGTTGAAACCACTATGCGCTTGATACCATATTTGGCATGTAATGGTGCCAATGCCATCACCATTTGTATGGTCGAACAATTGGGGTTGGCAATTATTTTATCCTCCGGACCCAGTTGTGCGGCATTGATTTCGGGTACAACCAGCTTTTTGTCGGCATCCATTCTCCAGGCAGAAGAGTTGTCCACCACAGTGCAGCCAACTGCAGCAAATTTTGGGGCCCATTCCAGTGAAACAGAACCTCCTGCTGAAAAGATAGCCACATCCGGTTTGGCCGCCACGGCTTCTTCCATGCCCAAAATGGTGTAGTTTTTTCCCATAAATTCAATATCCTTACCTACAGACTTGGCACTCGCTACCGGTAAATATTCGGTAATAGGAAGGTTTTCTTCCTCCAATACCTGGTTCATCACGGTACCAACCAGGCCTGTAACGCCTACAACTGCTAATTTCATTGAATTTATGTGTTTTTTTGCCTTTTTACCCCTGTCTCATGACCGGCAACAAAAAAAAGTGGCGCAAATATAGGATTTGCCGCAAAAATTTATTAATTTTATTCCATGAGAAATAACGTACTGCTACTTTTAGTATTGCACGTTGTCTCCCTGAACGCTCAATTTTTCGATAGCTTTAATGATGGAGACTTCGTCGCCAACCCTAAATGGTTGGGAAACACTACTTTATTCACGGTAGATCCACAAAACAAGCTGCGCTTGAATGCTCCGGCCGGTGGTGTGGCTTACTTATATACCCAGTTGGTCTATCCTGATAGTTTTACCGCCGTTTTTGACTTAAACCTCGAATTCAGCCCCAGCGCCTCCAATTTTGCACGGGTCTATTTCATGAGCCAGTCGGCCAATCCCGCAGAAGGGAGGGCTTACTTCATCCAGGCCGGTGAAAACGGAAGCGCCGATGCTTTGCGGCTTTACAGCAGTGAAAATGGAAAAACCACTCTACTCGCCTCAGGAAGAGAGGGCGCTTTTTCAACAGATCCTGCAGCCGCAAGGGTCAAAATCGTTTACAACAAAGGTGGGACTTTTGCCTGTTACGCAGACTATGATTACAACGGCAGCTATGAAGATGCATTTGGCGTCACAGACAGCCGTTTGCTACCCGAATCTGCTTCTTTTTTTGGTGTAGAGTGTACTTTTACCACAAGCAGGAAGGACAAATTTGTGTTCGACAACCTCGGGGTGGCTGGTCTGGTGGCCGATACGCTCGCTCCCTCCATCCTGAGTGCTTCGATCAAAGACGAAAATCACATTGAGGTGATTTTTGATGAGCCCGTTTCTGCCATCTCTGCCCTCAACTCCAACAACTATGTATTAGCAACCTCTCTTCACCCCAACACAGTTAATTTCAACGGTAGTGAAGACCGGGTCATGCTATATTATGCCAATGGCTTTCCCAACGAAGATACGCTGTTGCTCCGTGTCTCGGCAATCTCAGACCCATCTGGCAACACCCTCTCAAACTACGAGTTAAAACTTACATTTACCAGAAGTCCTCGTGTAGGAGAGTTGGTTTTATCTGAAATCCTCTTTGATCCATACGTAAATCACAGTGACTTCATCGAGGTTTACAATGCCTCGGGCTCGGCCCTCAGCATCGACAGCCTGCGAATTGCCAATAACCTCAACGGACAAATGGTCACCATTAATGACAGACAACCGCTTTTGCCGGGCAAATTCCGCGCTTACACCCCTAATTCGGCTCAGCTGGCAGAAACCTACCATGTGGATTTTAATGCAGAAGTCTTTCAACAAGCCCTGCCCGCTTTCAACAATGATAAAGGAAGTGTGCAGCTTATCTCAAGCAAAGGCGTACTGTTGGATAGTTTCACCTATTCCGACAAAATGCATACCCTCGATGTAACAAGTAAAAACACCGAAGGGGTGAGCCTTGAAAAAGCGGTGCTCGTCCCATTTCTAAACAATGCTAATAATTGGATTTCTGGCGACGCTTCTACATCATACGCCAGTCCGGGCTATGCCAATGCTGTGAGTGCAGATTCTATGGCTCCTTCCATTTTAGGTGTAGAAGCCTTGAACAAACGTCAAATTATACTAGTGGCAGACGACTTAATAAGCGCAGTTACAATGGCCGGTTTTGAGGTCGTGACCACCTCCAATATGCCAATAGCGTTGGCCGCGGTTACTGTGGATAAAAAACAAATACTGCTCTCGTTGTTGTCAGATTTAGAAGCAAGCCTGGCTTACAAAATAAAAATTACCGGTCTAAAAGACAAAAATCAAAATGGGATGCGAGATACCCTGCTCTTCTTCGAATATGGAGATGTACCTGTGCAAGGGGATTTGGTATTAACCGAAGTATTGTTTAACCCTAATTCTCCCGTTTCGGATTTTGTTGAACTCTACAACGCAAGCACAAAAAACATTCAATTGCGCAACTTGTTGATCACCAATGTAGACAATGGCCAGACAGAAAGTATTGGCAGTCATTTTGTGCTTGCTGCCGGCAGATATGTAGCCATTTCCAAAGACATACTTTCTCTGAAATTGGCGTATCCTATTCCTGCTTCTGCTTTGTTTTTACAAAATGACCTCCCCGCCTTAAACGCAGATTATGGGATTGTGATGATTTATAATAATGCCGGGGAACTCCTTGACTCATTTTCTTACGATGAAGAGCGTCACCATGTTTTGATTGACAAAGAAGACCGTAAGGGTGTAAGCCTTGAAAAAATTGGGTTAAAGCCCTTTGAAAATGGCCGGTTCAACTGGGCATCGGCCTCACAAGCCGGGGGCTATGCAAGTCCGGGCTATCAAAACAGCAATTTCTTTAGCGGTTCCATGGGATCAGAGGCCTTTTTCCTGCCAAAAAAAGTGTTTTCACCCAATCAGGACGGACATGATGATCTACTCATGCTGCAATATGCTTTAGACAAGCCTGGCTACATTGCACAACTCTCAATTTACAGTTCTGATGGTTACAAAGTAAAAAACCTGACAAACAACGAGTTATTGGGTCAGACCGGCTTCCTTAGCTGGGATGGTACCAATGATCTGGGAAAGCCGGAAATGCTGGGCATTTACATCATTACAGGCACACTCTTTCATCCTGATGGCCAGGTAATAAGGATCAAAAAAGATTGTGTACTTGCCGATTTTATTGACTAATTTTACGGACTTAATTTCAGCAATACTGAAGACACTTCTCAATCACCGGCTGGTACACTATGGTTTTATGTTGACCATGTTGCTGTTTATTGCCCTGATTATAGCAGGACCTGAAGTGTTATTTGTCAGACAGCTCTCTGCATACTTACTGCACATCATGCTGGGTTTATTTGCACTGGGCTTCCTTTTTTTGTTTACCGGCTTTGAAAAGCTCATGCTCATGAGTTTTGCAGCTTGTGCTGTTTTGTGTGTTTTTATTAAAAATCAAAGCAATGGAGAACTCATTTATCCCAAAGACAATTACACCGAAAAAATTTCGGTTTGCCACATCAACCTCAGCAATGTGTATGAAGACCAGGCTATGATTGAGCAGCTTAAAAAAACGGATGTTGACTTGATTTCATTCCAGGAACTCACTCCCGAATGGGCTTCTATTCTCCAAACGGCGCTGGCTGCCAACTATCCACACCACTACCAGTCGGTAAGAATTGATCCCTATGGCAAAGCATTTTATTCACGTTATCCCATTCGCATCACCGATACACTCAGTGGCTCTTATGCTTTTGATGTGGCCCTTGAAGTAATCAAAAACGGACAAAGCTACAACCTGGTATCCACCTATCTCACCCCCTCCCTCAACGGCAACAGCCTCACCCTGGCCAGAACTCAGATGAAAAACATCAGCCATTTTGTGCTTGCCCACCCCAAAAAGACCATCGTTTTGGGTGAATTCAACATGGTATACTGGTCGGATGAAATTCGCCAGTTTCGTGAAACCACCCACCTGCGCAATTCGAGAAAAGATGTGATTCCGGCATCCTTTCGCGCTCCCTTTGACCACGTCTTTTATGCAGAAGACCTGCAGTGTGTAGCCCTCAAAGACCTCATGTTGTCGAGAAAAGACAGAATTGGCATTTACGCAGCCTTCCAGCAAAATCTGGATCATGCCAAATCGGTTCACAAGTTTTATTGATGGAGTCTCCTGTTTTTCACAGTACATTCAACGATCTATCTGCTCAAAAGCTGTATGCACTGCTTCAACTCAGGATAGAAGTTTTTGTGGTAGAGCAAAATTGTCCTTACCAGGATCTTGATGGCAAAGATCCTTTTTGTATGCATATGTGGTTTGAATCTCCGGAGGGTCGGATTGAAGCTTATTGTCGCATCCTGCCTCCTGATCTTTCTTACAAAGGTTATGCATCCATAGGAAGGGTAATCACCTCATTAGAAGTGAGAGGCAAAGGGGCTGGCAAAAAATTGATGGTTGCTGCTATCTCGTTAACCAGACAGCTTTATCCGGACATGCCCATTAAAATATCGGCACAGTGTTATGCACTTCCCTTTTACGAAGCACTGGGCTTTGTTGCCATAGGAGAAGAATACCTTGAAGACGATATCCCCCACAAGGCCATGATTTTGTATGCCTGATTATCTTTTGGAGGTAAATCCAAATATGGCCCCACAGGCTCCTCCAAGTATGTGCGCAAACTGCGAAATACCGTCGTCCCATATACCATTGATCACCTCCTTGCCAACAAACAGCAGCGCAATCAAAATAAAGGTAAGTGGAATCTGACCATCTTCTACATTGGTAAAAGACACCAATACAATGAGCATAAATACAATGCCACTGGCACCAATCAATCCGGTGGGTAAAAACAAAATGTTGAGAATGGCTATAATGACCGCCGTTGCAATCAACATGATGAGGGTTTTGGAAGAACCATATTTTTCTTCAACAATGGGACCAAGTAGCAACACAAATGTCATGTTGCCCAATAAGTGTTCTAAAGAAACATGGCCTGCAATGTGGCTTACCAGTCGGAATAGAGCCAGGGGGTTGAGAAAATTGGTTTCATTGTACAGGGTAAACATTTTCATGATGGCATTGCCTGTAACCCTGTCAAGAAAAAATACAAATGTGCAGATCAGTGCATACGAAAGTATGACCGGTGAATTGTATTTTAGCCTCATTAATCCCAATTTTAATTGGTGCCAAAAATAAACCAAAAAAGTCAAATCAGTATTGTAGTTCTATCATCCAATATACCAACTGAAGCCACCCATCGACATATCACCCGCCAACCAATGGTTTGATGCCAATGGATGGAAGGTCTTTGATTTCCAGCGTCAAACCTGGCTGGCCTATCTTTCCGGGAGGTCGGGCCTTGTCAATGCACCTACCGGCAGTGGCAAAACCTATTCTCTTGTCATCCCTGTCTTGCTGGATGCCATGCAAACCGGCGATCATAAAGGACTTCAACTCATTTGGATCACTCCTATACGGGCACTAGCCAAAGAGATTTGCCTCGCCTCCGAAAGAGCCATCAAAGGGCTGGGTCTCAATTGGCGGGTAGAAGTAAGATCGGGCGATACTACCACAACCCAACGCAAAAAACAATGGGAAAATCCGCCTCAAATCCTCATCACCACGCCTGAGAGCATCCATGTCATGTTGGCAACCAAGGGCAACCACGGTTTTTTCAAAGGCCTCAAAGCGGTGGTGGTGGATGAATGGCACGAACTGGTGGGCAGCAAAAGAGGTGTTCAAACCGAACTGCTTTTGGCCCGTTTTAAATTTCTTTTTCCTGCCCTCCGGGTATGGGGCATCTCTGCCACCATTGGCAATATGCAGGAAGCCATTGAGGTACTCCACGGCTGTAAATACAGCGAAGCAGTTTGCATTGTGGCAGATATCTATAAAAAAATCGATGTCGTTTCTATCATTCCCGCAGAAGTTGAAAAATACCCTTGGGCAGGCCATTTGGGCATCCGCATGCTCCACCAGGTCTTACCCATCATCCATCGATATAAGTCCACCCTTATTTTTACCAACACCCGGGCCCAATGTGAGATCTGGTACCAGCAACTCCTCGAAGCAGATATTGAGCTTGCTGGCCAGATTGCCATGCACCATGGCTCCATAAGCAAAGACCTGCGCGAGTGGGTAGAAGACGCTTTATACGACGGCCGACTCAAAGCAGTGGTATGCACATCGAGCCTCGACTTGGGTGTGGACTTTAGGCCGGTTGAAGCCATCGTTCAAATTGGCAGTCCCAAAGGTGTAGCCCGGTTTATTCAAAGAGCCGGCCGAAGCGGCCACCAGCCGGGAGCCGATAGCCACATTTATTTTGTACCCACCCACTCCCTCGAACTCATTGAAGCAGCAGCCCTGCGCACATCGATCGAAAATCAGGAACTCGAAGAACGCATTCCCTACATCCGCTCTTTTGATGTGCTGATCCAATACCTCATGACCCTGGCGGTTGCGGAAGGCTTT
>CALMWS010000001.1 GCA_937870795.1 uncultured Bacteroidota bacterium | reverse complement strand
CTGGACGGTGATTTGCAGGATCCACCAGAGTTGATCCATCCCTTCTACGCAAAACTGAAAGAAGGTTACGATGTGGTCTACGCCATCAGACAAACAAGAAAAGAAGTATGGTGGAAGCAGTGGGCCTATGCAGGCTTTTACCGGCTGCAGTCAAAATTGACCAACATTGCCATACCCATCGACAGCGGAGACTTTTGTATCATGAGCAGGAGGGTAGTAGACCACCTCAACTCCATGCCTGAAGAAAGCAGGTATATAAGGGGCATGCGAAGCTGGATAGGATTCAATCAGACCGGCATAGCCTACCACAGAGACGCCCGGGCCGACGGTGATACCAAATATCCCATTTCGAAACTATTCAAACTCGCCTTTAATGGTGTATTCAACTTTAGCGAAGCACCCATCCAGTTTATCACCTTGATTGGCATGCTTACCATCTTTATATCCGGGGGCTACCTGGCGTGGATCTTATTTGAAAAAATCGTGTATGACACCGCTCCCAGGGGTTTTACGGCCATTATTTTACTCATCACCTTATTTGGGGGTGCCCAAATGATGGCCATCGGCTTATTGGGAGAATACGTACTGCGCATCTTTTTTCAAACCAAAGGCAGACCGCTGTATGTCATCAAAGAAATAGTCAGCAAATAAGACGTGTTTATTCAAACTTAACTTGTTTGACCATTTCCTGATCGCCTCTTTTGATAACCAGGGTAGCCGACTCTCCTTGTTTGAAAGCCGCCAATGCCTTCATGTACGACATCATGTCAGAAATTTCCATATCATTCATTTTGAGTACGATGTCCCCTTTCTGTAAGTCGGCTTTGTGTGCGGGTTTTCCTTCTCTCACGCCATCGATTCTCATGCCTTTGCCATCATAGAGGTAATCAGGGATCACACCAAGGGATACCGTAAATCTCGGTGCATCGGTAGATTCATCCTTAGTCTTAATATAGGTAAGTTTTCCTTTACCATCCAGCCCCTGAATGACTCTGTAAACATAAGCCGATACTTCCCTCATTCCTGAAAAATTTAAAAGCTGAATGTCGTCACTGGGCTTATGGTAATCTTCGTGTTGTCCTGTAAAAAAGGCCAGCACAGGCAGGCTTTGCAGGTAAAAAGAAGTGTGGTCAGAGGGTCCGACACCTGATTCCGACAACTTTAATTTGAGTGCTGCGGTATTGGCACTTTGAAGCACATCTGCAAATGCAACAGACGTACCTGTACCGCTTACAGCCAATTGTCGGTCCTGATTCAACCTGCCCACCATATCCATGTTGATCATATAATTCATATTGGCGATGGGCAGGGTAGGATGGTTGACAAAATAGTTGGACCCCCAAAGACCCTTTTCTTCACCGGAGAAAGCTATAAAAAGGTAGTTGTTGTTTTTCAACTTACTCTTTTTTAAAGTTTCAGCCAGGTACAGCATCATGGCAACACCGCTGGCATTGTCATCGGCTCCATTGTGGATGGCGGGGGCACCGGTGTAAAGAGATCCTTCTTTGCCGTAGCCCAGGTGATCAAAATGAGCTCCTATCACAATGGTATTGGCTGCCTTATTGTCGAGCAGGGCAATGACATTTTTACCATAAATTACAGGATCATCGGCTGCGGCTTCGGTGGCATGCGGGTTGCCTTTGATTTTTCTTGAAAATGGCTGATAATAACCTTCTGTACCAGCTGGTTTGAGCCCTATTTCTTTGAATCTGTCTGAAATGTAGGTGGCAGCTTTGGATTCACCCGCCGTACCAATTTCTCTACCTTCCATTTCATCGGAAGCCAAAAAACCAATGTCGATGGTCATGCCCTGCACCGGATCTTCGCCCGGAATGTCCATTTTGCGGGAGCAGGAAACAAAAAGCAAAAAAGAAAAAAGGTAGATAAACAGTCTGGACATGGATAAAAATTTTGTGACGCAAAAATACAGAATAGCCATGAAAGCGAGCCTTGTCAGTATGTCATATTAGACAAAATGACACTATAACTGCAATTTTTACAGGTTGAATCGGCATTTTACTGACATGATTTCAGTAAAAAAGACAATAAAAAGCATAAAAACGGCATGGCACATCAATTGATAAGAGAAAAGAAACAAAAAACTAAAACAAATACAATGGGAAAAATTATAGGAATTGACCTGGGAACCACCAACTCATGCGTAGCCGTGATGGAGGGCAATGACCCGGTAGTAATACCCAATGAAGAGGGAAGAAGAACCACCCCATCTGTGGTAGCATTTTTGGATAACGGCGAACGCAAAGTAGGAGATCCCGCCAAACGTCAGGCGATCACCAACCCAAAGAGGACCGTGGCATCCATCAAAAGATTTATGGGCAACCGTTTTTCTGAGGTAGGCACCGAAGCCTCTAGAGTGGCATATAAAGTAGATAAGGGAGACAATGATACCCCACGGGTAGACATCGATGGCAGGCAGTACACGCCACAGGAAATTTCAGCCATGATTCTGCAAAAAATGAAAAAAACAGCAGAAGACTTTCTGGGGCAAACCGTAACAGAAGCTGTAATTACCGTTCCAGCTTACTTCAACGATTCACAAAGACAGGCAACCAAAGAAGCCGGGGAAATAGCAGGTTTAAAAGTACAAAGGATCATCAACGAGCCTACGGCAGCTGCATTGGCTTATGGCCTGGATAAAAAACACCACGATTCTACCATTGCGGTTTATGACCTGGGTGGCGGTACCTTCGATATTTCCATCCTGGAATTGGGTGATGGCGTATTTGAGGTAAAATCCACCAATGGCGATACCCACCTGGGGGGAGATGACTTTGACCAGGTGATCATCGACTGGCTGGCAGAAAGTTTCAAGTCACAGGAGAATATTGACCTTAGAAAAGACCCCATGGCCCTGCAAAGGCTGAAAGAAGCGGCTGAAAAGGCTAAAATTGAGCTTTCATCCTCAGCAGAGACCGAAATCAACCTGCCATATGTTACCGCAGTAGATGGCGTGCCCAAACACCTTGTAACCAAATTGAGCAGGGCAAAATTTGAGCAATTGGCCGACTCCCTGGTACAAAGAACATTAAAACCCTGTGCCGATGCCCTGAGAGATGCCGGGCTTGACAAAGGAGACATCGATGAAGTAATCCTTGTAGGAGGAAGTACCCGGATACCCAAGATCCAGGAAGCTGTTGAAGCGTTTTTTGGAAAGAAGCCCAACAAGTCGGTAAATCCCGATGAAGTGGTAGCCATAGGCGCTGCCATCCAGGGCGGGGTATTGAGTGGTGATGTAAAAGATGTGTTGTTGCTCGATGTGACGCCTTTGTCAATGGGTATTGAAGTGATGGGAGGTATGTATGATGTGGTAATAGAGTCCAATTCAACCATTCCTACCAAAAAATCAAAAACCTATAGTACAGCGGCTGATAACCAGCCCAGTGTGGAGATCCACATCTTGCAGGGAGAGCGGCCAATGGCCAGGGACAACCGGGCAATAGGCAGGTTTATCCTGGATGGCATTCCACCGGCACCGAGGGGAGTACCACAGATTGAAGTATCATTTGACATAGACGCCAACGGCATACTGAGTGTATCCGCCATGGACAAAGGCACAGGCAAGCAGCAAAACATCAGGATAGAGGCATCCACAGGGCTTTCAAAAGAAGAAATCGAAAAAATGAAAGCAGAAGCAGCTGCCAATGCCGATTCAGATAAAGCAGCGAGAGAAAAAGCCGAGGCCATTAATCAGGCTGACAGCTTGATTTTCCAGACAGAAAAGCAACTTTCAGAGTTTGGAGATAAGATACCTGCTGATAAGCGGTCAGCCATAGATACAGCACTGGCGCAATTGAAGGAAGCGCACAAAAATCAGGATGTAGAGGCAATACAGAGCACCACCAAGACCCTGAATGATGCCTTTATGGCAGCAAGTCAGGACATCTACAATGCCCAGCAGGCAGCGGGAGGTCAGGCTCAGGGTGGTGCACAGCAAGGGCAGCCCAGTGGTGCTGATGACATTACCGATGTAGAATTTGAAGAAGTTCAGGACAAAAAATAGGATTATTTTAAAGAAGGGTAACTCTTCAGGTGTACTCAATTTCGATTAAAAAAAGTCAATTTTGTGTGATATCTCGGCTATTCTCGTCACCATAGCGCTGCTATGATTCCTCAAATGAGCCTCATCTGACTCAAAATTGCCAAATTTTTTAATCTGAAAGCAGCCACCTGAAGAGTTACAAATAAGGATTGTGGGAAGCCCGGTGAGAGCCGGGCTTTTTTATTTGTGGCAACAAACGATAAAATAAAATTTCGTTGGGGCATAAATTAGACGCTGTAACAATATAATTGATTGAAAATTAAATTTTAATCGAAATTTAATGTCAAAACCACAATTTCCTATAAAAATTACTTTGTCAGACAAAAGTTAACGGTTAAATTTGAGGGTTAAACAATATAACCAAACTTTAATCTGGTATGATGAAGAACTTACGCGTTTTCTTATTTATTTTTTCTTTGTGCAGTGCAATTATTGCCAACAGTCAAATTAGTGTAACTGCAACGGCGGGTGATATGGGTCCTACGGCATACACAACAATTAGTGCTGCTTTTACAGCAATAAACGCTGGTACCCATCAAGGAGACATTCTTATTTCAGTAACAGGGAATACCACAGAGGCAGCAACACCAACAGCTCTTTTAAAGAGCTCCAGCCCTTCCTCTTATAGTTCAGTGATTATTAGACCTTCTGGTGGAAACTGGATTATAAATTCTGCAGCAGCCCCTACAGCAAGTAGAGGTATAATTGAATTAAACGGAGCTGATAATGTTACTATTGACGGTGATGATCCTGGCACCGCTGGTACAAGAAACTTGACGATCCAATCGGTTACAGCAACTACTACAGGCATCGCATGTGTTAGACTCTCATCAAATAGTACTACTGGTACAGATGGGGCTGATAATAATACGGTTAAAAATTGTATTATAATTGGGTCCAGAAGTTCTGCTACATCCACAACAGTAAATTATGGTATCGTTTTATCTAACTCAACTTCCATTACGACTGGTGCATATAGCAGTATAAATACAAAAGTGGAAAACAATGTGATTACAAGATGTTGGCATGGAATTTATGCAAATGGAGAAAGTGCAACATATCCTAATACTGGCATCCAAATTTTAAAAAACATAATTGGAACCCCTGAAAACGGAGTTTTTGATGATGCTACAACTGTTGGTTTTAGAGGTATTTATATTGATTATTCTGCTATAGCTGGAACAGGAGCACTCATACAAGGAAATGATATAAGAGTTGGAGTTAGTACAACTGGTTATTCAAACACAATCGCAGGGATTGAAGTTCAAACAGCAAATTTCGGTATTACAATCGATAGAAATAATATACACGATATTAACCAACCAAGTACAGCTGGATGGGGCGCCCATGGCATTTATGTTACTGGCAGTGCAAACAATACTTCGTCAACCATCACAAATAACTTTATCAGAGATTGTAAAATGGTTGTTTATCAAACATCTGCAACAAGTACATTCATTCCGTGCGGTTTATTTTTTACAGCAGGAGCTACCAATGTAAATTTCATAAACAACACAGTTGTTATGAATACTCAATTGGGATCAGGTACAAACTTCTCATCATTTTGCGTAAATTCCAGTGTAAGTGGTGTAAACTTTAGTAAGTTTAACAATAACATATTGGTAAATAATGCCACTAGTACTTCAGCATACTGTTTCTATGTCAGTAATACTGCATCCATTTCCAGTGCAAATGTTAACAACAATAATTATTATTCTTCAGGCGGAAATATTGGCTATTACAATGGTAGTGCTAGAACTACACTAGCAAATTGGCAATCTGCAACTTCAAAGGATAATTTGAGCTATAACGCGAACCCAATATTTGTATCAAGCACAGATCTTCATTTAGGATATGGAATAACTCCCTCTGAACTGGAATCGAGTGGAGCTACTGTTGCTATAACTAATGTATCAAATGATTTTGATAATGATGCAAGGCCAGGTCCAGCAGGCTCAGTTAATGGAGGGGCAAGTAAACCTGATATTGGAGCTGATGAATTTGATGGCGTAATTTTAGATAATACGGGTCCTTCTATTTCTTATACAAAACTTGGATTTACTTGCGAAACGAATGATAGGATTTTGGCAAATGTTGAAATTGTTGATCTTACTGGAGTACCCACGAGTGGAACTTTGGTTCCAAGAATCTATTATGCTAAAAAACCTGCTGGTGGTTCATTAGGTTCTTGGAGTAGTCAGCCAGGAGTTTTAAGTGCAGGTACAGGTCAATCTGGGTTTTGGTCTTTTAATATTTTTGTTGCAGACATGGGAGGCTTAATTTTAACAGATTCAGTTTTTTACTATGTTATATCACAAGACTTAGTAACACCTTCACCAAATATTTCTTCAAACCCAACAGGAGTAATTGCAACAAATGTAAATTCAATTACTACACCACCACCAACAGTTAATAAATATTCTGTAAACCAGACATTCACAGGTGTCTTTAATGTAGGTACAGGGGGTGATTTCGCTACAATCACAGAAGCTATTAATGCATATAATACAAGATGTTTAACAGGGCCAGTCACTTTTTTACTTACAGATGCCACTTACAATGAAGCAAGTGGCATGACAGTTTTAGCGAACGAGTTTAGTTCTGCAACCAATACTTTAACCATCAAACCCGCTCCCGGAATTGACGCTTCTATCAATACGGGGACTGGTAATACAGTTTTAAGATTTGCAGGTACAGATTATGTTACCATAGATGGCTCAAATAATGGAACTACTTCAAGGAACCTTACAATTAACTACACTGGTACAGTCACAGGCACTGTTCCCGTATGGATAGGTAGTTTAGGTATTAATCAGGGCGTAACCAATTTTACCATCAAAAACTGCATTGTACAAAACGGTTCTAAAGGAACAGGTACATCCACCACTACCACCTTTGGTGTTTTTGTCGGAATGGCTAACGGTGGTGCCAATGGCTTAGACAATGACAATGTTACAATCCAAAATAATCACATTAGAAGATGTTCTTATGGCATTCAAGCAATTGGAGATGGTGCGGGTGTTATGAACAATCTTCAGGTGTTGGATAACTTTATAGGCGATACATTAAGTGACGCCAATAGTATTGCGAGATATGGCATTTTCTTAGGAACCGCAGATGCAGCATTAATTAAGAATAATGTTATTGCTAATGTTACGCATACGGATGGTGCTAATGCATGGGGCATTAATATTTCTACAGCAGTTCTTAATAGCGAGATCAGTGGTAATAAAATTTATGACATTAATCCAGTGACAACCAGTGGATATGGTGGCAAGGGTATAGACATCAATACTGCAAATACTTCTTCAAATTTATTAATTAAAAATAATTTCATATCCAACATTAAAGGTGATGGTTGGAGCTCTTTGACATTGGATGCCATAGTCGGTATAAGAATTGGTGCTTCTACTGCTTGTGGAGGTATTAAGTTATACAATAACACTATCAATTTAGGTTCCGGAACATTTGTTGGTAATGCATCCGGTTCCATATCAGCAGCATTATATTTTGGTTCAACATCTACCAATATGGAAGTTGTAAACAATATTTTAGTAACCAATTTGGATAATACCACAATAACAACTGATAAAACCTATGCAATCTATAGCGCAGCAGCCAACACCGCCTTTACAGCAATAAATTACAATGATTATTTTGTAAGTGCACCTGCAGGTGTTTTAGGATTTCTAACAAGTGATAGAGTAGACTTAGCAGCCATACAGGCAGGCTTTGGCTCAAATTTAAATTCGCAGAATATACAACCCATATTCAACTCAGCCAAAGATCTTCACCTTGGAAGCGTTTCCAATTTACCATTTGATAATTTAGGTACCATGTTGGCTCAGGTAACAACAGATATTGATGGAGAAACAAGGAACGCTGCCACCCCGGATATTGGAGCAGATGAATTTACATTTGCCGGTTGTGGAGGTCAGCCGATGGCAGGCTCTATTTCCCCAATGAATTCAAGTAAATGCGTTGGAAATACACAAGTCATTACCGCAACAGGGCTCAGCACAGGTATTGGCATTTCATATCAATGGAAAATCGGACCATCCGGTGGCCCTTATGTCAATGTAAGCGGTGGAAGTGGTGCTACAACAGCTTCTTACACCACATCTGCTTTAACTGCAGGCACATATTATTATGTCTTGGAGACCACTTGTATGAATTCAGGTCAAAGTAACATCTCCAATGAATTTACTTTGACAGTAAATCCCTTGCCATCATTGAACCTGAGTCCATCAGGAACCACCGAAACTTGTGGTAACGGAAGTCAATTATATACAACGACAACAGATCCAGGAACTACATATATCTGGAAGAAAAATGGGACTGCGATTTCTGGAGAAACTTCTTCTTCTTACACAGCAACAACTACCGGAACATATGAAATTGTAGTAACCTCATCTGCTACAGGATGTAAAGATTCGACGAAAGCAAGTTTCCAGATATTGAATAAGCCAGTCATCAATGCAACTGCCACGCCTGCCTTAGTTTGTACAGGCGCAAATTCTCAACTTTCTTCTGGGAGTGATACTTTGATCGCAGATTATACTTTCTTGGGTAGTTCAGGTACTTACACTCCTATATCAGGGACATCAGTTACATTTTCTACACAGGACGATGACGGTGTATTCAATTTGCCAATAGGTTTTACATTTAACCACAGGGGAAAAAATTATACAACATTCGGGGTATCTACCAATGGATATGTACAGTTGGGAGCAACTTCTACTCCTTCAGTTATTTCTAATGCATTGGCCACTAATGTCGATATTATTGCCGCTTTGTGGGACGATAATAATATGACTGGAGGTAGCGTGCAATATATTACCACTGGAAGTATGCCAAACAGGGTTCTTACTGTTCAATGGACGGGCATGCATGTTGGATCCAGCGGATCAGCTAGTAATCCAACAATAGATTGTCAGATTATCCTATATGAAGGAAGTAATAATATTAATATCGTTTTTGGAAGTACCAGCTCAGCTTTAGTATCTACTACGGCTTCCATTGGAGTTTCAGGTGGTGCAGGTGATTACTTGAGTATTTATCCACAAAATCCCTCAAGCTTATCAACGGTATCAAGTACTGCAGAAAATAATACAATTTCTTCTGCATTGAATTTTCCTAGTGGCACTACTTATGCCTTAAATGCTGCTAATTTAACTTACAATTGGTCTCCAGCAACCTTCTTATCGTCAACAAATGTACCTAACCCCATGGCTAATGGTGTAAGTGCCACAACTACTTATATCGTAACTATTACTAATTCAACTTCGGGGTGTTCAAAGCTTGACACTGTCACTATCACCACTGAACCTTTATCTATACAAGCCACAGCCACAGCCATGAACATTTGTGCGGGTGGAGGTTCAACACTAAATGTTACTTTAAATGGAGGAGGTGCCCCATTTACATTTATCTGGAATGATGGGTCAATGAACATTGGAACCTCTCAGTCAGTTATGGTTACCCCTTCCTCTTCAACAACATACACAGTGACTGTAAGTGATGCTTGTGGAACCACTTCATCGTCCTCTGTAGTAATAACTGTTAATCCAAATCCAACAGCTACCTTAACACCTTCAGGAACCAGTAACATTTGCCAGGGGCAAACGCAGGTGTATACAGCTACTACAGATATTGGTGACAGTTACATATGGAAACGAAATGGGAATATGATAAGTGGGGCAAACACAAGTTCGTATGGAGCTACTCTAGCAGGAGATTATATGGTCGTAGTTTCTGTTTCAGCTACAGGATGTAAAGATAGTAGTTCAATTGCTACACTCAAAGTTAATCCAAATCCTTCCACTATCAACATATCTCCTTCATCATCTGATGGTTGCAGCAACACAATTGTGCCTTTGGTTGCTTCTGGAGGAGCCTTAGATGTCAACAACACCATTGGAACTGGAACTTCATCAAATACATTTTCCACACCTTACAAAGGATTTTATGGTGGTAATAAAGTGCAATTCTTGTATACTGCTTCAGAGTTAACTGCAGCTGGTTTATTTACCTCTTCTCAAATTACATCAGTGGGAATGAGTATTTCTGCATTTACCAGTCCATATACATTCAACGGGTTTACCATTGCAATGAAGAACACTTCTTCATCAACATTGACAACAACATTGGAAAGTGGTACTACAACTGTACTTAACCCTACTAATTATACATTGTCAGGCACTGCTCCATTTAACGTTACGCATATTCTTAATACACCATTCACATGGGATGGAACTTCAAATTTGATCGTGGAATACTGTTTCAATAACAACAATGGTGGAGGTGTTAGCAGTAATTCTGCTAATGTGAATTCACATACAGCTGCAGGAAATTTCACCTCCTATTATTCAGCTGATAATACACCTGACGTATGCGGAACACCTGGAACTGCAACTGTTTCTACAACTAGGCCTAACATAACATTTAATTATAATATCCCAGTTACCAAATCTTGGTCTCCTACTAGTGGCCTTTTCACCGACATTGCTGGTACAATTGCCTATATGGGTGAAAACCTAAGTGCTGTTTATGCGAATCCAACAACCTCAACAACGTACACCGTTACTGCAACATCTGCATCAGGTTGTACAAATACGGCCTCTGTAAATGTGGGAATCACTGGTGACGAAGTAATGAACGAAAACAACGACGGCACCGGCTCCCTCCGCAAAGCCATCGAGTGTACAGCTGCTGGCGATACAGTCTTTGTTAGCTCAGGTAGCGTCAACTTAATCAACCTACTGACTCAATTGAATATCGATAAACCACTGTTGATTTTGGACGACAATGGCAGCCCTGTGATGTTGAAGTTTGACTTTAGCAGCGGTGCACTCATGTCGGAAACCAATGGTGGATTTAAAGTGGGTACCATGGGCAATGTAACGTTGGATAACATCCATGTCAAACATGTAGCCAATGATGCTACCCATCCTGTCATCAAAAACGAGGGTATCCTTACATTGAAAAACAGTAAGGTGACAGGGGAAACTGGCAACACGGTTCCACCCGTTGTTCAAAATGCTACAGGTGCTACCATCAATGCAGAAGGTAGCAGTGAGATCAAAAATGAATAATTTGTAAGTCACCAAATACTTTAAAGAGGGGCAAATCATTTTGCCCCTCTTTTTGTTTATACACACAATCGTAGCTTTAAAACTTAGATTATGCCGTCATTCCTCAAATCCAGGCCCCAGACCCTCTTCATCCTGCTGGCAGGTTTTTTTGTTGTCAATGCCATCGTGGCTGAGTTTATTGGCATCAAAATATTTTCGCTGGAAAAAACCCTGGGTTTTGAACCGGTATCCTTCGACTTACTGGGTCAGCAAGGGCTCAGTTTTAACCTCACCGCCGGGGTCTTGCTCTGGCCAGTGGTTTTTGTAATGACCGATTTGATCAATGAATATTATGGCCCCAAAGCCATTCGTTTTTTATCCTGGCTAACGGTAGGGCTTATCCTCTATGCCTTTATCATGGTTTTCGCCGCCATTGCCACCACGCCCAATGATTGGTGGAACCTGGAAAGTGGTAAACTGGATGTCAATCCTGCCAACCACCTTCTCTCCATGAACCTGGCATTTAAAAAGGTGATGGGTCAGGGGCTTTGGATCATCGTAGGATCTGTCATCGCTTTTTTGGTTGGCCAAATTCTGGATGTCTTTATTTTTCACCGCATTAAAAAAGTAACAGGCGAGGGTAGAATTTGGCTTAGGGCTACAGGATCTACACTTATCTCTCAATTCATCGACTCGTACGTAGTTTTGATCATTGCTTTTTACATTGGAGCCGACTGGGATTTGTCGAGGGTACTGGCTATTGGTACCATGAATTATCTCTACAAATTCATCATGGCTTTTCTATTAACCCCAGTCATCTATTGGGTACACAATGCCATAGAAGCTTACCTTGGGCACGATCAGGCAGCCATCCTAAAAATGGAGGCTATGCGCAATGAATAATGCCCAATTGTAGGCATTGACATATAATTAACACAATAAATATGTAATTAAGGCAACTTTTTGGGGCTGCAGACGTATTAATAGTATAAAATCCCCCCACAATGAACATAATCCTTAAAAGTGTAAAGTCTTTTTTGATTGGACTATTCAAAAAGTCAAAAAAGATTACTCAGCTTCCTCAGGGAGAAGAGTACGAAAACTGGTTGGGCGTGTAATTTTACCGCCCTTTTTTTTTACCTCAAACGATCCATTGATTTCACCAGCTGGTCATCCTTTTTAATAAAACGAAGTGCCAATGCTGATAGTGAAATAGACAAAGCCGGCAAATACATGCCCAAGGTATCCATAACTTGCGCTCCGGCAGGAATGGGGCTCGCCTCTCTGAACATTAAAAAGTAGGCCACAGCAGGCAACAAAATGGAAGCGACCAGTGATAAAATGGTAATTCTTTTTTGCAACAATCTGTTTTTGTAGGTTGCTATTGCCGTTATACATGCAAGGGCACCAATGATGGTCAATGCCATCAAAATAGGGCTATCCTGTACCTCGTAATGCTGATCGGCTAACAACTGAGGAATAGAGGCTGTACTCACAGCAAAATCTGTAAAAAACTGGCCAACAAAACCGAGTCCGGATACCAATAATAAAAGGCTTTGAATTCTTTGAATCATTTTATCTCGCGTAATTTTGTGCAATATTAACAAAAGATCGTTAACCATGCAATTCAGCTTTTGGGAAGAAAATTATTACAAAAGCAATCAATCCATGTTGGTGATTGGTTCGGGAATTGTGGGCCTTAGTACTGCCATTGAACTCAAACTAAGCGATCCCTCCTTATCTGTCATTGTTGTTGAAAAATACCACCCCCCACAGGGTGCCAGCACCAAAAATGCGGGCTTCGCCTGTTTCGGCAGTGTCTCGGAATTGATGGACGACCTGGATCACATGTCAGAAGATGTCTTAAAACAAATCATCAAAATGCGATGGACAGGATTGGGTATTTTAAGGCAAAGGCTGGAAAATCGCAACGTTGCCATTGATTTTTCAGGGGGTAGGGAGTTGTTCAAAAAAGCCGGCTTTCCATCGGATTCTGAAATTGCGCTGGCCAACAAACTCATGAAGGAAGCACTTGACATCGATCATTATTTTGAAGTAGGTCACTGCACCGATTTCGAAGGCTTTGATAATAAATGCATCGTCATGCGCCATGAAGGCCAGCTCAACACCATGGAAATGTTCAACGCCCTTTATGAAACTGCTCTAGAATTGGGTGTCAAATTTATCTTTGGGCACAGCGTAGAAACCATCAACACCAAAGATAAAGATGTAAGCTTTACCAGCGGTTTGCAGCTTGGTTACCGCACCTTATTTCTTTGTACCAACGGGTTTACGCGCAACCTGTTTCCCCATCTGGATGTAGTACCTGCAAGAAATTTGGTTTGTGTAACAGAAGAAATTGCTGGCCTGGAATGGAATGGGGTTTACCACTTCGACAAAGGTTATTATTATTTCAGAAGGATTGGCAATCGTATTCTTTTGGGTGGTGCCAGAAACCTGGAACCTGAAATTGAAACTACCGATAAATTTGAGTTCAATGAGCACATAAGGGCCGAACTTATTAGATTTTTAACCGACCAGATCTGCCAGGGCACGGAGGTGAAAATTGAGCAGTGGTGGACAGGTATTCTGGGTATTGGGCCATCAAAACTTCCCATTGTCGAAGAGATTGACAAAGATTGTTACATCGGTGTTCGCCTGGGAGGCATGGGTGTGGCCATTGGCAGTTATTTGGGCAAATTATTAGTAGAAAAAGCAAAATCATCAATATGAGATTATTTACACGTGAAAAATATGAGCAAAGAAGAACCGCTTTGGTTGGACAACTGACAAGCGGGCTGGTATGGATTATGGGCAATGGCGAAAGTGCAGCCAACTACAAGGACAATACCTTTCCATTCAGGCAAAATAGTAATTTCTTATACTATTTTGGTATCAACGCTCCTGATCTTCATGCCACCATTGACATAGAAACCGGTGAGGCGATTTTGTATGGCCATGAACTCACCATGGATGATATCATCTGGATGGGAGAAATCGAAAAACTCTCTGGGCTGGGTTTGAAGGTAGGTGTTACCACCGTCAAAAGCCCTGAAAAATTGTTTGTTGATCTGGAAAAAGCCAAAAGTGCGGGCAGGCTTATCCACTTTTTGCCTCCTTACAGGCTTGAGCATTTCAATGACCTTTCAAGAGCCGGTTTGAATAGCCCATCTGAAGATTTGATTAAAGCAGTAATCCAACAACGAAGCATCAAAGATGCCGATGAAATAAAGGAAATGTCTCAAGCGGTAGACATCACCAGACAAATGCACCTGGCTGCAATGCAACATACCAAACCGGGTAAGTACGAATATGAGGTGGTGGCAGAAATAGCAAGGGAATGCAGGCGCCATCATGCTGATTTCTCCTACGGCCCAATATTCAGTGTCAACGGTCAGGTCTTGCACAACCATCACCACGACAACCTCATGACATCAGGCAGGCTTGCATTGAACGATTCCGGTGCTCACAACGACATGCTTTATGCGGGCGACATTACGCGCACATTTCCGGTTAGTGGAAAATTTACCACCCAACAAAAAGAAATCTACCAGGTGGTTTTGGAAATGGAAAAAGCAGGTATCACACTTTCCGGGCCTGGTGTTTATTACAGAGATGTACACGTGGCAACCAATAAAATCATGTTGGAAAAATTTGTAGCACTGGGCATTTTAAAAGGAAATGTTGACGACATGTTGGAACAAGGGGTCAATGGCATGTTTATGCCCCATGGTTTGGGTCACATGATTGGTTTGGATGTGCACGACATGGAAGACCTGGGAGAAAATCTGGTGGGCTATGAAGCGGGGCAGGAGAGAAGTAAAATGCTGGGGCTCAAATCGCTACGCCTGGCCAGAAGACTTGAACCTGGCTTCACTTTTACAGTAGAACCTGGTATCTATTTCATACCACAATTGATCGAAAAGTTCAAATCAGACAATAAATACCACGACTTTGTCAACTACAGCTTATTGCAAAGTTATTATAACTTCGGGGGAATCAGGATCGAAGACAATGTTCACATCACTGCAGATGGCAGAGAAGTGCTGGGCTCTTATATCCCAAAAGAAATTGATGAAATTGAGAGCCTGATGGTCGGTTAAATTGGCTTTATGCTTTGATGAATATTTTATTCCTGTATAGGGCATAGGCCAGCAGCCAAATTATAAAACAAAAGATCAATGCCGACAAGAATGACCCAAGGTAGGGTCCTGCCATCGGACTGGTAATGTTTTTATAAAACAAGGCAGGCAAGCCATCTTCGCCCGATTTGATGAGGTTCAATGTGCGGATTACAAGGCCTGACAAGGCGTAGGATGCGAGCGCATTCATTCCAAAAACTTTGAATGGGAATGCCCATTGGGTAATGGATTTTACGTCAATCAAATAAATCATTACGGCAAAAAGCCATGAAGCCAGGCCTGACGTAAACATGGCATACGAACTACTCCATATAGGCTTGTTGATGGGAAAACCCGTAAAATTCCAAACAACACCCAGCGTAATGAGGATGGCTCCAAAGAAGAAAACATATTGGATCTGCCTTGTTCTGGAGTCCATTGCTGCAATTTTCCTGGCAAGGATATAGCCAAACATTACATTGCCAATCGAACCAAGTGTGCTGAGCAGTCCTTCCGGATCAAAAGGTAAACCATAACCGTGGTAGACATGGTTTTCACCAAGCAATGCAAGGTCGATCTTTCGCACAAGGTTATTTTCCAGGGTGAGGGGATCCACGGTTACGCCCATAATTAATACCAAATAATACAATACCAGGATAATCATGGTTGTCCACAAATGGTATTTCTCTTTAACGTAGATTGATATACAAGCACCTGCAAAATAAGCAAGCGCAATGCGTTGTAATACACCAAAGATCCTTAATTCAGCCAGTGGTTTGTCAAAAAAAGGAAACCAATTGAGAAGCAGACCTATTCCAAAAATAACGGCTGTCCGTTTAAGTGCTTTAAGGAAAAGCTGTTGTTTTGTAAAATTTTGGTGGCTCTTGATGGACTGGGCCATACTCAAACCCACAATAAATAAAAAGAATGGAAATACCAGATCGGTAGGCGTACATCCGTCCCATTTTGCATGGCGCAAAGGAGCATAAACAAATTCCCATGATCCCGGGGTATTTACAATGATCATAAATGCAATGGTCATGCCCCGCAAAACATCAATGGAAAGTAATCGTTGGTTTTCCTGAATCATTTACCTGCTATTTGAGGTAAATATAAAACTTAATTACTCATTATACCATCAATACCCTACATAATATTGAAAGAGAATTCTATTTTATGATTAAACTTGTTCTGGCATTGGAGCCATCTTCAAAATTCATCAATACGATGTAATATCCAGCAGGTATGCCCTGCACGTCAAAACTATTGGCCTCTAAAGTCGGCGTAAATACCGTACCCTTTGCATCGAGCAAGCTTACACCCACCGCTGTATTTCCTTTAACATAAACCATGCTACTTGCCGGATTGGGGTAAATGTTCAATGCTTCAGTCAACTGCTGCGTTGCTGAAATCTGCTGTAAACCAAGGAAGAAAAATAAGGTAGATGTAATGGCAGGAGAAACACACGAAGAGTGGCTCCCATTGGTATTGACATCAAAAGCAGCCACTGAAATGGAGCCATTTTGTTTCATCTTGGTTTCTGCAATGATGCTATTGACATAAGTCACCTGTTCATCGGCCTTACAATAAAGCAGTCGGGTAGGGATGGTAGGTTTCCAATCATAAACATCGTTGTCTCTCAAGGCCACATTTACCGGATGGTTGTTGTCTGAAACGATGGCGTTTAATACCTCCGGAAGCAACATGTTTTTGGGAATGGCTTTACCGTATTGCATTTCCAATCGAGCGATGAGTTTGGTATTTAGCACCCACAAATCATAGTCACCATTGGCAAATTGTTCAATTAGATCCGCATATTCACCCTTGAAAAAATTCCTAAGGTTGTTTTGCGGAAAAATGCCATATACCTCATTATAACTTAAAGCCACCAACGGTAAATAAGCCACGGTTGAATAAGCCTCTTCACTGATCAATAAATCTTTCATGCCAGAGGAAATAGAATAGGGTCCGGACATGTGGCTGGCTGCCTTAAGCGTAAAACCACGGTTATTGGCTTCCAGGCTTCGGTGCAATGCCATGCTGGCGTGTCCACCCTGACTATAACCACAAAGGAACAGATCTTTGGTAGTATTGTAACCCTCTTCGTCCAAAAACTGTTGTACTGCAGCCAGCATGTGCTCTCCAACCCAGGATTCAGAAGCGGCGTGCACATACGGATGTACACCCTGGTCAACGCCAAGGCCAAGGTAATCGGGGGCAATGGATATGAATCCGATGGAAGAAAATATGGAAGGCAATACACTTTCAAAACTTTCATAACCGGGAACCTCTGCACGTGAGCCAGCTGTGCCGTGCTGGTATACCAACATAGGGTATCCTGAAGTTTTGACCTTAGGCAGGCAAACCAGGCCACTCACATTGGTGGCATCGCCATTTACTTCTTTGCTGGTATAAATAATTCTGTACAGGTCTACATCATAACCTGCAAACAAGCCAAACTGCTGGGCAAAATAAGAGGCGGGATACGATTTCAAATAGGTTGCACTTACAAGTTGTTGGGCATTGTTTTTCAAAGAAACGAGTACAAGCAACAGAAGTAAATATTTTCTCATTTACATAAATTTTGAGCTAAAATAATCAATTAAACATCACCTTATCTACCTGGTTCATTTTTGGGCAAATGGCTTAGGATTTTATGAGCAACTTGAGATGGAGACCCAAAATTGTGAATGGTAAAATCTGCTTTTTGATAATACCTTTTTCTTTTTTTGAAAAGTAAGTACAGTTCTTTTTTAGTTGCCTTAGCAGCCAGTGGGCGGGTGTGATCATGTCTGATCTCCTTGTATAGCTGACGAAAACTTTTCTTGATGTAAAAAGTAGTTCCGACCAAGCCCATCAATTGTCGATTTTCCAAATCAGCGAACATTCCTCCTCCTGTAGAAAAGATGCATGGCTCATTGCTTAAACTCAATTGTTGGAGCAGCTGTTTTTCCAGATGCCTGAAATGAGCCTCACCAAATTCATCAAAAATCAAACTAACGGCTTTCCCTTCCGATTCAGCAATTTGTTGGTCTGTATCCAACAAAGTCATTCCTGTGAGGGCTTGCAACGCTGCTCCAATGGTAGTCTTACCCGCTCCCATAAAGCCAACCAGGAAGATGTGTTTTACCATTAATTACCCTGTATGGCAGAGAATACTGCCGCATCGATGTTATTGTAGCCTGAAGTAATAGCTGTTTGCAAATCGATTTTCGCCTGATCATTGCGGTTGAGCAAATTGTTTTCAATGGCACGCTCATAGTAGTAAATGCCCTTGGATGCATCAATCTGTATTGCACGGTTGATATCTTCCATGGCTCCCATTAAATTGCCAAGGCTTCTTTTCATCCTTGCTTTTTCGTACCAGGTATCTCCGTTGTATGGTCTGAACTTCTGGTATTCATCAATGTCGGCTATGGCTCGTGAAGTATAATCTCCAAATTCTTTACTGCCAGGCTGGTAGCGTGATGCCAGTGCTGAATTCAAAACCGATCGATTCAAATACCCTGTCTCGTGGTCGGGCTTAAACTTGAGGCCGGTATTGATATTTTCGATTGCTTTGTCGAGATTGCCAAGTCGGGCATAGGTAGCCCCCCTGTTGACCCAAAATTCTCCATCATCGGGTTTTAATTCGATGGCCTTGTTGTAATCTCTTAACGCAAGCATCAACCGGGTTGAGTCTGTAGCTGTATCAAAATACAAACGAGCCCTGGAGTTGAAGGTTTGGGGGTCTTCTTTGAGTTTAATGGCTTTGTCGTAGTCAACCAACGCTTCGTCGTACATTTTTTGAGACCTGTAAAAATTAGCCCTGTTTCCAAAGGGAAGGGTCGTCTGGTTGTAGTATTTTAGTACATGGGTCCACAACGTACCCGAGTTCTCCCAAATAGCCACCTGCCTGAAGGTCAAGGTTGCATAAATGCCTATGACCAACACACCTAAGGCACCTGATAAAATTTGTCCGTTTTGTTTTTTCGAAAGCCAATCTACAAGATAGCCAAAACCAAAAAACATCCCATAATAGGCTATATAAGTAAACCTGTCGGCAATAAAACCTTGACCTGCACCGAGAATTTGGAGCAGAAACATGATGTTGAAAGTGAAGAAGGCCAACGAAAACCCAAATACCTTCCAGTTTTTCACAAATGCCTGCCATCCCAGAAAAAGTACGGCGGGTAAAACGAGGATGGTAGGGTAGAAGTACGCCGGAATAGAAGGTGGATAAGGGTAAAGCGGAGACATTCTCCATGGCACCACTGATTTTACAACGTATACCAGATAACTATACGTACCAATAAAAATCCTTTGCCAGAACGCATAGGTTACATCATTGGCATCAAGCGAACCTTCATGGCTCAACACAAAAATCCCGAATACCCCCCATAAAAATGAAACCAGGAAGTAGGGCCATTTTTTAATAATGGTTTGCCAACTTAGTTTATCATCCATTAAAAAATCTACAGCAATCATTGCCAATGGTAAAACAACAGCCTGGATTTTGGAAAATAAAGAAAGGATAAAGAACAGATATATGGAAAATGTCCTAAGAAAACTTGCTTTTTCCTTACTCCTTATGTACTGCAATAAAGCTGCTAAAAAGAACATGCCGTACAAAACATCTTTGCGTTCTGTCACCCAGGCTACAGATTCAACCCTCATCGGGTGCAAGGCAAATAAGGCAGTAGCAAATGCTGCTCCGATCCAACCAAGCCGCAATCTGCGGGATATGAAAAAAACAAGCATGACACAGATCAAATGCAAAATGAGATTGGTATGGTGCCAGCTGCCGGGACTTTCCAGTCCATTGTAATTACCTTTGCCGTAAAATCTTTTTTCGAGAGCAAATGTCCAAATGGTAAGTGGGTTGTAGTTGCCAATCACATCTTCCTTAAAAATCCGGGAGGTGTTGGACCAAAAATTTTCACTGTTAAGAGAGGTAATCAGTTGATTTTCATAAAAATTTCTGTCATCGTCCCAGTTTACAAAATGAAAATTTTTGACATTGGAAAAAGTCAAATAACAGGTAAAGAGGATAGCTCCCAGGATAGCCCAGTCTTTCCATGAATAAAAAGAAGGTAGCTTCACTTTTTGTACATCCTCTTTTGGGTGTGCTGCTATCGATTTCGATTGTTTTTTTGCCATATCAATACACTGATGTTGCTAAAAAGATTTTTTATTACGGGCTAAAATACAACTACTGCAGCTTTTTGCCGCCATTTTTTATTGTTTGGATCAGGATTTGTTAAATAGAACCGGCTCCACTCCTGTCAACTAAAATCTGTACGGAACCTGGTTGATTTTCATATCTCTGCACCTTTATGTAATTATAAATTGGATGTTAAGCCAAAGCAGGTCTGTTAATTCAAATATTTCTAAAAAAATTAGTTTTAAAAATTGTAACCGATTTATTACCCAAAGCGTAGTGACTAAAAACAAATTATGATGGCAGATCAAATATTAGCAGTTATTGGATTTTTTACCACCGTTATGGTGCTGGGAATTATCTTTTTGAAAAACAGACACAGAGAAAGATTGGCTTTGATCCAATACGGTAAAGACAGTTCAGTCTTCCATGGCAAAGAAAGAAAAAACAATGCGCTCAAAATGGGCCTACTTTTTATGAGTATTGGCGCCGGTTTGCTGGTGGGCATTTTTTTTGACAATCTGTTCCATACAGAACCAGCCTGTACCTTTGCCTGCATCTTCATCTTTGGAGGCTTTTCACTGGTTTATTACCACCAATACCTGCATGGCAAAATAGGTGGCCTTGATTCGTTCAAAAATGACTACAAAGATACTGACGACCTCCTCTAAAATTTGAGGCTTAACCGATGGCCTGGCGGATGTCTGAGATGATGTCATCTATGTGTTCCAAACCCACAGAAATCCTGATCAGTCCATCGGTTATGCCCACATCTTCTCTTTGCTGTCGCGACAATTTGCTGTGCGTAGAAGATGCGGGATGTGTAATGATGGAGCGCGTATCACCCAAATTGGGTGAAATGGATAACATCATCACACCATTGATCATTTTTTTACCCGCTTCTATACCACCCTTCAATTCAAACGCTACGATGCCACCCCCTGCCTTCATTTGACTTCGGGCAACTTCACAGCCAGGATGCGAGTTCAAAAAGGGATACCTTACATACAAAACCTCCTCTCTTTGTTCCAGAAAAGTTGCCAGTTTGAGTGCGTTTTCACAATGACGATCCATCCTGACCGCCAATGTTTCCAGACTTTTCGACAAAATCCAGGCATTAAAAGGGGATAGTGTAGGACCCGCATTCCGCATAAAAGGTATGATCTGCGATATGTGTTCCTTACTTCCTGCGATCACGCCACCCAGCACTCTACCTTGACCATCAATGAATTTTGTGGCTGAGTGGATGACCAAATCTGCACCCAGGCTTATTGGGTTTTGCAAGTAGGGCGTAGCAAAACAATTGTCCACTATCAAAAGGGCATTGTGCTCGTGGCTCAGGTCCGCAAATGCTTTAAGATCGTAAATATCGAGGGCCGGGTTGGAAGGGGTCTCGAGGTAAACCAATCTAGTATTTGATTTGAATGCAGATTGCCAATTCACTGGGTTTGTGCTATTGATTAAATCGTAAGAAATGCCCCATTTGGCAAAAAAATTCTCAAACAGTTTTATGGTACTGCCAAATACTGCCTGCGATAGCAAAACGTGGTCGCCTTGCGATAAAAAACAGGCAAAGGAAGCAAATACAGCCGACATGCCAGAGGCAGTAGCAATGGCCGCTTCAGCCTTTTCCAGTGCGGCAATTTTATTTTCAAACTCACGAACAGAAGGATTGCTGTACCTGCTGTAAATATTGGCCTCAATTTCTTCTGTAAAAGCCATTCTCATCTCGTCGGCGTCGGAAAAAATGAAACTTGAAGTTGGAAAAATGGGAACAGCGTGCTCTTTTTCTGCTGTCCTTTCTAATTGCATGCGGATGGCTATGGTTTCAAATCGATTCATCTCTTACCTAATCGTTTATTTCATAATCAAAACTTACTTCTGCCGTTTTGGCTACCATGGTCAACACAGAGCAGTATTTTTCGACACTCAGTGCGATGGCTTTCTCTACTTTGGATGCTTCCAAATCGCCCCATAATTGAAAGCGAAGGTGTACTTTCCTGAAAACTTTGGGAATTTCGTCATCTGCCCGATCCCCTTTCACCTGAATGTTAAGAGCAGTAAGCCCTTGTTGCATTTTCTGCAAAATGATTTCGAGATCAATGCTTGCACATGCGGCTCCCGCCATCAAAACTGCCTCCATTGGCCCAACGGCTTGTCCACCCCCGCCGAGGTTAATAGACTGGCCGGCACTGTTTATCCCTTCATACAGTTGATGGGCTTGTCTGTTTAATGTAATCTCCATTCTTTTTCTTTCAAAAGTAGGATTATTTTGCCCAATCCCGTATAAATCAAAACCGGAAATAGGTTTGTAATTGCAAATTTTAAACTAAATTAAAAACAGATTAAAAAGATAATCAGATGCTAATAAATATAAATAAATTATATACTTTTGAACATTGACTCCAAATACATGCAAAAACGGCAGTAATTGCACACAGTTTTTTACTTCAAAGCACAAATTAGCATGGTTTTTGTACCTAAAATGAACTAAGATTTTACAAATAACGTTTTGATAATCAGTCAATATTTAATATTAAAATCGAGTAATATGCGCAATAAAATTTTAATATTTTCGTTGTGCCTTCTTTTTTATTTCAAAGGAAAGGCCCAAGATCTGCATTACTCGCAGTTTTATAATTCGCCGCTCAACACCAATCCTGCATTGATCGGTATTTTTAATGGCGACCAACGTTTCAATCTCAGCTATCGCAATCAATGGAAATTTGTGCCCGTCACCTGGACTACTTTCAGCCTGGCTTACGATCGAAAATACTATTTGGAAGATGACAAGCATTTTTTAGGTTTTGGGGGCAACCTCAACTACGATCGGCAGGGAGATTCAAAGCTGACGCTTACAGGCATTAATGTAGGTGCATCCTATACCCGAAAATTAACAAAAAACCACCTCATTGGAGGAGGTGCCATGCTTGGCTTTTCAACCCGTGCCTTCAATACCACCAATCTCACCTGGGATAAACAATGGGATGGAGTCTCTTTTAATCCCAACGCTCCAAGTGGTGAAAATTTCAATTTTCAAAGGGTCAACATGCTGGAAACTGCATTGGGTGTCAACTACAGATACCAACAGAGCAGCAGAACCTTTGTTGATGCCGGCATAGGGGCTTACCATTTACACCAGCCTTCCACAACTTTTTACAATACCCCTTCTCAAAGTCTACCCATCCACCTGACTTTAAATGCGGTAGGGAATATTCAGTTGATGAGTTCGCTGGATTTACAGCTTTCAGCCCTACATCAGATACAGGAAAAATACAAGGAAACCTTGATAGGTGGTCTTATCAAATTTTATGTGAATCAAAAAAGGGGCAAAGAAACCCAGGTACATGCCGGGCTTGCTTATCGAACCGCAGGATCTACCATTCCAACAATAGCCATCCAATACAATGAATGGTATGCCAGCTTCAGCTATGATCTTGATGCAACCAATTTCAACAAGATTGTGTCCTCTAACAGAGGCGGACCAGAATTTCATGTCAGGTACATCATCAAGTCCGTCCGTCCGCTGGCAGAGCGCAAAATTTGTCCTATTTATTAATACTTCACCGACTACTAATTATGTATAAATATTTAAGATTATCGGTTATCCTTCTGATGCTTGTACCAGGGTGGAGTAGTGGGCAATCCAAAAAACAATTTCTGGAAGCTGCTGAAACCGCCTACGTCCAGGGCAATTATTATGCTGCATTGGTTTATTACAATGAAGTATTGGCCTTTGATGAAAAAGATGTCGACATCATATTTAAATCAGCAGAAGCCGCCAGAAAATTTGACTCTTACGCCGTGGCAGCAGAAAAGTATGCCTTGTTGATAGATTCTATGCAAAATGTGCCCGACTCAACCTGCTTATTTTATGCAGGTGAAATGAACCAAAGATTGGGCAAATTTGATAAAGCCATTGAATATTATGATCTGTATCTGAGTCAATACAGCCATGAAAAAGAATACCTCACCAAAAAAGCCAAAAAGGAAAAGGCCTCCTGTACATGGGCAGCGACCAATAGCAAAGAGCCGGATGAAAATGTTTCCATAGAAAGAATGGGTTCTTCTATCAACTCAGAGTATTCGGATTTCGGTGCCATTCAATGGGACACTACCATCTATTTTTCATCTCAAAGGTTTACGGAAAACAAGGCCCTCCAGAAACCGGCCCGACAAATAGCTAAAGTACTTAAAAACGGTAAGAGTGGAAGTAATGAACTTACCGCAGATTTTAATAAAAGGGATATTTCAGTTGCCAATGCTGTTTTTAATACAGACAAAACAAAGATTTATTACACGGTTTGTGAATTCAAATCCGACCCGGAATTGAGGTGTGATTTGTATTCCTCAAAGGTCAATGCAGATGGTACCTATTCAGAAGAACAGCTGGTGGGCGGCCCAATCAACATGCCAGGATATACAACTACGCAGCCGAGCTTTGCAAAAGATCCTATTACAGGTAATGAAGTTCTTTATTTTGTTTCAGACAGGCCTGGTGGAGAGGGTAAATTGGATGTCTGGATGGCAGTCTACGACAAAAGACTAGGTTTTTCAAATCCTATCAATCTCAATGAGATCAACACAGCCGAAAATGATGTAACTCCCTATTTTCACCAAGATAGCAGAACTCTGTATTTTAGTACAGAGGGAAAAACCGGCTTTGGTGGCTATGACATTTTTGGTAGTCAGTGGGTTGATGGCAAATTTATTGAAGCCACCATTCTCCCTATGCCCTACAACAGCACATACCACGACATTTATTACAGGCCGGATGATGCAGGTGAGACAGCTTTATTTTCTTCCAATAGAGAAGGAGCTACCTATGTTGACGAATTGTTGAAATCTTGTTGTTACGATATTTACAAGGCAAACATCAAAAATCTTCAAATCAACCTCAACGCACTCACCTTTGATAAAAACACAGGTGAATCTCTGTTTGGCGCAACGGTAGTTCTTATTGATCAGGTCAAAAAGAAACAACTGGCTTCGCTAACCCCTGAAGACAGCAACGAGCATCCATTTGCCTTGACCAAAGGGGTGACCTACCTCATCATTGCCTCAAAGCCGGGGTACAAAGCAGATACCATTTCCTTTAGTACACATACCATCAGGAAATCAGAAAACCTTATTAAAAAACTGTACCTGGATACAGACAAATTATCCCTTGATCTCTTTACATTCGATGCCAACGACAAAAAACCACTTTCGGGTGTAAAAATTACGGTGGAAGATCTTACCGATCCTGCCAACCCAATCCTGGTTCAAATGAATGAAATGGGCAATGATTTTACTTTTCAAATTGAACCCAATAAAACCTACAAGATTACCGCCACAAAAATCGGCTACAGCGGTGTAACCGAAACAATCGATACCCGCGGTGGATCGGGTAAAATTACCCGCAAGTTGTACTTACCGAGAGCCGACATCAATCGTTTGTTGCCATTGGCTCTTTATTTTGATAATGACGAGCCTGACCCCGATAGTAAATCCACTGCAACCAAAAAAGTGTTTGGTGATTTGCTTAAAGCCTATATGCTCAGGAAGCCTGAATTTATGGAGCGATACGGCAAAGGCATAAAGGGTCCCGAAAAGCAGGAATCCATCGACAATATGGAAGCATTTTTTGAAGGAGATGTTCGTGGTGGCTACGACAGATTTGGCTTATTTATGGACGAATTGATCAAAGCCCTGAGTGAAGGTCAAAAAATAGACATGACCATCAGAGGTTATGCATCCCCGAGGTTTGATGATCGTTACAACCTGGTATTGGGGCAAAGAAGGATCAACAGTGTGCGCAACAATATGATGGAATACAAAAATGGCGCCCTCGCTCCTTATTTGCTCAACGAACAATTAATTATCACTGAAATATCCTATGGTGAAGAACTTTCTCCTGTTGATGTGAATGACAACATTCACGATGAAAAAGGATCTATTTACAGTTTAAAAGCATCCAAGGAAAGAAAGGTAGAGGTGATAAGTGTTAAAATCAAAAAATAACCAAAAAGAGAAACAATGAAAGTCATTCAATATATAAAAAATGGGACTGCCTGGCTTACTTTTTTCCTGGTTGTCTTTTTTAGCATCGGTGTTGCCAATGCCACACACATTGTAGGTGGTGACATTACTTATCGGTTCCTGGATCGCGCCAACGGACAAAACCGGTACGAGATCATTCTCACTGTGCGAAGGGACTGTTCTAAAAACAAAGATGGCAAAGACGTCAATGAGCCCTTTGATAAGAATGCCGTGATTACCATATTTAAGGATGATAAAAACAACAAAAAAACTGTATTTCAAATCTTAAAAGTAGCGCAATCAACTACATCTTCGGTTGATGATAAGATCGAATCGGATTGCGGCTTTGAAGGCTCTCAAATCTGTTATGAACAAACCGAATACAAAGTAATTGTTTCATTGCCCGATAATGCAGATGGCGGATATACATTTGTGTACCAACGCTGTTGTAGAAATGGCAGTATCAACAACATTATTAACCCCTTGAATACTGGGGCCACTTACTCCGCAGAAATATCAAAATTTGCTTTCGACAACAGGAATAGTTCTCCCAGGTTTACCATGTGGCCAAACGTGTATATGTGTGTCAATGAGCCCTACAATTTTGATTTCAAAGCCACCGATGCAGATGGCGACTCATTGATTTACAAATTGTGCGTGCCCAAAGCTGGTCTTGACTCCATTACGCCCGTTATCTCCGATGTCAATCCTGCAAAGGCACCACCTTATCAGGATATCATTTTCCAATTTCCGTACAACCTCAACAACTTGATGGGAGGCGTACCTTTAAAAATAGACCTTCATACCGGAAAACTTACCGCTACACCGAATATTGTGGGTCAGTACGTTTTGACCATTTGTGTTGAAGAATACAGAAATGGAGTAAAAATTGGTGAGGTGCGCAGGGATTTGCAATACAATACGCGCATATGTTCAACTCCTCCTACTGCAATCGTAGATGCGCCATCAAGTCTGTGCAATACAAAGACCATCAGCTTCATCAACAACTCAGTTTCATCAGATTCCTATGAGTGGAATTTCAACTATCCATCAACTGACCCTGCTTTTAAATCCACCCAAAAGAACCCAACTTTTACCTACCCATCTAACGGGGATTACAAAGTTTACCTCAAAGTGGTACGTGGATCGGATAAATGTTTTGATACCCTCGTACAAAACCTGCACATAACCGATTTGCCTTATTTCGCTGATTTTACCTACGATATCAAAGCATGTAATCCGGATGGCAGTATATCGGTTATCCTTACAGATTCTTCATATACAGACGACCCCGGAGTTGTGTCCAACGAATGGAACTGGAAGTTGACGCAGAATGGCAATGAACAAACCGCTACCACCAATCCTGCTATATTTACCATTCAACCCGCAGATTTTGATGTACAATTGGGGGTCAAGGCTTCCAACGCCTGTTCAGGTACGATTTCAGAGAGTGTAGACTATAACACAAAAGTAGTTGAATCTGGATTTAAAGTGGAATTGCTGGGCTGTGACGAAAACAATAAACTTAAAATCAGGCTGGTTGACCTGAGTCAATCACTAAATGACAACTATGTAGTTACCACAAGAGATTGGCAGGTTAGAATTGGCAACAACACATTCAACTACACGGGCGATACGGTTGATATGGTCATTGAAAGACAAAACTTTGAAGTTCAGCTCGACATCAACACCGATAAATTTTGCAGATCTCAAAGTGTGGATAAGTTTCCTATTGATGACTTTGTTCCCAAAGCTGATTTTATCTTCGATCTTACAGGTTGCGACCAGGAAAATGCTGCCATCATAAGGTTTACAGAGCAGGCAGAAGACAATTTGCCTTTTACATCGATTGAAAAATTTGATTGGACCTATAATACCGGCAGCGGTGTAGGCAAAATGCTGGATGTCGTACGCAATTTGAAAGACAGTTTTGACATGGAGCTAAAATTGACTTTTGCCAACAATTGTACTGCTTCTATCACAAAACCAATAGACATTGATGAACTGAGGCCTAAGGTTGCCTATAGCTACAAAGGGGAAGATTGTCCGACCGATTCTACGGTTGCACTTCAATTCAAATTTTTAAATGATTTTACAAAAGGTTTGAACAACGATGGAATAAAATGGACTATCGGAAATTCATCAAATGCACAGGCATACAATGGTAATACCCTCCTTGTACCAGTGCCTAAAGACAGTGTCATATTTACAAGTCTCAATACCCGATTTGAAAATGGCTGTCGGGATACACTTAGTGATTCCTTTCTACCTGGTCCATATGCAACATTACACATCATCTCTCAAGCCCTTGTATTGTGTCCCGGAGAAAGCAAACTTTTGCTGGAAAATACCAACCCCAATTTTGACTATTTTTGGTCACCACAACTTGGCCTTGATCTTACGGATCCAACAAAACCCACTCTCACCGCGGTAGAAGACAAGATTTATTCGGTGACGGTTACAGATGGCTTATGTCAGGTAAGTGGCAGTATATCAGTAGATGTATTGGAAACCATAAATTTGTTTATCGAAGGTGAAAACTATACCTGCGATGGCAAGGTGCTATTGACGGCCGTGGGTGGGGTAGGACCCGGTCAGTACATTTGGTCAGATGTTCCCGGCTTTGGCAATGAAATAGCAAACGAAGCTCAGCTTTCAACAACATTTAATGGTGATGAGAAAAAATATTATGTAAGGTTTAAAGGTGATGTGTGCAGCGCAGTTCCGGCAGAAATTCTTATTAAAAACCAAAGTCCGAAAATTGACATCATCGGGCCCTTTGAATTTTGTATAGGAGATACCATAAAGACCAGCAATGTGTTTAATACTGATCCTACACATACAACCGTTATCACCTGGAAACCGGATCCCCATATCATTGCTGTCAACGATGGTTATAAAATTACTGTGGGCACCACAGGACCCAATGACAAGGATTTCACCCTGTATCTTGATGCCGCCAATCAATATGGATGTAAACTCAGTGATTCGCTTCAATTTAAAATCATTGAAAATCCAATTGTAGACTTTGATTTTAATGTAAAAAGTTGTGATACTTTCGATGTGTGTTTTCAGCTCAATGGCAGCATCTTTGGTTTCCCAAGATGGGATTTTGGAGACCCTCCTTCTGGACCAAAAAACAACTCCATCCTCACTGCTGATTGTCATACCTATCCGGGCCCCGGCAAATATATTATCAAGTTGGCCAACTTTAGCGAAAAATGTCCATTCAAGGACGTGCTCGATACCCTTACTTTGAATGCAAGTTACCCCGTATTTGAAGGCAATGAGGTGGAAAATTGTATCAATGCACCTTATACATTGACCTTACCACAAGCTGCACAGGGACTTGATTTTGTGTGGCTCAATGCAGATGGCACTTTTTTGAGTGCTGAAGCCAATCCTGTTGTCAATATAACCGGGGATACTTATTACCTTTTGGAGGTAAAAGACCAAAATGGCTGTCCTTTCAAAGATACCATCCGCGTCAAAGCATTTGAATTTGATTTTACCCTGGATGCACAGGACACAGTATGTACAACCGGTCAATATCCCATTACTGTATTAACACAGCAGGGCATCAATTTCAATTACCAATGGTCGCCTGCAATTGGCATCGTAAGCGGTCAAAACACATCATCTATATTGGCCGATGTAGCCAAATCGGGTAGTTATCAGGTAACTGTGACCCATCCCACTTTGGGTTGCAAGCAAGATAAAACCATAACCCTTGATAAGTTTGATTACAAATACAAGCTGGATACCCCTGAGGTTTTTTGCTTGAATCAAAATGCTGTTGCCAGCATTGACGTTGATGGCAATGTTGCATATATTTACGACTGGCAGCCAGCCAATCTGGTGGTGAGTGGAGGCAATACTGCTACGGCAACACTACAGATCAATGGTGAACAAAAATTTTATGTAAATGTGGTGCATCCTACATTGGGCTGCAGACTCAGAGATAGTTTTACTGTGTCTCCAGACTTTTTAAGCCTCGACCTGGAAGCAAGTCCCAACACAACAGTACCGAAAGGCCAAAATGTGGAACTAAAGGTAGTAGATCCGGTTAGTGGTTGGACTTACGTCTGGTCAAACTCATTTACCGGTGTCAAACAAAATGTAGTTATCAATGAACCTACTACATTCACAGTAACCGCTACTGATGCCAATGGCTGTACCGGAACTGCTCAAATCCGCATCGATGTCAGACCGCCACAATGTGCAGATGATGTATTTATTCCTACCGCCTTTTCTCCCAACGGTGATGACAACAATGACGTGCTCATGGTCAGGAGTAATTATATTACTGAAATGGAACTTATCATTTACAACCGATGGGGACAGGAGGTTTTTTCTACTAAAGAT
Source organism: uncultured Bacteroidota bacterium (assembly GCA_937870795.1). Lineage (GTDB taxonomy): Bacteria > Bacteroidota > Bacteroidia > Chitinophagales > Saprospiraceae > JADKBO01. The sequence goes on along the minus strand of CALMWS010000001.1, from coordinate 1,325 downwards.
CAAAACGTGGGATGGAGCGGTAGATTGGCAGGAGAAGAACTTGCACCCGATGTTTATGCCTACTGGCTAAAAGCAAGGTGTCAGGATGGCGAAGAAATAATCAAACGAGGCAATGTTTCATTGTTGAGATAAAAAAAGGGGCTTAGGCCCCTTTTTCATTAATACATGCCTTCTTTGCCAAATTTTTTGACCAGCAGTGCATAAAAAATAGCTCTGTGTTTTGAGCGATTGGATTTACCCATGGCTTCAACGGCCTCCTGTATAGCGGCATCCAGCTCTGGTCCATCATTGAGTCCAAGCTTACCTATTAAAAATTTTTCTTTAATGGTAGCCAGTTCTTCTGGATCAGAGGCTGATACCGTTCCTGCATCGGCCAAATAAATGGAAGGACCAAGGCTTTTGGCAACAGCAGTTACCAGGTCTGCATCGAGGTTCAAACCGAGACTTTCCACTGCCTCGAGGTAAACGCTCATTTTTTCATCAAATTGACTCATGTTTATAAATTTTAGGTTAGTAATGAGTTTCACCTAAAATTACAAATACTTTAATCATTTCGGATACTTTTTACAAATTTAATTATACCCTCCCTACCTATTCCATGTTGTTTGATATGCTGCAAAAAGGCACTGCCCACTATAGCCCCATCCAAATATGCGCAAGCTGTTTCAAAATCATTATGCTTTTGAATGCCAAAACCCAATAATACTTTGTTTTTCCAGGTTCTGTTTTGTAGTTGCTGCAGATACGTTTTTAAGGTTGTATCTGCAGTCAACTTGCTCCCTGTTGTAGCAGATTGACTAACGGCATAAACAAAACCGGTGCTCAGGCGATCTGCATTGTCAAGTCTGCCTTCACTGGTATCCGGGCATATTAAAAAAGAAATACCTACCTGCCATTTTTCAAAGAGTTTCGCATATTCTGTTTCATAGTACTCCATAGGTAGATCAGGTAAAATCAAACCTTTTACGCCTGCTTTAAAACACCTGGCCAAAAATCTTTCAGGTCCATATTGCAAAAACTGATTGAAGTATCCCATTAAATAAACAGGAAGGGCACTGACAGTTTCATAATTTCGGTCCAGCTGCTCAAAGAGTATATCAATGTGCATTCCATTTTGCAAAGCCACTTTTGAGGTTTCCTGAATCAATTGGCCATCTGCCAGTGGATCAGAGTAGGGTAGGCCTACCTCAATCATATCTACCCCTGCTGCAACCAATGAAGGTAAAATATCATCAAGGCTGTGCAGCATCGGATAGCCGGCAGTAAAAAATATATTTAATAATTTACCATTCTGCTTTCTTTCCATTCCCTTATTTTTCATTTAA